>JANYJJ010000155.1 GCA_025358485.1 Burkholderiales bacterium | reverse complement strand
GTTGACGCGCGACACCAGCGTCGGCCAGTCGATTAGCAAATAGAAAAGCACCACCGGCACCAACACCAAGTTGCCCACCAAGGTGAGCAAAATGCTGCCGCCCATGCGTGCCGAGCTCAGCGCGTTGGCCAACAAGTCTTCCAAGTTGGCGTTGAGGTGCTTGAGCACAAAGGCCTTGATGCTGGCGGTGTCCAACGCCACATGAATGCCAAACTGCGACAGCCACGGGGCCACGTGGGTGTTGAGCTTCTCCGCCAGCAACGGAATTTGCTCGCGCAGCAGCGGCAGCTCCTTCGACAGGATGGGCACGATCAGCAGCAGCAAAGCCAACAGCGTGACGATGAACAACACTTCAACACAGACCACCGCCAACAAACGCGGTACGCGGCGTGCGGCGAGCCGCTCGACTGCCGGCTGCAATGCGTAGGCCAGAACCGCGCCCACCAAAAATGGCGTCAGCACCGGCGCCAGCAGCCACAAAAAAGCCGAAGCGGCCAGCGCTATGAGCAACCAAGTCAAAGTGCGGCGTTGGGTGGAAGAAAGAGTCATGTGCGGTTCATAAAGAGGACGGCTGGGCAACGCTCCCGAGTGTGCCAGCGGCGCGCAATCCAGCGAAACCCAAGCGCAAGCTGCGCTGGCCGAATCAATGCAAACGGGGTCGACTGGCCTGCCACAACTCACCCGCGCGACGCTGCACGGCGGCACGATCAACCAGTGCCGAACCGTGCTCTAAATAAGCCTCCAAGTCGGCCAGCGCCTCGGGGAACAGTGACAACTCGGCGTAAGCCAAACCGCGGTCACGGCGCTCTTCCCAGGTCGATGGCAGCAAAGTTACCAAGCGTTGCTGGACGGCCAGCAAGCGCGGCCAATCTTGCGCGCTGCGGTAAATTTCTTTTAAGTTGCGCAGCAAGCGCGCCAGCACGTCACGCGGCAACGCGGTTTGCAAATACAAGCCGAGCGGCGCTTCAAAATCTGGGTGCGCTCCGGGGCGGCGGCGAAAAGGCTGCAGCATGTCTTCCAAGTCTTCACGGCCCAGTGACTGACCTGTGAAGGGATTGATGACGACTTCGCCGTGGCGGTCACCCGCAGGCATTTTGAGTTTGACCAGAAAGTGGCCGGGGAAGGCCACGCCGCGCGCCTCCAAGCCTATGTGTTTGGCAAGCTCGATGTAGATGAGCGACAGCGTGATGGGAATGCCGCGCCGCGTTTTCAGCACGTTGTGCAAGTAGCTGTTTTGCGGGTCGTAGTAGTCGTTGACGTTGCCAGCAAAACCCAACTCCGAAAAGAAATAGTGGCCGAGCAAACGCAGGCGCTGCACCGGCGACGCGTCGGCCGGAATGCGGCGCTTCAAACGATCGGCAAGCAGGTCAATCTCAGCCAGCACGCCTTGGGTGTCAACCGCAGGAAATTCGTCTTGGGCTATCGACGCGGCGGCCTCGATCAACAGCAAGTTGTCGTCGTCAGCCACCAAAGCCGCGAAATAAGCCAGCGGCGTGGGCGCTTCGAAATTTATCGGATCACGCATCGAGTCAGTTTAGCT
Organism: Burkholderiales bacterium; assembly: GCA_025358485.1. Taxonomy (GTDB): domain Bacteria; phylum Pseudomonadota; class Gammaproteobacteria; order Burkholderiales; family Burkholderiaceae_C; genus JANYJJ01. Next base: position 1,059 of record JANYJJ010000155.1, on the reverse strand, counting down.
GCGACGCATGAATTGGCGCAGCCGTATGCCGAACAAAGTGAGTGTGCCGAAATACAGCAGCGCAGCGCCGCCCAGGTACAGCGCGAGCCAGCCGATGCGCTGCGCTTGATGGTCTACCAAGCCCACCCAATTGACATGGCGTTGGCCCCAGAAAAGCAGTGCGCCGAGCAGCGCAGTGGCGACCAGCACCTTCACAAAAAACATCAGCCAACCAGGCTCGGGTTGGTAAGCCCCGGCGCGCCGCAAACCAATGAACAGCCACAGCGCGTTGATGACCGCACCCACGCTGATGGACAACGCCAAACCGACGTGGCCGAGGTAAGGCACAAACAACATGTTCATCAGCTGCGTCATCACCAGCACGGCCACGGCGATCTTGACCGGCGTGCGTGTGTCTTGGCGCGCATAAAAACCGGGGGCCAAGACCTTGACACCAATCAGGCCCATCAAGCCGATGCCGTAGCCTACGAGTGCGGCAGAGGTCTGCGCAACATCGGCCGCCGTGAACGCGCCGCGTTGAAAAAGCACCGCCACCAAAGCCTGAGGAAACACCACCAAAGCCACGCAGCACGGCAGCGCCAACAACAACACCAAGCGCAAACCCCAATCGAGCAAGCCCGAGTAAGCCACCGCATCTTTGCGACCATTTGCCGCCGACAGCTGGGGAATCAACACCACCCCCAAAGCCACACCCAACAAGCCGGTGGGGAACTCCATCAAGCGGCTGGCCCAGTCCAACCACGACACCGCACCCACACCTTGGTGCGAGGCAATTTGCGTATTGATAAGCACCGAAATTTGCGCGACAGACACGCCCACCAAAGCCGGTGCCATTTGGCGCAACACGCGGCCCACGCCGGGGTGAGACCATGCGGTTTTGATCGCGCCAGGCAAGACCGAAATCGACGGCAGCGCGCCGATTTTCTTGAGTGCAGGAATTTGAATACCGAGTTGCAGCGCACCGCCCAACATCACGCCTGCCGCTTGGGCGTACATCGGCTCAATGCCCCACTGCTTGAACTGCGGCCCCAGCAAAACCGCCGCGGCGATCATCGCCAA
>JANYJJ010000124.1 GCA_025358485.1 Burkholderiales bacterium | reverse complement strand
GTCAAAGCCGCGCTGCAAAAATGGCCCAACGTGCCCGACTGCTACGGCTGGCTGGCACTCGATGCGCGGGGCGATTGGTACATGCGCGACGACCGCATCCAAGCCGCAGGCGCCTTCCCCAAAATCAAAGGCAGCCGCATTGAACATGACAAGCTTCGCGAGTTCATAGAACGCAATTACCTCTGCGACGCGCAAGGTCAGTGGTTTTTCCAAAATGGCCCGCAGCGCGTCTATGTGGAGCTGGAAGCGGCCCCCTGGGTCTGGCGCTTGAAGCCGATAGACGGCGGGGCACCCAGTGTCACCAGCCACACCGGTTTGGCCGCGCAGATGCAGTCGGCGTGGCTTGACGAAGCGGGTCGCTTGTTCTTGGCCACCGACCTGGGTTTGGGCTTGGTGCACACACTGGACATGGAGACCGCCGCCGACGCGGTGGACGCAGCTTGGTGGGCACCGCAAGAAACATCGTTTGACGACTTGGCGTCGCGCTTCAAACACAGCTTGAAGCCCGCGTCGGCGTCTGTTCACATCCCGTAAAAAACGTAGTCGGCCTCGTAAGGCACCGTCATGCGTTTGCTGACCGATGCCGCGTCGCAGGTGGCAGTGGGCGCCACGCCGCCTTGCGTCTTCAATCGCTGGATGTAGCTGACGCCTTTCATCGCACCCTCGCCCATGGCAGCATCGGCTTTGACCAGTTGCAAAGGGATGTTGCCCGCTGCGGCAGGCGAGATGGCCACTTGTTTGCCAGTGACTTTCGAGCCGTCATTCGCTTCCCACGTTGGGCCTGCGTAATACTTACCCACCACCTTGCGGTCGGTGTTCATCAGCGTAGCAACCGGCCCCACAAAGACCCATTCAAACTGCGTTGCCATGTCTTTTTTGGCGCGGCATTCGTAGGTCAGCTGGCCCACACCACGCTGGGTCATCAATGCTCTTTGACCCGCAGGCGCGCGAATGGCTGCTGGCAGCGCGGCATTCATTGCAGCACTGTCAACAGCCATGGCTTGGGCCACGTCTTTCATCATCGGCGCTTGGGCTGCGCAGGCTGACATCAATAAGGCCGTGACCGCGGCTGCGCAGGTGGGTGAGGTGGGCAAGGTGGGCGAAATGATTTTCATGGTGGCTCCTGATGGGTTTGATGCGGGGAACAAGCGCGCGGCATTGCGGCTCAACGCTGCCTGCCGATATGTGCATACGCAGCCAACGCGAGTTCGGATGCGTCGTCAACGGGCTTGCATACCAAACAGAAATGTCAAACAGAAATGCCAAACAGAAATGCCCATGAAAAAAGCCGACCCAGGGTCGGCTTTTTTTCTAGCATCAAAGAAGTTTGTCAGGGAAGCTTGTCAGAGAGGTGCGCTTACTTGACCGCGCTCACCATGTAAGTTACCGCTTCCTTGATCTCGGCCTCAGAAGCTGCCGAGCCGCCTTTGGGTGGCATCGCGCCCTTGCCTTTGACCACGTTGGCGGTCAAGCCGGCAATGCCTTGGCCCAAGCGTGGAGCCCAGGCGGTTTTGTCGCCGAACTTCGGGGAACCGGCCAAGCCCGCCACGTGGCAGGCTTGGCACACAGCGGTGTAAAGCTTGGGCACAGCCCCAGCCGATGGAGGCGTGTCGGCCATGGCCACTTTCACGGCCGCACCAGCGGCGATGGCCGCAACCGCGCCAGCGACTGGCAGCATGGCCGATGGGGGGGCTGCCGCTGCTGGAGTAGCTGGTGCCGCTGGTGCAGCTGACGTTTGAGGCTCAGGAAATTTCGCGCCACTCTTGTTGGTCATGTAGACCACCGCTCGGCCAATCTCCAAATCGCTTTGCTCGCCGCCACCTTGAGCGGACATTGCGCCCTTGCCCTTCAAGGCATGGGACAGCAACACGTCGTAGCCTTGGCCCAAGCGCGGTGCCCAAGCGGCGGCGTCGCCCATCTTGGGGGCACCGGCCAAACCGGCGGCGTGGCAGGCGGTGCAGCGCGCGGCGTAAACCTGTTCGCCGGTCAGCAACACCACCGGGGCCGATGCGTCTTTGACTTGCACAGAGCCCACCGGTTGAATGCGCGTCAACACCGACTGCGGCTTGAAGGCGTCGCTGCCGGCGGCAGGTTTGGTGGCGCTGTCGACGTACATCACCAACAAAATGATGCCGATGATGGGCACTACGAATGAGAACAACACCGCCACGATCAGCTGCTTCGGTGTTTTGATGGGCCCTTCGTGCGGGCCGTCGTAGTCGTCTGTGCTGTGGGGGTCGCTCATGAATTCCTCAACGTCGAAAAACGCTCAAGCGACGTGTGGCTTGAGATAAACGTTAGATTATAAAGTCCCATCTCTTGTCACGCAGACGCATGACTGCGCAGTGCGACCTCACGGTCAGTGCTGCGTCAGGCACGCCTACTTAGGGGCAGCTTCACAAGACCGCCCCGCTACACTCGAGCTCTTGCGTCCGTAGCTCAATGGATAGAGTACTGCCCTCCGAAGGCAGGGGTTGCTGGTTCGATCCCAGCCGGGCGCACCACGGGCTTCGCCAGCGGTTTCAGCTACCGCGTTGAACGCTTGCGATTTCGCCCAAACCTTGACCAAGCCACCGTCAAAGATCGCGCCTAACCATGAGTGCTGCGCCCGCGCAACAAACATCACGCAACTGGTCTAAGCGGTGGCTGATCAGCGCTGTCTTATTGGGTTTGGTCGCCGCTGTGGTGCTGGCATGGGCCGTCACAGCGGCCGATGCACAGCGCAAAGTCAAGCCACCAAACGCTAACCTCGTCACTGAATTGACGCAGCGCTGCCAGCTGGAGATGCTGCGCGGCACATGCAGCGCGATGAACGCCAGCCCGTCCACGCCGAGCTCGTCGAGGGTTTTCATTGCCGGGGTGGGCGAGGTTGACGGGGCCAAGTTTGCGGCGCTGCGCCGCGCTGGCGACGCCATGTGCAGCGAGGTGGACACCGCCTGCCGCTCAGACTGGCAAGGCAGCACTTGCAAAATCGCCCGCGCCTTGTACCCGCTGCCTGCGGCGAGCGCAGCCACCGTGCGCTGAATACAGCTTTGCGCAGCCGTTGGATTTGCGCTTGTCTCCCCAACCGTTCTGACCTGCTTCAAGGTCGACCTCGGCACACTGATACCGAAGCGTCCACCCTCTTCGAAAATTAGTTGCCAATTTGCCATCTCCCTTCACATCCTGTGCCGTTTGTCATGGGCGCTGCTCGGTCTGCTGCTCAGCGCGGCAGCGCACGCGACTTGTTTGGAGCCCTCGCAGGCTGACTTGCAGGACTTGGACGCATTGGATTTCACGGCCCCAGCCAAAGCCTGGGTGAAGTTAAGCCAGCTTGTCGATCTGCCCGCCATGCAATAACCAACGCAGCGCGCGATGTGGTCAGCCAGAAAATCCACCTTAAAGCGAACGGGATTCATCTTGTGTTTTGCGTGAAGCGAACGCCTTCGCTCGCGTTGAGGCGCGTCAACTTCAGCAGTTCAAGATCAACGCCGCTTTATCATCAGCGCATGAATTCTGGTCATCGCGACGTGCCCCAAATCCGCCTTGCCAACGCGCTGGCCTTGTTTGATGAATTTGTTCATGCGACCTTGAAGCACCCTGACGCGGCTGCGCTGCGCGGGTTGGAAGGCCGATTTGCAGAGCAACTGCAAATTCAACCCAGCTATTGGAGCCAAATCAAAAGCCGCTCGCGCCAAATTGGTGAACGGCTGGCGCGCCAGTTTGAGCAACTGTGCGGCAAGCCGTCAGGCTGGATGGACGAACCGCATGGCTTGGTGCCACCCACTGCGTCCGCACCCAAGCCCTCGGCGCTTTCTCTGCCTTCATCACGCGCAGGCGTCGAACCACCCAGCCACTTGCCGCGCGACGACGACGAACGCTTCATGGTGGGCTTGGTGCTGACCTACTACAGACGCCATCCGCAACGCGCACGCACGCGCTTGCTCGATTTGCTGGGCGAGGTGCTGGTTCCGACCGCATCGAAGGCAGCCCCTGAGTCCCAACCCGTCGTTGACACCCACGACAACGCCGACGCGCTGTGGGCCAGCACCCAAGCGGGCGTTGCACCGTTGAAATGGAGGCGATGACGGGAAGCAATCAGCGAAGGCGATGAAAGAAAACGCAAACATCCGACGCACCCACGTTCCCCCCCCCCACGTTTGACGTTGCGATTTGCACACAAGTCAGATCAAAGCCTCTTGCGCAAGATAATCATATGTTTATCATTTGCGCAAGTTGATGAAGCCCCAGCAGATGCCCAAGCCGGTCAACAGACTGCCTTGGGCTTTTTTTGATCTTGTTTTTAACTTTTTTTAACCCACCGGAGACCCTCATGAAGATTCAATTCACCGTCACCACCCGCAAGCCCCGCAACCCCATGGTGGCCGCCGCCAAATTCCGCAGCGCAGGCAGCCATCAGGCCACCCGCGCGGCCATGCGCCAAGGCAACAACCAATCTCTGCGACGCGAGCTCGACCAGCTTGAGCGCCGACCCAAACCGACATGAATCAATGCCGTGCGGCTTGAGGTGTCGAAGCGGTTTTCCATGCTTCGACACCTCAGGCCGCACGGTGCATACCGAAAGCCAAAAATGACATCCGACAAGCACTTGCCTTGGCACACGACCGAGGCACATCGAAGCAATCTTTACGGCAGCGACACGCTGCGCCACGCAGCCGCCTTGGGCTTGCGCGCCCTCAGCAGCATGCTCACCCGCATGGCCCGCCAACTGGTGGCACCCCTGCCATCACGGCGCAGCAAAGCTTTGCCGCCCGTGCTGGAGTTCTACGCCGACTCCGGTGCTCCCGAAGGCGCGCTCTACGTTGACGGCAACTTGGTGGGCTGGTTGAGCGGGGTGAAGCGGCTCTGATGCGGTTGTGATGGCCTGTGGCGCAGATAAAAATTCGCTGTAAGCGTGATGCGCCGCGCCACAATCTGCGCGTTGCTGCCGCGCAGCGTGCTGTCCGCAGACAGCGTGCCGCACTGTTCGGTTGCTGCACCACGTCAACGCCATCCCAGCCGCGGCAGACCGTCCAAAACCGAGACCTCTTATGACCACCCCTGCCCCCGCCCACATGTTCACTGTGAAGAAAAGCGACCTGCACCAAATCGGTTTGGTCAGTGACGCCGCCGCCTCAGCCCCGCTCGCCGACGGCCACATCCGTCTGCGCATCAACAGCTTTGCGCTGACCTCCAACAACATCACTTACGCGGCGTTTGGTGATGCGATGAAGTACTGGAATTTCTTTCCTGTCGCCGCTCCTGTCACTGCTCGTGTAACCACAAGCACTGCCGATGCCGCGCATGGCTGCATCCCGGTGTGGGGCTTTGCCGATGTGGTTGAGTCGCGCGCGGATGGCGTTGTTTTGGGTGAGCGCATCTACGGCTACTTCCCCATGGCCACGCACGCCGTGCTGCAACCCGCGCGCATCAGCGCGAGCAGCTTTGTTGACGCCGCCGAGCACCGCCGCGAGCTGCACCCTGTGTACAACCAATACACCCGCTGCGCTGCCGATCCCAGCTATGCGGTGGCACACGAGGCGCATATCGCCTTGCTGCGCCCGTTGTTCATGACCTCATTTTTGATTGACGATTTTTTGGCCGACAACCACTTCTTCGGCGCCAAGGCGGTGCTGCTGTCCAGCGCGTCCAGCAAGACCGCTTATGGCACCGCATTTTGTTTGAGCCGCGGTTTGAACCAACAGCGCAGCACGCCGTCGGCCGTCAAAGTCATCGGCCTCACTTCTGCGGCCAACGCTGCCTTCACGCGCGGCTTGGGTTGCTATGACCAAGTCATCACTTATGACGAGGTGGCCAGCTTGCCCGCCGATGTGCCAACCGCTTATGTGGACATGAGCGGCAGCGCCACGGTGCGCGCCGCAGTGCACCGACATTTCAACGACGCGCTGAAGCACAGTTGCGCGGTGGGCGGCACGCATTGGGATGACCTCACAGCCAAAAATTCAGGGGCCGCCGGCGAGACGCCTCAACATTTGCCAGGCCCGCGCCCGACCTTGTTTTTTGCGCCCGCGCAAATTAAAAAACGCGCCGTCGATTGGGGTCCAGCCGGTTTGAATCAGCGCACCGGCGCCGCCTGGGGCGGCTTCATGCAGGCGCTCAGCAACCCTGCCTCGCCCTGGCTCACGGTGGTCAGCGGCAAAGGAGCGAAGGCGGTGGAGGCGGTGTACCGCGAGCTGCTGAGCGGGCAGACGCGGCCGCAGCAGGGGCATGTGCTCTCGTTTTGAGATTCGGTTTTGAAATCCGGTTTTGAAATCCGGTTTTCAAGCGGCGCAGAGCTGAGCGCTCCCTCAAGTCCCTAAGTTACAGGCCGATAAATCAGTCAACTCACTTCCCGATGAGTGTCTTGTATGTTGACCAGCGTGCGCAGATTTCCGTTTTTTGAAACCCCCAGTCTTCCCGCCTGGACGGAGTACTTTCGTCACGTGGCGCAAAACGCCGACCTGCCTGTGTTGGCCGAAACCTCCGACGCGCTGGAGGCCATGCGTCTGAACGAAGACAAAGTCGATGCCAATGTGCTGGGCGAGTTGATTTCTGCCGACCCGTTGATGACGCTCAAAGTGCAAGCCTACGCCGCCAGCCACCGCTCAAAGCGCTTGCTCACCGACACTGAAACCGTCACCGCAGCGTTGGTCATGATGGGCATCAGCCCCTTCTTTCGCGAGTTTGGTTTGCAGCCCACGGTAGAAGACCACTTGGCCGATCAGCCCGAAGCTTTGGCTGGTTTGCAAGAAGTGACGAAGCGCGCCCACCGCGCCGCCACGTTCGCCTTGAGCTTTGCCGTGCACCGCATGGATCACGACGCGCCCGTGGTGTACCAAGCAGCGCTCTTGCACGACTTTGCCGACATGCTGATGTGGTGCCACGCGCCCGCATTGGCTTTGCAAATGCGACAAGCTCAACTCGCCGACCTCACGCTGCGTTCCAGCGCGGTTCAAGAACAAACCTTGGGCGTGAAACTGCCCGAACTGCAACATGCGTTGATGTTGGCCTGGCGTTTGCCCGACCTCTTGGTGCGCTGTGCCGACGACAGCCACGACGAGCACCCCAGCGTCAAAAGCGTGGTCATGGCCACACGGCTGGCGCGACACACCGCCCAAGGTTGGGACAACCCTGCCGTGCCCGACGACGTGACGGAGATCGCCGCGCTGCTCAACATGTCAGCACCCGCCACCTCGGCTTGGTTGCTTGAGCTGGACGCCTGAAGTTCGGGTTTGACCGTACTCACCGCCCTCGCGGCGTCACAACGTTTGCTCACTCCCTGAGGCAGAATTAAGCGAAGTTGCGGCATGCCATTTGCTGGTCTGTCCATTGGTCGGGCCGCGCTGCGTGCCCCGACCTGCACAGAAGCTAGCTGTCAACAAACCCAAGGGAGTCACCATGGACATCAACAACATTCAGAGTTTTCTGAGCACCACCGCGCTCTCGCTGGGCATCAAGATCGTCGCCGCCATCGCGTTTTGGGTGATCGGCCGCTGGCTGATCGGCAAGGTCATCCGCTTGATGCAATTGGCCATGGGGCGCAACAACGTGGACGCCACGCTCACCAAGTACCTGGGCTCCATCATTGCGATCGCCTTGAACATTGCCTTGGTGCTGGGCATCCTGGGCTACTTCGGCATTGAGACCACCAGCTTTGCCGCCATGTTGGCCGGTGCAGGCGTGGCCATTGGCGCGGCTTGGAGCGGCTTGCTGGGCAACTTTGCGGCGGGCGCTTTCTTGCTGATCTTGCGGCCCTTCAAAGTGGGCGACTTCGTGTGTGTGGGCGGCGTCACCGGCACGGTGAAAGAGCTGGGCCTTTTCGGCTGCACCCTGACCACGCCCGACAACGTCATGACTTTGGTGGGCAACGGAAAAATCTTCTCCGACACAGTGCAAAACTTTTCCACCCTGCCCGTGCGCCGCGTTGACCGCACCGCGCAACTCGCCACCAGCGTGGATCCACTCGACGCGATTGCGCGCTTGAAAGCCGCCGTCAACCTGATCCCCAACATCTCCAAAGACATGCCGCCCGAAGTCAATCTGCTCGACCTCAAGGCCGAAGGCCCGGTGATTTCAGTGCGTCCCTACACCCACACCGATCATTATTGGCAGGTGTATTTCGACACCAACGAAGCCATCGTGCGTGTGTGCAAAGAAGCAGGCTGGCCGGTGCCGGGTTTGGTGCAAATCACCAAGGTCGTTCAGGGCTGATTGGCGCAAAACAGAAGGCGGCCGCACGCAATACCCACAGAGGCTGTTGCGTGCGCGGCCACTTGCGTTTCAGGGGCACGGGCTGCGCTCATCCAGTCGGATGACCTACCGCTGGCACTGCCTTCAAACCGACACCACCGTCGTGTTCTTCACCCGGTCCAGCACGAAACTCGTCTTGCAATCTTGCACGCTGGGGTGCTTCAGCAAGGTGTCCATGATGAAGCGGGAATAGTGCGCCATGTCTTGCACCACCACGCGCAGCAGGTAGTCCATCTCACCCGTCAACGCAGCGCATTCGACAACCTCGGGCCAGGCTTGCACCGAGGCGCGGAACAAGTCCATGGGGTTGCGTTTATGCACCTCTGAATGCTTTTCCAGGCGCACGTTGATGTAGGCCGTCAAACCCAAGCCCACGCGTTCGGGCGGCACCACGGCCACATAGCCTGAGATGACTTTGGTTTCTTCCAACCGCCTCACGCGGCGCAGCGTGGCCGAGGGCGACAGGCTGACCTGTGCGGCCAGCACGTCATAGGTCATGCGGCCGTCGGTTTGCAGGGCGCGCAAGATGCGGCGGTCTATGGCGTCTAGCTCGATTTGAGTTTCCATGCCGTAGATTTTGCAGGTTTGCAGCGTCGATCAATAACCAGGCGCTTGAATTTGCAGGAAAACTGCGAGCTGACAAAACTACAGTGAGCGCTCGCAGTTTTGCGTTTTCAACCTTTGCTGGAGCACCGCATGCAGTTCACCCCTTGGGAAAATCCTATGGGCACCGACGGCTTTGAATTCGTCGAGTACGCCGCGCCCGATCCGGTGGCTTTGGGCCAGTTGTTTGAGCGCATGGGCTTCACGGCCATCGCCAAACACCGGCATAAAAACGTCACGCTGTACCGCCAAGGCGAGGTGAACTTCATCATCAACGCCGAGCCCAATTCTTTTGCGCAGCGCTTCGCGCGCCTGCACGGCCCCAGTGTGTGCGCCATGGCGTTTCGGGTGGACGACGCGGCCCAGGCCTACGCCCGCGCTTTGGAGTTGGGCGCTTGGGGTTTCGACAACCAAACCGGCCCTATGGAGCTGAACATTCCGGCCATCAAAGGCATAGGCGATTCGCTGATTTACTTTGTGGACCGCTGGCATGGCAAAGGCGGTGCGACAGCCGGTGCCATCGGCAACATCAGCATTTACGACGTTGATTTCGTACCCATTCCAGGGGCATTGGCGGGCAACGCCACAGGCCACGGCTTGACCTACATCGACCACCTGACCCACAACGTGCACCGTGGCCGCATGAAAGAGTGGGCCAACTTTTACGAGCGCCTGTTCGGCTTCAAGGAGGTGCGCTACTTCGACATCGAAGGCAAGCTCACCGGCCTGAAAAGCAAGGCCATGACGAGCCCTTGCGGCAAGATCCGCATTCCCATCAACGAGAGCTCAGACGACAAAAGCCAAATTGCCGAGTACCTGGTGCTGTACCAAGGCGAAGGCATACAGCACATCGCGCTGGGCACCGACAACATCTACGCGTCGGTAGAGGCCATGAAGGGCAGCAACGTGGTGTTCCAAGACACCATCGCCACCTACTTCGACCTGATCGACAAGCGCCTGCCGAACCACGGCGAAAACGTGGATGAGCTGCGCCGTTTGCGCATCTTGATCGACGGTGCCACGCACCTGGGTGCGCCGAACGAGCTGCTGCTGCAGGTGTTCACGCAGACGGTGATAGGCCCGATATTTTTCGAGATCATTCAGCGCAAAGGCGACCAGGGTTTTGGTGAGGGCAACTTTCGTGCGCTGTTCGAGAGCATTGAGTTGGATCAGATTCGGCGCGGCGTGTTGAGCGAGTTCGCCTCACTGCCCTCAACATGAAAGCGCTGAACGTCGGCGTTGCCCCGACCACCTACGGTGAAGGCACGCGCCCGCCGCGGGGCGACTACGCAGGTGCGCGCAGCAACTACACATGCGAGCAAAACTGGGCGGCCTACTCTTCGCAAGACCACGATTTGTACCGCCGCTTGTACCAACGTCAAGCCGCGCAACTTGACGGTTTGGCCTGCGATGAATTCATCACCGCGCTCGGTCAATTGGGCGCGCCAGACCAGATTCCAAACTTCGATGCGCTGTCAGAAAAACTGCACCGCGCCACGGGTTGGTCTATAGAAGCCGTGCCGGGTTTGATTCCTGAAGAGGCGTTTTTTTCGCTGCTGGCGGCACGCAAATTTCCGGTCACGAATTGGATACGAAAGCCGGAAGAGTTTGATTACGTGGTCGAACCCGATGTGTTCCACGACTTGTTCGGCCACGTGCCGCTGCTGTTCAACCCGGTGTTCGCCGACTACATGCAGGCTTACGGAAAAGGCGGGTTGAAAGCCAGTTCGCTGGATGCTTGCGAGCTGCTGGCGCGCCTGTATTGGTACACGGTGGAGTTTGGGTTGATCTGCACACCGCAGGGCTTGCGCGCGTATGGCGCGGGCATCTTGTCGTCAGCCGGTGAACTGACACACAGCGTGCGCAGCGCACAAGCTCAACGCATTGCCTTCAACCTTGCGCGCATCATGCGCAGCCGCTATCAAATTGACAGCTTTCAAAGCAGCTACTTTGTCATCGACTCCTATCAGCAGTTGTTCGATGCAACGGCCCCCGATTTCACCGCGCTGTATGCCTTGGTGCGGGCTGAAATTGCAACTCGTGGGGAGATAGAAGCAGGCTTGGTGTTGGAGGGTGAGCGTCGGTACTGAACAGAACAGAACAGAACGGAACGGAGTCGGGAAAAGGGAGTCGGGAAAAGAGCAATGAGCTCAGTGCTGAACCTGCTTCAGCACCTCTGCCCACACCAGCGCGTGATAGGTCATGTGCACATGCGCACACCCTGCGATGTGCCGGTTGTCGGCACCGGGCAAGGTGGCCGTTGACGCAGGAAAAACGATGTTGTCGGCATGCCCATAAAAGCAAGTGAATCGCGCCAAGCGATCTGCGGGCTCTGCCGCGCTGAGCTTTTTCTGCCACGCATCGCCTTGGCGCATTTGCAGTGCGTTCAACGTACTGCCAAAGCGCGCCAGCCACGTGCCGCTGTGGGGGGTGCCGACGGTGATGATGCGGTGCGCTGCGGCGGGTGATGCCTGAGAGGACAACCAGGCCCGTGCCGCCAAACCGCCCATGCTGTGCGCGACCAAGACCGGGGCGCAACCCGTGGCTGAAGTGACGCGTTTGGCCGCGGCTTCGATGATCGGCACATAGTTGTCGATGGAGCCAAACACCGGCTCCAGATTCACCGCCACAAAGGGCACGCCGCGCGCTTGCAACTTTTCCATCAGTGGGTTCCACAGGCCCCGGTTGCAGACATAGCCGTGAATGAAAACGATGCCGCGTTGGGTTGACGGGTTGCCTGCCCGCGTCGGCAAAAAATCGGGCACGGCCTTGGAACGAAACGGTTGTCGCCAGCAGAACACCAAGGGCGCGGTAGTCACCTCGTTGAACCACGCTTTGAGCAGCTGGAACGGCGTGGCATTGGGTGTGGGGTCGGCGCGGTTCACGAACCACAGCAAGATGAATTCAAGCGCAAGGATCAGCGCGTAGCCGAGCACGATCAACAGCGTGCCGACAACGGCCCACGTTGTTTCACCGTGTGCGAAAAAGAAAGCGGCCCAGGCAGCTGCGGTGGTCAGCAGGCCGAGAGTGATGAACTGTTGGAGGCGGGCGAGCATGGCGTGGTTTTTACTCCGTTCGGCCTGAGGTATCGAGAACGGGAACGGGGACAGCTCTTCCTGAAGCCAGCGAAACCACATCAAGCCAACACCACATCCTTGCCACTCAAACGCTTGGTCAACGCGGTGGCCAGCTTGTTCACCAAACCATAAACCGACAACTGCGGATTGGCGCCGATGCTGGTGGGGAACAGCGAGCCGTCGTGCACCGACAAATTCTCGATCTGCCAATGCACGCCGTCGCCGCGCACCACGCCTTGTTTGTCTGTGGCTGACATTGCGCAGCCGCCCATCACGTGCGCGCTCACCACCCGCGTGAGCAATGGCTTCATGGCCAGCGCATTGATGGCCTCGCGGGCTTGCGCCCAAGTGCTGTACATCGCGGCCTGCTCGTGCACCGGCAACACTCCCTTGGCACCGGCCGCAAATTGAAGTTCGGCCATGCTCAAGAAACTGCGGCGCGCGCCCTCCATCACAAAGTCGGTCAGTGGGTAATCCAAGATGGGCGAGCCGTTGCTGTGCAGCTTGACTTGGCCGCCCACCGACTGTTCGTGGAAGCCGTCGCGCATCAAGGCCAACAGGCTGTGGGTGTTGGGAAATGCCTTCAGCATGTCGGCCTGCGCTTGGCCGTAGCCCGGCAACGAAGACGCAAAAATCACCGGATGTATGGGCGGCGCTTCCAGCTTGTAGCCTATCGGCCCGTCGATGGCCTGCGTGCCCAAAAAGTGGTCGGAGTAAATGGTTTGCGGCGCGCCGTTCCAGCCCTCCACCGCTTGCTGGAATACGGCCGACGAGATCACCACCGGGTGCAAAAACGTGCGCGCACCCAACAGCGAATTCGGGTCGGGCGCGTTCGAGCGTTTCAGCAAAGCCGGTGAGTTGATGGCACCGCCCGAGACGACGTAATGTTTGGCGACGATGCGCGTCCCGGCGCTTCCGACCGCACTTCCGTCCGCACTTCCGTCAGTCGCCACGGGCACGCACAACAGCGCTTGCACTTTTCCATTCACCAGCTTGAATTCTTGGGCCCGCGTTTGCGTCAGCAGCCGCGCGCCCTTGTCGAGCGCGGCCGGAATGGTGGTCACCAGCATCGACTGTTTGGCGTTGGTGGGGCAGCCCATGCCGCACGAGCCCAGGTTCCAACAGCCCTTGACGTTGCGGTTGATGGACTCTGCGGGTATGCCCAGTTTCTCGGCCCCGCGACGCAGCAAATCGTTGTTTTCGTTTGCGCGTGTGAGCCAGGGGCCGATGCTCAAGCGGCGCTCGGCTTGCTCAAACCACGGGGCCAGCGCAGCCTCGGTGAGGTCGGTCAAACCGAAGCGCTTTTGCCAGTAGGCCAAGGTGGACGGCGGCGTGCGGAACGAGCTTGTCCAGTTCACCGTGGTCGAGCCGCCCACGCAGCGACCTTGCAAGATGTTGATGGCTTTGTCGGCAGTTTTGCGGGCCGCACTTTCTTGGTAGAGCTGGGGGTAGGCCTCGCTCTCGCGCTGGTTGAAATCGGTGCTTGATTTGAGCGGGCCTTCTTCAATCAGGATCACGTCCAAACCGGCCTTCGTCATCAGTTCGGCGGTGATGCCCGCACCGGCCCCGGTGCCGACGATGACCACGTCGCATTGCAGCGTCGCGGGCAAAGCGGCGTGCGGGCCACCGAGAACTTTCCAGCCTCGGGCCAGGCCGTCACGGATGGGGTCAGGGCGACTGGACTCAGAACGAACAGCGATAGATTCAGTCATGGCAAATCTTCAACAAATTAAATCGTGACCGGGCCGGGGTAGCCCATCAACTTCCAGGCCTCGGCGTCGGCATAAAACGCGGCATTGGTCAGGTCGCGCAGCGCGTGATAAGTCTGCTGGCGCAGCGCCAAGCTGGAGGTGCGCAGGCCTTGCATCGCGGCTTGAATTTGCGGCACGGTGGCCACATCCCAGTCGGCAGTCAAGCCCATCAAACCGATGCGCCCGGGGGCCGATGCCAGCAGCGACAACAACTGCGACAGCTCGGCTTGCGTGGCGGCGGGGAAGGCAGCGATGGCACTGTCCAAGCGCGACAGATGGGCCGTCAAGGCGGCTTGTTGCGCAGCAGGCGCGGCGGGCAAACTGCCGTCCAACACCGCCCGCGCAACCGCCGAAAAAACCCCGCGCCCAGACGCTGTGAGTTGCCCGTTGCGCAGCGCAGGCTGCATCAGCGCGACGCCGCCCCCCACCACCGCGATCAACGCGGCACTGCCCAAACCCAAGCGAAGCAAAGTACGTCGTTGCATGTGAATTCATGGAATACCGCAAGCGCAGCGGCGCAGTCAGTGTTGCATCATTCGCAGGCACTGTCTTAGAGGTGAGGGACTAACCTCAGTCGCGACATACCCGCAGCGCGGTCATCTAAAAAACGATGCGAAATTCACAAAAACTGACGCCGTGACCCACACCATCTTGACGCATTTGAACGCGGTGCAAGCCGAACGCGAGAGCCGCCGCCTGTCACCCGAATTGCACGCGCGGGTGCAGGCCGTGAAGGACTACCAACAGCGCCGTTTTGCCGCCACTTACGACGACTTGCTGGCCAATCCGCGCTACCGCCCTGCGGCCCGCTTCTTTTTGGACGAGCTCTACGGCCCCGCCGATTTCAGCCAACGCGACGCGCAGTTCGCGCGTGTGGTGCCTGCTTTGGTGCGCTTGTTTCCCGAAGACATTGTGGCCACCGTGACCACGTTGACGACACTGCATGCACTGTCTGAAAGCTTGGACAGCCACATGGCGGAGAAAATCGCCAGCCCTGATGTGAACGCCGCGCGCTACACCGCCGCGTGGCAGGCCACCGGCCGCGCGGCCGAGCGTCAACAGCAGATTGATTTGATGCTCAGCGTGGGCAGCTCACTCGACCAACTCACACGCAAACCTTTGGTGCGCGCCAGCCTTTTGATGATGCGCGGCCCGGCGCGTGCGGCGGGTTTGGGTGAGTTGCAAACCTTGTTGGAAACCGGCTTCGAGGCCTTTCGATCGATGAAAGGCGCGACCGAGTTTTTGAGCATCGTGCGTCAAAGAGAGACCGCCTTGTGCGCGGCGCTGTTCGGTCACTCAAGCGGCGCGGAACAGTGGCTGGGCATGCCTCAAGCTTGACACCACAACGGCGGATCAGAGCTCAAAGCTCAAAGCTCAAAGCCCAAAGATCAAGCCTTGTTTTCGATCTGGCGAACCGAAGCTCTGGGCTCCGCACCACGCGCCGCTGAAAACTCCATTGCCGTTTCCCACTTGGCTTCCAAGCGGATGATGCGGCGGTCTTGATCGCGCAGTTCGCGCGACAACTCCTTCAGCGTGTCGCCGACGCGCTTCACGTCGTCAGACAACTTCAGCGCCTCGCGAATGGCCGACAGGGCCTCGCCGACCACGCTCATGCGTGCGCTCCGGCGCGTTTGGGTGTTTTCGCGGCTGCGCGTTTGGTGCTGGCTTTGGGCACGGTGATGAGTTCAGACGTGGTTTTTGCTTTGGCAGGCAAATTGATCGCATCGCGACGGCGCAAACTCAGTTCAAGCAAGACTGCCTGCGCTTCGTCCAAGCCGCCTTTCAAAGCCCGCTTGGCCGCCACCATCGACTGCTGAAGCTCACGCGTCAACTCGGCCAACATGGCCTCCTCATCGCTCGGCCGACGCTCACAGCGGGTGCGAACCAGCTCGGCCACGCTGACACCTTCGCGATGCGCTTCAGCATTCAAAAACGCCTTGAAGTCAGGCGAAGTCAACAGGGTGACGCGTTCGGTTTTCATACATCAGCTCCAAGAGTATGTGCATGTGCATGTTAATGTGTATTTTCCCTCGTCGCAAGGCGTCGTCAGCGCGGGCGGCGAGTCACCCACGGCAATCAAAGCGGATCCCTGCGGTGTGATCAAGCTGTGATGTTTTGTGTGCTGAATGTGAGTCAGCGCTGGCCTTGCGGGCCGACACATGAGAGTCGAACAAGCCTATGCATCTTGCAGCGGCCCGGCGCCTGTCCACTCCAACCACCATCCTCAAGGAACTCACATCATGAACACCAAACTCTTCCTCGCCACTGTCGCCATCGCTGTCTTGGGTGCAGCCTCAGCTACCGGCGCTTTCGCCGCTGAATTCACAGAATTCAAAGACACCCCCAGCACCGCCAGCCGCGCCGACGTGCAAGCCGAATTGGCGCGCGCCCAATCAGCAGGTGAACTGACCGAGACCGCACAAACCTACGGCTCATTCCAGGCCAAGGCTTTCACCAGCATGCGCGACCGCGCCGCCGTGCGCAGCGAAGGCGTGATGGCCGTGCATGAACACAGCCTGAACCAGCTTTATGTGGGTGCATGAAGCGGCACAGCGCCGACCACTGCGCAACACGCCAGCCGCCCGAGGGCGGCTTTTTTATTTTTTTGAACGCTCAACGCCCGCTACTTCACCGGCAGCAACTGCATGCCCAGCGACCTGCCGCCGCTGCGATCCAACACCTGGATGGTGGCTTCGCATGGCTTGAAACCTTCGGGTAAGGCCAAGTCGCCGAGCACCGCTTTAGGCGGCCTCAAGGAAATGCTGACTTGCTGTCGGCTGCGCGCGCAGATGCACGCTGCCGCCGCGTGGGTCGGGCGGCAAGGCGGCTGACACGCCACGAGGCCACCAGGGCGGCTATGTCGACGCGCAGGCGCTCGCTGGTCGCAGCGCTGCTGGCTTGATCTTCACCGTGCTTCCTCTTGTCAACCAGCGCGGTGTGCAGTTGCTCGGAGCCCTCAGTCAATTCGCCTTCCAAGCGAAGGCGGGCAGCTCCAGCGGTATCAAACGCGGCTCGCGGGGTTTCGGATTCTTTGGCCGACAAACGCGGCGGCAAGTAGCGCCCTTTCACGAACACGAACACGAAGGCGACTGCGCCTTAACCCGCGCCTGCGGCGAGCGCGATGCCAGCGGCAAGATCAACAAAAGCCGCTGGAGGTCTGGCTGCTTCCGCCATTCGAGCTTTTTTTACCAACCGACAAGCTGGCTTGGCCTTGAGGTCGACGTCGAAGTCGAGTTGAAACGGCGTGGTGTTCAAGAAAGCGCTCAGGGCGGCGCTCTTTTTTTCTAGTTGAGATCGATCAACATCAATCAATCAATCAAGCTGACATGGGCTGCCACCACACGCCAGCCCTCGGACAAGCGCGCCCAGGTTTGGCTTTGACGGCCAATTTTTTGGCTGCTGTCCCTGTGGAACTCGGTCATGGCGGTGGCGAAGTCATGTCCGTAAGTGGTGATGACGGTGCGCGACAACTGACGCGACAAACCGACCGACGGTCGCGCCAAACGGAAGGCGCGTATGGCCTCTATGCCGACCAAGTTTTCTGCGGCGCCGTAGCGCACAGTCATCTCTGATGACCAAAACAACTCGTCGAGCACATCGACTTTGTTGGTGACCAGCGCGTCTTCGTAGCGCTCGAAAACGGCGGTGACTTCAGCCAAAACTTCGGGGATGTTGATGTGCATTCAATCAGCTCATTTCATTTCAATTCAGTTCACGTCAATTCACTTCAATGCGGCCACAGGCGCGCTGACCGCACCCGATATTTGCAAGTGATGCGCCACGCGCAGCACGCGGTCTTCACGCCATGGCGCGGCGATGATCTGGACGCCCAGAGGCAAGTGGGGCAGGGTCGGATCGCAGCCCCACACCGGCACCGTACACACCGGCAAACCGATGCAGGAAATGGGCTGGGTCAGCACACCCATGCTGGCGCGCGCGGGCAGCTTTTGCCCATTGATGTGCAGCCACTCGGTGCCCATGGGTGGTGCGACGCAGGGCGTGGCGGGTGCGATCAAGACATCGACACTTTGGAACAGCTCGGCGGCACGCAGCGCGAACCAGCGGCGCATGCGCTGCGCGTTGTGCACCCACGCGGCGGGCAGCAAGGCCCCGGCCAAAAACCGGTCACGCGACAGCGGCTCGAAATCGGCGGCGCGCGTGCGCAAATCGCTCAGATGCAGCGCCCCGCCTTCGGCATTGCTGATGATGAAAGCGGCCGCGCGTGCGCGTGCGACTTCGGGCAGTTCGACAACTTGCTGCGCATTGAGGGTGTGCGCCACGCGCGCGACGGCTTCGCGCGCCTCTGGGCCCGCTTGGTCATGAAAGTAGCCGCCCAAGGTGGCGATGCGCAGGCCTTGCAAACCATGCGGCAACTCCACAACCGTGGGCTCAGCGCGGCGCGCCACACAGCCAGAGTCACGCGAGTCAAAACCTTGCAGCGCGTCGTACATCAAGGCCAAGTCGAGTGCGCTGCGGGCAAAGCCGCCGAGGTGGTCCAGGCTGGCCACAAACGGGTAGGTGCCATTGCGCGGTAGGCGGCCGTAAGTGGGCTTCAAGCCGAAGGTGCCGCACAGCGAAGCGGGCACGCGGATGGAGCCGTTGGTGTCGGAACCCAAGCTGATGGGCACCTGCCCCGCTGCAACTGCGGCAGCAGAACCACCCGATGAGCCGCCCGCAATGCGCGCCAAGTCTTGCGGGTTGTGGGTGGGGCCTTCGTGCGTGTTTTCGGTGGTGAAGCCGTAGGCGTATTCGTCCATGTTCAGCGCACCGACCAGCACGCCGCCTGCGGCTTGCATGCGTGCCACCAAGGGCGCATCCATCGCCGCCACGGGTTTGCCGCGCTCAATTTTGGAACCGGCCAAGGTGGTGAGCCCCGCCACGTCGAAGAGATTTTTAACGGCAAAGGGGACGCCGAGCAAGGGCAGGTTTTTTGCCGTGGTGTCGCCGGTGGCCAAGCGGGCATCCAAGTCGGCTGCGGTTTGCACGGCGCGCAAGGCCGTGATGTCGGTGAAGGCGTTGACGCGGGCTTGCGTGGCGGCAATGCGGTCCAGGCTGGCGTGCGCCAGGGCGGTCGCGGTGGTGCGGCCTTCGCGCACGGCGGCGGCCATCTCAGTGGCGCTCAGCGTCAAGAGTTCAGAGGCGCTCATGTGTGCTTCATGTGTGGTTCACCGGCGTTCAGGCCAAGCGCTTGGTGACCGCGTCACGCGACAGCGAGATGGGCTCAAACGACTCGGCCGGGTCGTCGGTGATGCCCATGGGGTGCGCTGCCACGAGGTCGGCCAAGCTGGATGCCAAGCCGAAGTAATTCAACACGCCAGGTCGATGTTCAACGCTCAACGGCAGCTTCAGAGCGGCGGCTGCGGCATCGACATAGTTTTCGATTTCTGTCGGGGTCATTGGCGCGGGCATCGGCATGGCAAACCTTGAGTGCGAGGAAGGCTGAGGCTAAGACTTCGGTAGATAAGATTTCGGTAGATAAGACTTCGGTACATAAGACTTCGACACCTCAGTCCGAACGGGATGGGGTGCTGGGCCACAGACGGCGAATCTTCTAGTGCGAGAAAGTCGATGCACAAAAAATCAAGAAGGCAACTCAAAACAAAGCAGCGCTCATTTCAGCGACTGCACGTGATCGCGCCGAGTGCTGTCACTTCGATCAGGGCGATCCACGCGCGCGCAGACCTTGCACCATTCAGGCGCGTTTGAAAAGCACCAAGCAGGTGCAACGGCGTCGCACCTTCTTCGCAAGCAGAGTGCCATTCGGGCAGGGTGAGTGGCTGTGCGAAAGGCAGGTGTGCAGTGGTCGCAAAAGTGGTCGAAGGCGGTAGCAGCATGAGCGGTCGAGACCCCATCGTTGATCTACGAGGATTGATATCGAGGGATTGGTATGCGAGTTGGTGTTCAGCAACACTCATGCCCATGTTGAATTGCAGTGAACCAATGCGCACCACAGCAAACCACGGCACAAGGATTGCAACAGCGCAGGCACGTCAGCGCAAGCAGCGCTTAACTCTCCTGTCCTTACCGCTCATCCACTGAAGCTCACGAGGCCGTCTATGCAAACCAAACCCCTTCTCCAGCAATCACTATTCACGCGGTCACCACTTTCGCAGCGCCGAACCGTTTTGGCTTTCGCTGCCATCAGCACCGGCTTGGCAGCGATGGGCGTGCGCGCTCAAGCACCGTTGAAAGTCGGGGTCATCTACAACACACCCATCGCCGACGTAGGCTGGAACTTCCAGCACCACAGCGGCATTCAAGCCATGGAGAAAGCCTTCCCCGGCAAGGTGAAGGTGGAGTTTGTTGAGAACGTGGCCGAAGGGCCCGACGCCGAGCGCGTGATCCGCAGCTTGGTGCAAAACGGCAACCAGCTCATCTTCACGCCGAGCTTCGGCTACATGGAACCCACCCTGCGCGTGGCGGCTGACTTTCCCAAGGTGACCTTTGCCAACGGCACCGGCTACAAGCAAGCCGCCAACGTGGCCAGCTACAGCGCCAAGTTTTACGAGGCGCGTTATTTGTTGGGCGTGTTGGCGGGCCACATGTCCAAAACGGGTGTGGCTGGGTATGTGGCGGCCTTCCCCATTCCCGAGGTGCTGCAAGGCATCAACGCTTTCACGTTGGGCATGCGCAGCGTCAACCCCAAAGCCGAAGTGCGCGTGGTGTGGGTGAACAGTTGGTTTGACCCGCCGAAAGAAGCGCAGGCCACCACCGCGCTCATCAATTTGGGGGCGGATGTGATCTCTAACCACACCAACTCACCGGCCAGCGTGATCGAGGCCGAGGCCAAAGGCAAGTACGCGTTTGGCTACCAATCGGACATGAAAAAGCTCGCACCCAAAGCGCAACTTTCAGCCGTGGTGCACAACTGGGGCCCCTACTACACCGACGTGGTGCGCCAGGTGTTGGCGTCAACCTGGAAGGGAGGCAACAAGCTGGGTTCCTATGCCGAAGGCTATGTCGAGATTGCACCTATGAACGCGGCCGTGCCTGCCAATGTGCAAGCCAAAGTGCGCGCGTTGGAAGCCGACTTGAAAGCCGGCAAGTTGATGCCCTTTGGCGGGCCGTTCAAAGACAACGACGGCAAAGACGTGGCCAAGGCAGGCGCAGGATTGAGCGACGCCGAAATTGGCGGCATGAACTACTACGTGGCCGGTGTGGTGGGCAAGGTGCCGAAGTAAGCTGCGCCATGGTCACGCAGCCTCACGACTCGTTTCGCTCCTTGGGCAGCGCGCCGAACAACCGCTGGCGCGTCAGTGACGCGGCCGTGAATTTGGTGCGCGATGCTGTGACGCCTCACCCGGTGAGTCTGCCGGCCACACCGCAGCACCTCACGCTGGACGTGAACCGCAGTGCACTGATAATCATCGACATGCAAAACGACTTTTGCCACGCCGAGGGTTGGCTGGCATCGATCGGCGTGGACGTGACGCCAGCGCGCGCGCCAATCGCGCCCTTGCAAGCGCTTCTGCCCACATGGCGCGCGGCGGGTGGCCGCTTGGTGTGGTTGAACTGGGGCAACCGGCCTGACCAACTCAACCTCAGCCCGTCGCTGCTGCATGTGTACCAACCCACCGCGCAAGGCGTGGGCTTGGGCACGCCCTTGCCGGGCACGGGCGCGCCCGTGTTGGAAAAGGGTTCGTGGTCGGCGGCAGTGGTCAGCGAGCTGACGATTGCACCCAACGACATCCAGATCGACAAATACCGCATGAGCGGCTTTTGGGACACCCCGTTGGATTCGGTGTTGCGCAACCTTGGCGTCACCAGCTTGCTGTTTGCCGGTGTCAACGCCGACCAATGCGTGATGTGCACTTTGCAAGACGCTAACTTTTTGGGATACGACTGCGTGCTGCTGCAAGACTGCGCCGCCACCACCTCGCCGCCCTTTTGCATGGACGCCACTTTGTACAACGTGCGCCAGTGTTTTGGCTTCGTCGCAAAGTCGATTGACTTGACCATGGCGCTGAAATGAACGCCCGGCGATGAACGCACCGCAGATGAGCGCAACGCATCAAACAAATCTACAACCCGCGTTCGTCGCTAAAACCATGCGCGACTGCCCCGCCTTTCGCATCGCGGCCGACGAGACCAATTACTTCGTGATGGTGTTCGACGATGTCGGCGAGCAATGCGGTTTGGTGGCCGTGGTTGAGGTGTTTGACGTCGGCGGCAAAACCCCGCCCAACCAACATCTGGCAGCCAACGAGTACTTCTTTGTGCTGCACGGGCATGGCCGAGCTTGCGTGGGTGGAGTCTGGAAAAACATCGCCAAAGGCGACGCCTTGTTGGTGCGCCCTGGGGTGTCACATGTGGTCGAAAACCTAGGCAGCGAGCGGCTGTACTGTTTGACGCTGATGGTGCCGGACGAAGGCTTTGCAGCGCTGATCCGATCGGGCATTCCAGTTCAGTTGGACGATGCGGATCGGGCGGTGTTGGGGGCAGCGTTGGGAACGACGGCGGGTTGAACAACGCGCTAAGGGCAATATTGGTCGCTTAACGCAAATCACCCACAAAACCTGGTCGGCCTTGGGTATCTCAGGCCGACCGGACACTCACCGAGCAGTATTGGAACTTGGTGAGAGCTGGTCAGAGCACCCCAGCCGCACGGAAGCCAAAATTTCCGGCAACAACCCAGGTCGGGAACTGCATCGCCGCGTTGTTGTAAACCTGGGCGGCTTCGTTGAACTGGCCCCGGGCAAAACCCAAGGTGCCGTCCACCGCCGCGATCACTTGCACACCGGCACCGCACGCTGCATGGATGGTGTGCACTTCTGCGCCGTCGGATGTGTGCCTCTACGCTGCCAAAACTGTGCTTGATGGCCGCGCGCAAACGAGCGAAGCGCTTGTGCGCCCCCACCGCCCAAAAAAGCAGCACGGTGGCTGTGATCCAAAACCATGTCGGAACGCTCATCGTCACAGACGCAGCTCAGCGAGGCTCGCCATTGCCTGTCCCCATAGTGCCAATTCAAGCGAGCGGTGGACTCGTGGCCGCCTGGAAATAAATTGAGGGCGCGGCGGAGGTTGATCCTCATTTGACTGTGCCGCCGCCGTTGCCGGGGTTGTCAGCTCGCGTATTGCGCCATGCCGTTTCCGAATGACCAGTTTTCGCGCACGGTTTCCACCAAATTGATGACCACATCGTTGGCGGCGAAGTGCCCGCGCGCCGCGACCTTGGACGCAATGGCCGCGTACAGCGCTCTCTTCATTTCCAAGCTGCGGCCGGGCGAGCAAAAAATCTGCACGAACGCGACGTTAGATGAGTGCGTGATGCCCAAAAATTCAGGCGTGCAAACCAGTTCATTTGGTGCGCGGCGCGTCAGAGTTTGAAATCGATCTGGCAGCGGCACATTGAAGGTGTCCACCAGGGCTTGGTGAACTGCGTCGGCCACAGCGACCATGTGGGCGTCAGAAGTGGCGGCAGGAACGTCGATGCGGACAAGGGGCATGGTCGGCTTTCGCTTGAAGTGGTGAGCAGATGAGTCTGCAAGCCCGAGCCAGCGCGCGCAAGGTGCCGCGGTGCAATTCTCTATTGCGCGGCTTGCATCACCGAGACCGACTCACGAAGACGAAAGCGTCGAAAATTGCAGAATGAAAACACTGGCCATCGCCGACTTTGAACTTGTGACTCAACTAGCCGAGCAGCTGTCGGTCGCGGCCGTGGCGCGCGGGCGTGACGCGTCGGCCAGTCAGGTGTCGCGCGCGCTCACGCGCATCGAAGCGGTCTGTGGGCTGCGCTTGTTTCATCGAACCACCCACGGCATTTCACTCACTGCCGAAGGGCACACTTTTGTGGAACATGCGAGCCAAATTTTGGACGACGCGCGCGCCTTGTCTGACCACTTGGACACGCGCACAGCCAGCGCTAGCGGGGTCATCAAGATCAGCGTGAGCAGCTTGTTGGCCGAGCAGGTGTTGATCCCCAAGTTGAGCCAATTGCTGACCACCTATCCCGACTTGCTGGTGTCGCTGAACATTACCGACCGGTTGGTGGACATGGCCGTCGAGGGCATCGACATTGCCATCCGCGCAGGCGTGCCTCCGCGTGACACCTATGTGGCGCGCCGCCTGGGCAGCCACACCCGGCAGTTGTATGCCGCACCCAGCTACCTCCAAGGGCGACCGCTGCCAGTGTCAGTGGCCGACTTGAGCGACCACCGCTTGATCTCCAATACCGTGGTGCCGCAACACAACCAATGGCAATTTGCCGGTGACGCAAAACCCAACCTCCTGCGGGTCAGCGGCCACGCCCAAGCCGACAACACCGCAGCCGTGTTGTCGTTGGCCTTGGCCGGTTTGGGTATTGCGCGCCTGAACAGCGTTATTGCGCGACCGCTCGTGGCACAAGGCGCATTGATGCTTTTGCTGCCGCAGTTGTCAGATCCCACCCTTCACGAGATCAACGCCGTGACCTTGTCGTCCCGCCACAGCGCGCCCAAGATCAAGTTGACGATGCGGTGGTTGGAGGAGTGTTTTGTGGCGTTTCGGGAAGAACCGACCGAACGCAATGGAATCCCGCTTCTGCCAAGGCAGCCTGCGGCGCGGCCGATGACTCTTGATCTTGTCAACAACTTGCGCGACGAGCAGCCGTGACCGCGTGGAAAAGCAAGCGCCCAGACCAACATTCCTTCGATTTCTCAGAATGGCCAAAGTCACCTCTAGGCGAGTAGGACGCGGTTCTTTGCGAAGCTTCAACATCTGCTGGAGGCAAGTTTGGCTTCGCCGTGGCGGCTACCAAGAGCCTCAACCCCGCACTTCCCCCTGCCCCATCACCACCCATTTCACCGACGTCAACCCTTCTATCCCCACCGGCCCTCGCGCGTGAAACTTGTCGGTGCTGATGCCGATTTCTGCGCCCAGGCCGTATTCGAAACCGTCGGCGAATCGGGTAGAGGCGTTGACCATGACGCTGGCGGAATCCACCTCGCGCAAGAAGCGCATGGCGTGGGTGTGGTTGTCGGTGAGGATGGCGTCGGTGTGGTGTGAGCCGTAGCGCGCGATGTGGGCCATGGCCTCGTCCAATGTGCGCACCACTTTGACGCTGATGATGGGGGCCAAATACTCCTCAGCCCAATCCTGTTCTGTGGCAGCCTGAAGCTTCAAATTTGGCACGGATTGAAGCAGCGCGAGCGACGCTGCATCACCGCGCATCTCAACGCCTTTTGCTGCAAATATCGCGCCGATGCGCGGCAAAAACTCCCCGGCGATGTCAGCATGAACCAGCAATGATTCGGCCGCATTGCAGGGGCTGTACTTTTGCGTTTTGGCGTTGTCGGTCACGCGCAGAGCCAGTTCTAAGTCGGCGCTGGCATCTACATAAACATGGCAGTTGCCGTCGAGGTGTTTGATGACGGGCACTTTGGCCTCGCGGCTGACGCGCTCAATCAGGCCTTTGCCTCCGCGCGGGATGATGACGTCCACCGCTTCGGGTGACGCGATCAAAAAGCCGACGGCGGCGCGGTCGGTGGTTTGCACAAGCTGCACGGCATCGACTGGCAAGTGCGCTTGCGCCAAAGCGGCTTGCACCAATTTCCACAGCGCCAAGTTGGAATGCAGCGCCTCCGAGCCGCCTCGCAAAATGCAGGCGTTGCCGCTTTTGATGGCGAGTGACGCGGCTTCTATGGTCACGTTGGGGCGGCTCTCGTAAATCATGCCGAACACGCCCAAGGGCACGCGCATTTGGCCCACGCGGATGCCGCTGGGGCGATGGCGCAGGTGGGTGATCTCGCCTATCGGGTCGGGCATGGCGGCGATTTGTTCGCAGCCTTGAGCGGCGGTTTCTAAAACTTGGGCGCTGAGCTTGAGGCGATCCACCATGGGCTCGGCCAAGCCGTTTTTGACGGCGGCGGCGACGTCGATCGCATTGGCAGTTTGAAGCGCAGCGGATTCAGCTCGCAGCAGGTGCGCCAGGGCGATGAGGGCTGCATTTTTGGCTGCTGTGGACGCCGCCGCCATGAGCGGGCTGGCCTCGCGGGCGGCCGCGCCCATGTGGGCGATGTGAGCTTGCAGGTCGGTTGAGGTCATAAAGCGATTCTCGCAAATTGAAGCAACCGAAGCAGGCTTCTGCCGCCACGCCGAGGCCGCGTTCAGCCAGTGGTTCTGCTCCCGGCGGGGCGGGTGCACTGTGGGTGCGACGCCCATTTGCGAGTGCGGCATTGCGTTTTCAAACAGCTGCCCGCCGTCGAATTGGCGCGAGCCGAACAGACCGCGCGCGGCCCGTTGGCCCAAGCCGCTTTGCTCATTTTCACGCCCTTGGGCAATTTGCTGGAAGCGGCAGCTTTGGGCTCAGGCTTGGCCATTGGCGTCTCAGTACGAGACAGGGCGGCCAGCGGCACCGCTGACACCGCAGCCACGGCAGCAGCAGTCGCTGCGGTCGCTGCGAGGGTCTCGTTCGGCGCACTGGCTCCGCCAACCGTTGCACTCGCCGCGCTGAAAGGCGCGGCCACTGGTAGCCGGATCTCGGGCATCTCTGGCGGTGCTGCCGCTGCTGCTGCAATCGCAGGCGACGGTTTTTCGGGGGAAGCGTTGCGCACGGCGGGTTGCGCCAGCGGAGCTGCCGCGCCGGCACGGTTGGCCGCGTTTGAGGCAAGCACCGCCGACGCGGTACTGGCAGAACCACCCGCCGCGCGGGTCGCACCGGCATCGCTGGGCAAGCCTGCATCTTTCGAGCCACCCACGAAATAAAACAAAGCCGCCATCAGGCCGACGCCAGCGGCAGCCAGACCGCCCATCCATTTGCGCGCCTCCCAGCGCCGCTGCTCAAAGTTGGGCCTCACTTGGGGCATGGGCTGGGGCGGATAAACAGTCGCGCGCTTGGTCGGCGGCGGATTGTCATCAATCACCTGAACGGTGTCGGCCCAAATTTGACTGGTCGAGACGGAGTCTTGCGGTTGCGCATTTGAGTGCGCATACCCGTGATCGGCAGGCGATGTTGTCGCCACTTCCGGCGCAGGCTCGTTCCACAGGGCGGGCGGCGCGGTGACAGCCCATTCGGCTTGGCGTGATGGGGAATCATCGGCTCGGGTTGGCACCAGCGTTTGTGGGGGCTGATGTTTGAGCCGACGCAGTTCATGGCTGCCCAGCCAGTTGGCGAACTGCGCCGTGTTGAGCGGTCGATTTTCGCGGCTGGCCGAAGATGCCACGTCGAGCACGCTGAGGAAGGCCGGGCTGTAGTGCCGCAATTCGACGGCCCCCAGCTCGCGCACGATGGACTCGGTGACGGTGTCTTGCGGGTCTCGCGCATGGCCTGCGGGTCGCTGCACACCGGTGATGCAAAACTCGGCCAAGTCGGCCAAGTCGCGCAGCTCGCCCGACACCTTGTCAGCAAAGGACGGCGCAGCAGCTTCGGGCCTGTTGGCGGCGTCCATGCCGGCCCGCAAAAACGCGGCTTCGCGTGCGGCCGAGCCTGGGCCGAGCAAAAGCGGTCGGTCATCCGGCAACAACAGCACATTGCCAACAACGACGGCACCGTGCACTTGCCCGATGGCGTGCAGTGCCTCCAGCGCACCGAGCAGGTGATGGATCACGGCGCGCACGGAAGGCTCATCGGGCGGACGCGGCATCGACGCGCGCAATTCTTCAAGGCTCGTGGCGCTGTAAAGCGGCATGACGCGATAGGCCGTGCCTTGCGACTCAAACAGCCCGCGCACTGACATCAAAGAAGGGTGGCTGGCGCGCGCCAACATGCGTGCTTCTTCGACGAAGGCGCGCAAGCCTCGCTCGACCGCGGGCTCAAGCTGCACGTGGGTGGGCGACCCTGCAGACAAACCCACAGACGAACTCGCGGCAGGGCTCTGCGCCGCGCCCCGTGCAAGGCGAAATTCTTTGATCGCCACGCCCACACCCAGGGTGGTGTCCAGGGCCTCGTAGACGGCCGTGTTCGGGCCCTGCGCAATCAGGCGCTGCAGCTGGAAAGAGCCCACGCGGCTGCCGATTTCCAGCGGTGGCGGCACGGTGATTGAGACGGGCTCAGATGCGTGCAGGCCGGTTTGCAAAGCAGACGAGGGCATCTCGGCAGGTGAAGCTGCAAGTGAAGCTGCAAGTGAAGCTGCAAGCGAAGCAGCAGGCAGGGAAGGAGTAGGCAACTCGGCGGATTCAGTCATCGTTTCAGTTTCAAAGCGCCGCAAAAAAACGCCAAAACAGCATGTCCATTAATTTAACCGCTGTCGAGTTGCGACGCGGCTCAGCCCTAGCGCCTGCTCATGCACTGCGGATGGGACGCCCACTTCTTGGTTTGACATTGGTTTTGCATGCAGCGCTCGAGCGCGAAATTGGTGCGCGTGCCGCAGGCGGCCTGCGGGCTTGATACTTTCGCGGCAGCCGCGGGCGCAGGCCGTCGAACGACGCGCTCGGGCTGCTTTTCTTGTGTGGTTTTTTCTGCCCCCGTTTGCGTCGCGCTTTGGGCCCCATTGGCTGCGCCAGCGGGAGCCGTGTCGCGCGGACTGGTGAGCAACGGGGCACTGCGACGCAGGGCGTCTGATGCAACGGAAGCGGGCGAAGATGCGGAAGCGGGCGCGGGTGCGGAAGACGCGGAAGCGAACTGCTCTGCACCCAACGATGCCGGCACCGGCAGGGTTTGCAAACTGCGGTCAATGTCGATGGGCGGCATGCGGTTCCATGCGCCCATCACGTAGCTCATCGCGGCCAACACCGCGATGCCCAACAACGCAATCAAGCCCACCCACAAGGGAATGTGCCAGCGCTCAGGAATGAGCGGGCGCTGCGCCAGCTCCGACGCCGTGGGGATCAGAATCGAAGTCGGGGCGGTGGCCGATCCAGAGTCAAGCTGCGCCTGCCGCAGCGCAGCCTCAGCGCTCGGCGACGAATCAGCAAAGATCGCATGCGGATCCGCATGCACACCCTGGTGCTCGGCAATCAAACGGCTGGCCACTGACCGCGCTGACGACCGCTCTGGCGACTGTTCTGGCGATTGCTTTGGCGACCCCTCTGACAACACATCAGACGCCGTATCAGACAGCCCAGGAACAGACAACTCTGATGTCGGCGCGACCGAAGGCTCACGCCTCACTTGCGCACCAGCTTGCAGCGGCGTTGCTGGCTTCTTTGACGCCACCGGCACGTCGTCGAAGAATGGCTTTGCTTCGTCAGGTGTCACCACATCTCTGGCACCTTCTTCGCTGATGCCATCACCGCTGACGCCCTCGCCGCTGATGCAATAGCGCAGCACGGCGGCGAGCGCGCGCATGTCGTCGGCCACCGCGTCAGCCGGGGCCACGCCGACAGCGGGCACTGCATCAAATGCCAGGCCAGACCGTGCGGCGCGGAGCAGCTTGGGATCAGGCGCACCAGCCTGCGCTTGCGCACTGCCCAGACCGAAGTCAGACAGCAGTGACTCCACCAAGTCGCTGCCCACATGGTGACTGAGTGAGCCTGCGCCAAACAGCAAGGGCCGGTCGTCGGCCAACAGCATGATGTTTTCGGGGCTGACGGCGCCGTGCGCATGACCGGCTTCGTGCATGGCTTGCAAAGCGCCCACCAAATCAGAACCCCAGGCGCGCAGGGTGGCATCGTCAGGCGCACGGCCCAAGCCGCTGCGCACATGAACCAAGCTCAGCCCTTTGTAAAACGGCATCACGCGATAAGCAGTGCCGTTGGCATCCAGCAGCGCCTCAACCCGCACCAGCGAGGGGTGGTGACAAGCCGCCAGCAAACGAGACTCGGCCATGAAAGCCTGCAAGCCGCGCTGCACCAGCGGATCGGTCGGCGCCAAGGGTGCTGCATTGACGCGACGTGCAGGCGCGTATTCCTTGATCGCAACCGGCATGCCGCGCGTCAGGTCTTGGGCCAAGTAAACAAAGCTGCTGCGACCACGCGCGATCACGGCCTCTATTTCAAACGAGGCAATTCGTGAGCCGGTGGGCAAAGCGTCGGCAGCGGCAACGGTGCGTGAAGTCAACAAATGAGAAGCGGCTCAAGACCGTGCACAAAATTCAAATGGGAACGCGAGTGTAGGCAGGCCCCACCGCAAGCTGGCCGTCCAACAGAAGCGTGGGCCCCGTACTTTTTACAGACAGAAGCAATTCGCCACGCGCTAGGGCTTTACGTCAGCGTGGAGAAACCGCACGCTCAGATCTTTTTTCAAAGTACCTGTGTCAATGCGCGATTTCGATGAGTCCACCTTGTGGCGAGTGAGCGAGTTCGAGCGCGTGCGACTGCGCACCGGTGAAAGCGGCTTCACTCCGCTGGAAGGCTCCACGGTGTTGCCTGAAACCTTGTTGGGCGAACTGCAACAGTTGGAACAAATTGGTCAAGGCAAAGAAGTGCTGGAAGTCGTCACAGCTTGTTTGCGTCACCGCGAGGCGGCGCTGCTGTGTTTGCAATGCGAAGGCTTGGTGTGGCCGGTGACTTTGTTCCCGGCGCAAATGATTTACCACTCGCCGCGCGACTTGGCGCAAACCACATCCACAGGCTTGACGCACGCCAGCTTGCTCAGCATCGAGCCGCCCGGCGTGCGTCCGCCCGGACACAATTTGTACGAGCGTGTGGCAGCAGCGGAGCACTACCGTCCTTTGCTGCCACTGCTTTGGTTGCTGGCTTTGGAGGGACCGCGCACTGAATTGCTGCATGAAATTTCAGGCACGGTGGCTTACCGCGCCATCAAAAACCCGTCGGAAGACGGCCTCAGCATGAACGGTGCATTGGGGTCAGCCGCTGAACGCCTGCGCCGTGAGACGGTGCCACTGCGCACGATCGCGCAGTGGCCCGGCATGAACGTCGAGCGCGCCAGCCGACTGCTCAACGCGCTGTATTTGGTGTCCGCCCTGCTGGCCACACGGACGCATCCAGCAGCCCGCTCTGCACCCGGTGCTGCACGCGGGCTGTTCGATTTTTTCAAGTCGCTGCGTTAGTCCACTGAATCAGTGATTTAACGAATCACCAACCACTCCCGAGGCTGGTCCGCTCCCCACCCCTTGAAGTGGGACGCAGCCAGCCCACACTCACGGACAAGCTGGGTAATTCGCCTGAAACGCGGCGCGGCCGGCAGGCGCGGTGTAGTCCTCCAGGCTAGGCGTGTTCTTGGTGAATGTGCAGCCGTAGGTTGGCGAGGCGACTGTGGCGGCCGTGGTCACGTCATCACCCGCTGGCTTCGCTCCTCCGGCTTCCCACTTGACCATGTCGTCGAACGCCGTGATGGCTTCGGCCGCCGTGAAAGCGCAGTGACCCACATCGCGAATGGCGCGTTGCACCAACCATTTGTCGGTGCCTTTGGCCTTGGTGCGTGCGGCGTACACCTGCTCCATTTTGAAAGGCACAAACAAGTCGCCCAAGGTGTGAATGCTGACCACCGGAATGCTGATGTCGCCATTGGCCAACGGGATCCAACGGATGCCGTCGGTGCGCAGGCGGTTCACGTCGGCAGTGGGCGAAATTTTGAACACGTTGGCATTGAAATAAGTGTCAAGCGCACTGGCCGTGGGGCTGGTGGCGTCAACCTTGTAGGTCAGGCCGGTGGTGTCCAGGATGTTGCCGTTCAAGATGCCGCTGATGCTGCCGTCGCCACCCAAGCTTGCCCAGATGTTGCCCTGGTTGCCCGCATTGGCCCAACCCTCTTTGTAGAACGGCCGGTCGCCACCGCTGAGGTTCATCACCACGTTTTTCAGCTTGTCGCCCTGGCTGTTGGTGAGCGTGGGAAAGGTGGCCCACAGCGCTGACTGAATGGCCGGTGTGATGGCCGCAAAGTCAGTCACCGGAAATTTGGTCATGGGCAAGCCTGCCAGCTGTTGAGCCACCACTTGGTAGCCCGCAAAGTAGTTGAACAATTCCACGTCGCCCAACACGCCGCACATGGGCACGGCACCGGCGTACTTCACTTTGTTGACGGCGTAAGTTTGCGCTTCGGCGTCAATCGCGGCGGCGGTGATGTGACCACCCATCGACACGCCCGTGATAAAGATTTTGCTGGGCGCGGCCAGCGTGCGGCCCTTGGATGTGGCGATGGTGTTGAAGGCCAAGGCCAGCGCATTGGTGTCTTCCACGCCCGCGCGCACGTCGTAGTAATTTTTGCTGTAGCTCGATGCGGCCCAGGCGTAGCCGTTGTCCAGCAAGTAGCGCCGCATGATGGGCGTGCCGACGCTGAGGTTGTCGCCGGTGCCTGCGTAGCCGTGCGCCCACATCACGAGCTTGCCGTTCCAGCCGGTGGCGGGCACTTCGATACGGTAGGCCGAGCCGTTCAACACACCGGTCCAGCGGTCGGTGGTCACCGTGCTGCCACCCAAGGCAGCGAAGGTGGCTTCAACAACAGGTTTGAAGGTGTTGCGCGCGTCTTGCGGGCGGGTTTGTTCGGGCAGTGGCGTGGTGTCGGTACTGCTGCCACCGCAGGCTGTGAGGGCCAGCGCGGCGATGGCACTCAGTGCGAAGTAAAGGGCTGAACTGACGGATGTGTTTGACGCTGAAAAACGCATGCTGTTGTCTCCTGTTTGGGGGAATCGGTGCTCTGCGGCACCGGGACAACAGACTACGCCTCCTGCGCGCGCCGAACCCGTCGCTGAGGCGACAACTTTGTATCGGGCAAACCCACGCCGCGTGTCAGCAGATGGTGGCGGCTGCTGGCGGCTGCGCTT
Source organism: Burkholderiales bacterium (assembly GCA_025358485.1). Classification (GTDB taxonomy): domain Bacteria; phylum Pseudomonadota; class Gammaproteobacteria; order Burkholderiales; family Burkholderiaceae_C; genus JANYJJ01. Next base: position 2,029 of record JANYJJ010000124.1, on the reverse strand, counting down.
CAAATGTCGAAAAAGACGGTCTCGTTTTCGCCTTGCAAGCGAATGTCAAACCGGTAAACAACCACGCCGTCGATGTCATGGCGCTGCGCCACCAGCGTGGCGCGTCTGGCTTCCCACTCGATCAGATTCAGTACGGCGTCTTTGGCGTTGGCTTCAAACTCGTCGCTGAAATACAGCCGCGTGTTCAGCCCCATGTTGATGCCGCGCGCGACGATCCACAGGTTGATGTGCGGTGCCATGAAGCGGCCACCCCGGCCAGCCACCAAGCCCGGTTTGACGGTGTTGAAGCTGTACACGCCGGTGTCGAAATCGGTGCAGCTGCGGCCCCAACCGCGAAAGTGCGGGTCGATGGTTTTGCCGCTTTGCTGGTCGGCCGGATGCGCGTATTTGCCTTGAGCGTTGGCTTGCCAACACTCGATCAGCACGTCTTTCAGCACGGTGCCAATGCCGTCAAACACACGGCCTTCAACGCGTATGCGCTGGCCTTGCGTTTGTGAGTTGGTCAGCACGTTGCCGAAGTTGTTTTCAAACACGCTCAGGCCGGTTTGCAAAGGTGCCAAGCCAATGTGAACGTAAGGGCCAGCGGTTTGCGAGGCGGTCTCGCGCATTGGGGGTTGCATGTGTTGCTGGGTCAACATCGGGCTCATTTCGACACCGCTTTCTGCGCATTCACCGCGTTCTCAAACAACGTGGCGCGTTGGCCGCGCAGCACGATGTCAAACCGGTAGGCGCGGCTGTCGAGTTGCACAAACGCGGCGCGGTCTTGCAGCGCAATCAGGCCGCGAATTTGTTCTTCGCTGGGGATGGTTTGCACGATGGGACAAGTGGCAATCAGTGGGTCGCCCTCAAAGTACATCTGCGTGACCAGGCGCTGCGCCCAGCCGCTGCCCGACAAAGCAAAGTGGATGTGCGCCGGTCGCCAGTCGTTCACGCGGTTGCGCCATGGGTAAGGGCCGGGTCGGATGGTGCGGAAAAAGTAGTGCCCGTTGTCGTCGGTCAGCATGCGTCCGCAACCAATGAAGTTGGGGTCGAGCGCGCCGATGTACTGGTCTTTGTGATGGCGGTAACGGCCGCTGGCGTTGGCTTGCCACACTTCGATCAAGGCGTTTTTCACCGGCCGGCCGAGCTGGTCGTGAACATGGCCGTGAACAACGATGCGTTCGCCAATTGGCAACCCGGCAAGCGCGCCTTCAGCCCGCGCATTGCCGATGAGATCGTGGTCCAGCGGCCCCAATTCATCGGCACGGAACACCGGTGCCGTCACCTCCGACAATGAGTTTTGCAGCGAGATGGGAGCCAAGCGCGGGCTGCGCAAGATGCTGGTTTTGTAGGCTGCGCAGGACGCGGGTGCGTGCGACGTGGTGTCGCGCATAAGGTATTCGGCGTCGACATTGACTAACGGTGCGCTGTGGCTGGCCATGGTGGGCTCCGGGTTCGAGTGTGACCACCACTCTAAGCCCGGAAAACAAAATTTTTGGGCGCACAGCGCGCTGTTTGACGGCGCGCGTCTCACACAACCAAAGCGCCATCAAGCGGCAACAAGGCCTGCACTTGCGCTGGCCGACGCGCGCCCCGCTCCATCAACACCGCGTGCGGCACATAGCCGCGCGCGTCCAAATTCCAACCCTCGGTGGCTTGCGCCTCGGTGTGTTGATGGGTGCTGAGCGCGCCCAACTGGCGGGCTGATGCGCGCACGATCAGAGCTTCGCACTGCGCGGCAGTGAGCTGACGCGCAAACGCCGACCAGCGCTTCAACACCAAGGGGTTGCGCCATGCGTCTTCGATGGCCCAACGTGCGCGCAGCGGGTCTTGTGTGCGACCGGCTTCCAGCACGCGCGGAAGCAGCGCATGGAAGAAATCGCGAAACGCGCGGCGCGTGGGTTTGCCGGGCAGCAGCGCCTCTATGCGGCTGACGCGCTGGCTCCAACCGGCCTTCAAAAGTTGCTGGCTCACGAAGGCTTGCAAGGCTTGTGCAGGGTTCAGCAAATGCAAGCGGTTCGGTGGCAACAGCAGCATGGGCAGGCCCAAG
>JANYJJ010000067.1 GCA_025358485.1 Burkholderiales bacterium | reverse complement strand
CCGCCTCAAGGAACCGCATGGCCGCCTCTGTTTCAACTGCCTCAACTTCCTTGACAAATTCTTTGATGGCCAACGCCATCCGCGCCGGGGTGGCCGCTGTTGGCTTGCTGCACGGCGTCCATCGCGAGGGCGCGGATGGCGTTGGCCATCAAAGAATTTGTCAAGGAAGTTGAGGCAGTTGAAACAGAGGCGGCCATGCGGTTCCTTGAGGCGGTGTGATTGATACGACCACACATTTTAGTGGCCGGGATAATCGCGGCCATGATTGGATTGCATCTCACCGCCGACCTGCACGGCTGCTCGTTGACAACCGCCGCCATGCTCGATGAGCAAGCGTTGCGCGGCTTGTGTTTGAGCGCTGTGGCGGCCGCAGGATTGACAGCCGTCGGCGAGTTGTTTCATCGCTTCCCGCAAGTCGAACAAGAACCGCAAGGCATCACCGGCGTGGTGCTGTTGGCCGAGTCGCACGTGGCGGTGCACACCTGGCCTGAGCGCGGCGCGGTCACGCTGGACGTGTACGTGTGCAACTTCGAGGCCGATAACTCTGCGCGCGCTGAAGTGCTGCTCAGCGCGCTGCTGCAAGGCTTTGCGCCAGCGCGGGTGCAGCGGCACGCTCTGCAACGTGGTTCGGCCGCATGAAGGCCATCATCTTGGCGGCCGGGCGCGGCATGCGGATGCGCCCGTTGACCGACCACACGCCCAAGCCGCTGTTGAAGGTGCGCCGCAAGGCGCTGATTGAATGGCACTTGCTGGCCCTGGCGCAAGGCGGCGTGCGCGAGGTTGTGATCAACACCGCGTGGTTGGAAGACCAAATCCCGGCGGCCTTGGGCGACGGAGCACGCTGGGGTTTGAACATTCGCTATTCGATGGAAGGCCGCGAGCACGGCGGTGCCCTGGAAACGGCAGGCGGCATTGCCACCGCCTTGCCCATGTTGATGAGCCATGATTGCGACGCGTTTTGGGTCGTCTCAGGCGACATCTACGCACCCGAGTTCAAGTTCGATGCGGTGCAGGCACAGCGTTTTGCGGCGACCGCCTTGCAAGCCCATTTGTGGTTGGTGCCCAACCCTTCGTTTCACAACCAGGGTGACTTTGGTTTGGACGCACAGGGTTTTGGTTTGGCCGACGGCGCTGGCCCCGATGGATTGACATGGACCTATGCCAACTTTGCGCTGTGCCGTGCCTCATTGGTGGCGGATGTGGCGCCGGGCACCAAAGCTGCGCTCGGCCCGCTGCTGTTCAGCGGCATGCGCCAGCGCGCGATCACCGCCGAGGTGTACCGCGGGCAGTGGGAAAACGTCGGGACGCCTGCGCAATTGGCGCAGCTGAATTGACTCCCTCCTTCTGCAAGGGGGAGGATTGGGGTGGGGTGCGAGCGTTGCACACGCGGTGACTCACTGACGCGCTTTCACCCCCATCCCAGCCTTCCCCCTCAAAAGGGGAAGGAGCAAACACCAGCCGACGCTGCTAGGTTTGCGTGGGGCAGCGGTTCACCTCCAACGACAAGTGCGCCAACTGCTCGATGGCGCTCAGCCTGGCCCGGTAGACCGAGGGCTCCAGCGGCTGATCGGCCACGACGCAGGCGATGGCAGCGAACTTGTCGCGGCCCACGCGCCACACATGCAAGTCGGCCACCTTGGCGTCGCCGTCGGATTCCAGCGTGCTGCGAATTTGTTGCGTCAAAGGGTTGTCCATTTCGCGGTCGAGCAGCACGGCCGACGACTGACGCATCAGGCCCACCGCCCACACGCCAATCACCACCGCACCCAACACGCCCACCAGCGGGTCCAGCCACCACCAACCCAACCACAGGGCGGCGGCCAAGGCAGCGATCGCCAACACCGAAGTCAAGGCATCGGCCAACACATGCACGTAGGCGGCGCGCAGGTTGAGGTCGTGACCACCACCCTTCGCTGCGGGCGGGTGGTCGTGATGAGCATGGTCGCCATGAGCACCATGGGCGTGGGCATGTCCAGCCTGCTTCGCATGCGCAGCCGCCCCATGCGCAGCCGCCCCATGTGCATCTGACCCATGCTGATGCCCATGGTCATCGGCCCCATGCAACAGCCAGGCTGACACCAAGTTCACCACCAGCCCCAGCACCGCCACGATCAGCGCCGTTTGCGCCGACAGCGGTTCGGCTTTCCACAGCCGCAGCGCCGACTCGAACATGATGCCCACCGCCACCAAGCCCAAAACCAAGGCGCTGGCAAAGCTGCCCAGCACCTCGATCTTCCACGTACCGAAGGTGTAGCGTGCATCGCTCGCGTGGCGACGCGCCAGCGCATACGCGGCAGTCGCCACACCCAGCGCCAACGCGTGCGTGCCCATGTGCCAGCCGTCGGCCAACAGCGCCATCGAGCCCGTCCACCAGCCACCCAAAATCTCGGCCACCATGGTGACCAGGGTGACGGCCAACACCCAGCGGGTGCGCGCTTCGCCTTTGCGGTTGCCGGTGTCGAATTGGTGGCTGTGTTGCCACGGGCTCAAATCGTGTGTGTGACCGTGCGTGTGATCGTAAACATGTGCTGCCATGGTGTTCTTTCGTGTTCGTTTCAAGCCGACAGCGGCAAGCAGATGGTGTCGATGCGCGTCAGCACTTCAGGCGTGAGCTTGGCAATCACATCCACCGCGCCCAGGTTGCTTTTGAGTTGCTCCAACTTCGATGCGCCGGTGATGACGGTGCTCACGCGCGGGTTTTTGGCAGCCCAGGCAATGGCCATTTGCGCCACGCTGCAACCCAGCTCGTCGGCAATGGCCGCCAATTGCGCCACGGCCGCGTTCTTCTTCGCGTCCGTCAAACCCTTGACCAAAAAGCCCATGCTTTCCAAGGCGCCGCGACTGCCCGCAGGCACGCCGGTTTGGTACTTGCCGGTGAGCAAACCCGAAGCCAAAGGGCTCCAGGTGGTCAGGCCCAAACCAATGTCTTCATACAGCCGCGCGTACTCTTGCTCGACGCGTTTGCGGTGAAACAAGTGGTACTGCGGCTGCTCCATCACGGGTTTGTGCAGGTGATGTTTGTCGGCGATGTGCCAAGCCGCGCGGATGTCGGCGGCGCTCCATTCGCTGGTGCCCCAATACAGCGCCTTGCCGCGCGTGATCATGTCGCTCATGGCCCACACGGTTTCTTCAATCGGCGTGTTCGGATCGGCGCGGTGGCAGTAGACCAAGTCAATGAAATCCACTCCCATGCGTTGCAGTGACCCATCGATGGCCTGCGACAAGTATTTGCGGTTCAGCGTGTCCATGCGGTTGACGGTGTTGCCCTCGCGGCTGAGACCCCAAAAGAATTTGGTCGACAAGGTGTAGTTCAGGCGCGGCCACTTCAAGGCTTTGATGGCGTCGCCCATGACCTGCTCGCTGGCACCGCTGGCGTAGACCTCTGCGTTGTCAAAAAAGTTGACGCCAGCGTCATAAGCTGCGGCCAACATTTCCTTCGCCGCGTTCACATCCACTTGGTTGTGATACGTGACCCATGAGCCAAGTGACAGCTCGCTGACTTGCAGGCCACTGCGGCCTAGGCGTTTGTATTGCATGGGGTATGTCTTGGGGAGGTGAAGTTGGCGATGCTGGTGATGTTGAGCCTAGCTGAAGTGGCTTGACCTGTTTTTGCTTTTGCTTTCTTCTTCTCTTACCGAGACCGCGCCGGGGCGTTTGTAGTTTCGGGCCCGGCTGGCGAGTTTGACTTGCCCCCTCCCCTCGACGGGGAGGGTTGGGGAGAGGTGAAAAGTTAGCAGGCCAACCGAGCGTGTTCAACCATCTCACCTCCTCCCCAACCCTTCTCTGTCAAGGAGGAGGGGGGGGGGCAAATACAGCGTTGCAAACGCTCTGTCGATTGATGGCAGCGACCCCCATCCCGGCCTTCCCCCTGCCAGGGAGAAGGAGCAGGTCGCGGCACGCTTGAAGCATTGGAGCCCGCGTTTTGGACAGCGTTGACCGCTAGGTAGTTCAGCCCCCACAGGTCGAGTACTGGCAGATGTCATCTGTCCGACGCGAGCAGGTCAAATGTGTGTTCAGGCCCTTTGTTCTGGTGACTCTTATTTGGGCCAACAAATAAGAGTTACTCGGCTGCCGGGCCGAGACCCGGCGCGGTGCAGCGCCAACGGAAAAACAAAGCAAAAGCAACCATCACCCAAGCAAAGACAAAACCCGCCGCGCAGCGCCCACCCCCTGCCCCAACGCCTCCTCAAACACCGAATACCCCGACAAATCCGAATGTGCAAAATGCACCCGCGCCGAAACCGAACCCGCAGCCAAAGCCAACAACGCAGCGCTGCTGCGCACTCCGGGCGAGGGCACCGCCATCGCGTGCCCGTAGCGCACTAAATCGACCTGGCGAACTTTGTATTTTAAGTCAGGGTGCGCCCGCGCCAAATCACTGATCACAGCCTCTGCCCACACCGACCAAGGCTCGTTCATCAAGCGCGCACGCTGCGCACGAAGTTGGCCCAGCGAGTCACCGCCCAGCGCCCAATACGCCGTCAACACCGTCGGCCCCGCGTGCGGTCGTGTGCTCTGGTGCATGGCGTCCACGTAACCCAAAGCGGCACTGTTGCGCAGCGGGTCGTAGATGACGTTGTCCCATGACGGCGGTGCGCCGGCGTGATCGTCCAATGGAGCGTCGATGTGCAAGTTGGCCACCAACCACGGCGAGCAGTTGACGGCAGTTGCCGCTTGCTGCAAGGCAGTTGGCGGCGACGTCAACAGCCGCGCTGCGATGAACAAAGGCACGGCCATCACCACGTGCCCGGCCGTCCAACGCTCGACACGTTGCTCGGCGTCATTCCACACGTCCACCGTGCTGTGCGAAGGCGATTCATCCACCCGCAAGGCGATGTGGCCGGTGTGGATGTGCCCCGCCAACGGCGCGGCCATGCGCTGGCTCAACCAGCCGTTGCCTTCGGGCCAGGTCAGCACGCCGTCGCGCTCGGCTGATGTGTCATCTTTTTGCACCCAGTGATCGGGGGCGTGAAAGCCATGCCGACTCGCAAAGTAGTGCAAGCCGGCCCACGCCGACACCTGTGCCGCGCTCGCGCCGTAGTCGTCGCGGCAGCAGTAGTCCAAATACCAGCGCAGTGCAGCTGCCGTATAGCCCTTGCTGTCCAACCAAACTGAGAACGTGATGGCATCGAGCGCTGACAACTCGGGGCTCCACACCGACTGCGCGGTGGGCATGCGGAAGGCGCGGCCTTGCGAACTGCGCGCCGCTTGCGCCACGGCCTGACCGAAGCTGCGGTACTGCGCGGCAGTGGCTTCGCGCTCAGCCGCAGGCAAGGCGTCCAGCGGCGGCAACAAACCCTCAACCCAATGCTCATCGATGAACAAACGCTCTTGCGGGCTGTGGCACAAGTGGCGCTCGTCGTAGACGGCCTTGCCGTGCACTGTGCGGCGCAAGCCCAGCTCTTCCAACAGCGCCATCACATCGACCGCGTCAGCGTTCGGCACCGGCAAATAGTGCGCACCCAAAGGGCAGGCCATCCCGCCGATGCGGTGGCCGCGGCTGTTGCCTCCGGCGCTGTCTTCGAGGTCGAGAACCTGCACATCGCTGATGCCTGCACGCAGCAGTCCGCGTGCGCAACTCAGGCCCGCGATGCCCGCACCGATGACCAACACCGACGCGCGGCGTTGCACGGCGGGCGTTGGCAAGCTGCCGTTTTTCAGGTCACGCAGACGGTGACCGCGCACAGGCGCCGCGCCCACCCAGCCGCCGCTATAGCTTGATTTGTTTGACGGTGCGCAACCCGCGAAAGGCAACGCGGCGGAAGTTGCCAAGGCTGCCACCAACACACCACGTCGCTTCAAATTCAAGGGTTCACCTTACCCCACTCGGCCTCGAAGGTTTGCACCAAGACTTGGTTGGACAAGCGGTTCACCTCGGTAGGAACGCGCGCCATGTCGGGCGGGAAATTAAACAACGCGGGCAGGCCGTCAAGACTCAAGAACTTCATGCCTTGCGGCAAGCTGGGTGGCGAACGGTAAGGCCGACGGCTGGCCAAAATGAAACCCCACTCACCAAAGCTGGGAACGTGCGCGTGATACGGCGTCGCGGTCAAACCGACAGCCTCCAAGGTCGTGGCCACCGTCCAAAAACTGCGCCGCGCCACCAGCGGCGACGTGGTTTGAATCACCGCATAGCCGCTGGCGCTGAGATGCTCATCCAGGAGTTTGTAAAAGCTGCTGGTGTAGAGCTTGCCGATGGAAAAATTGGTCGGGTCGGGAAAGTCAACCACGATCACATCGAAGCTGGCGGCGTTGGTTTCCAGCCACGCAAACGCGTCGGCGTTGACGATGCGCAGCTTGGGCGAGCGCAGCGCGTCGGCGTTCAATGTGCGCAGCAAAGGCTGCTCAGAAAACAGCCGCGTCATGTGAGGATCAAGCTCGACCAAAGTCACTTCTTCAACCGATGCGTACTTCAACACTTCGCGCACCGCCATGCCGTCGCCGCCTCCCAACACCAGCACTTTCTTGGGCGCGCCATGGCCCGACATGGCAGGGTGAACCAAGGCTTCGTGATAACGGTATTCGTCGCGCGAATGAAACTGCAAGTTGCCATTCAAAAACAAACGCACGCCGCCCTTGCCGGAGGTGACCACCACGCGCTGATAAGGGCTGGTTTCACTGAACAACACGCTGTCGGCATAAAAGCGGTCTTCGGCCCAGGTGGTGATGCGGTCGGCCCCCGCGCCCGCAGCGAACAAGGCTGCTGCGCTCAAAAAACAGGCGACGGCATGTGCCGCATGCGTGCGCAATTGGCTGCGAAACAAGCACAGCGCCCAACCCGCCACCCCCACGTTCAGCAGCCCAAACAGCACGCCGGTGCGGATCAAACCCAGGTGCGGCACCAGCAGCAGCGGAAAAGCAATGGACACCGCCAGCGCACCCAAATAGTCGAAGGTCAACACCTGCGAGACGAGGTTTTTCAGGCCCTGTTGGGCACCTTCGTTTGCACCGCGATTCGAACCGATGTATGAACCGCGGTTTGAACCGCTGTTTGAACCGCCGCTGGTCGTGCGATCTCCCCGAAGTTGGCTGTGCAAGATGCGCATCACCAGCGGAATTTCCAAGCCCACCAACACACCCACCAGCAACACCATGGCGTAAAGCGCAAATCGAAACGACGGCGTGGCGGTGGCGTGCAACGCAAACAAAGCCGCAGGCATCAGCCCGCCCACCACTCCCACCATCAACTCAATGCGCAAAAAATGCGCGATCAGTTGACGCTCAAAAAATCGGGACAGGTAAGACCCAATCCCCATCGCGAACAAGTAGGTTCCGATGACGGTGGAGAACTGAAGAATCGAGTCGCCGAGCAAGTAACTGGCCAACGCCCCGGCCGCCAACTCGTACACCAAGCCGCAAGCCGCCACAACGAACACCGAGGCCAGCAGCGCCACTTCGGTGGGGCGGACTGTGGGATGCGCGGCGGCGGCTGTCGTGACGTTCTTCGCGTCGTTCTTATCGTCGTTTTTTTCGTCATGCACCACGATCAGCCAATCAAGGGATTGCGAACCTTCAAGCTAGGAAAGCGGTTGAAGTCGCGGTCGGCCGTCCAAAACTCACGCACACCGTGCTCCAGGCAAATGGCTGCAATCCGCGCATCGGAAATTTGTCCGCCTGTGACTTTGCCTTGCTTGACAAGTGCGCTCACAGTGAACCAATGTTCAGTGCTTTCGTGAAGCATCACCAAAGAAGGCGAAGCCAGCCAGTTCGAAATTTGCTCAGTGGCTTCGCTGACCGTAGACGCTGGCAAAAACGCGCGCGCATTCGTGACCACGCCGTAAAACTCGTGCAAGCAAGGCCAAGGTATCGCCCAGGCTGAACCGCCCGAGGCGAGGGCTGCGACAACTTGCCGCGCCGGTTCGTGAAACCCAGATTCGCGACGATGCGCGTAGACCAAGATGTTGGTGTCGAGCGCGATCACGCGCCTCGACCTTCGTACATCAACTCTCGTTTGGCTTCCCAGGACATTTGTTCGTAGTTCGAGGCTGCACCCGGCGTTCCCACGCTGGCGTCCTTCAGCTTGAAGGGTTTGGGCTTGGCTTTTCGCTCAGCGACAACTTTGCGCAAACCCTGCTCAACGAGCGCGCGAAGGGTTACACCGTCGCGCAGAGCTATGGCTTTGACTTGCTCCAGCAACGGGTCAGAAATGTCCAGGGTGGTCTTCATACACAGCTCCAATATGGGAACCCATATTACGCTACCCAGCAACCCAGTTCAACCGTGTATCGACGCCGCCACGATCAAGCCGATGGCAATGCACATGGAACCCACCACGATGGCGAGCGCCATGTTTTTGTTCTCGATGATTTCGGCCCACAGCTTATAGGGCGTGAGCTTGTCGATGATGACGAAGCACAGGCCAAACACGCCGACGCCGATCAATGCAAAAAGTACTGAGCCGACAAAGATGCCGGGTTTCATCCATTCAATGCCCATCATGGTGATGCTCCTTGTGTGTTGACTGGTTGAATTTCATTTGTGCCCGCCGCCAGAGCTGTAGCCGCCAAATGAGCCGCCACTGGTGCGATAGCCGCCGCGGTTGCTGGCCACACAGCGCTGGTATTCGTTGGATGCTTCGCCGTAGGTGTTGAGTTGGCTGCTGCAATCGCTGCTGCCCCCACATCGAAACACCATCAGCACCACGATGATGATGAAAGACCACAGCAGGATTTTGAAAAGCAAGGACGAACTGGCCATCGTGGGTGTCGCGTCGCGCTCCAGCGCCAAGCGTTGACCTTCACCCAGCGCGTCGCCAAGTTTGAAGGCCTTGATTACCGCTTCGGCGCTGAGCGTTCGACCGCCCGACCACGTGACTTCCTGTGTGCCCGAGCCACTGGTTTGCTCGCGGTTCAGGCGGCGATCAAAGTGCGGGCCTGTGCCCTCGTAGTCGGTGTTCAGCGTGGTCTCATCGCGCCTCAGTTGCCAATAAAACTCGCCTAGCACGTAGGTGATTTTGCCTTCGTAGGTGTAGAGCTTGCGGTAGGTGGCACCTTCAAATTTCAAGGCATCACCGCTGCCATCAGGTACCCCGGTGACGGGTCGCGTCCAGCTCCAGCCGTCTTGCGCATCGACCAAAAATAAGAAGCCCTCGATGCGGTTGTAGAGCAAATACTCACGCCAGAAAACCTGTTCATCGTCGGCGCTGGTGGCCACCTCGCAGCGCTCGACGTAGCCGACCACCATCCACTGGATCAGCTTGCCGTTCACATCTTTTGGGTTGTTGTCAGTGCCACCCAAGGCCAGGTTGCCCACGCGTCCCAGCGCAATCTGCGGCTCGACGGCGTTGACTTGCGCGTAGTGCTGCAAGTCGCCGCCCACACCCTGGCTCACGTCGACCACCGCGTGGCACTGATGGCAAACGATGGACTGCGTGGTGCTGAGCTTCACGTTCAGCGAAGCGCCGCAACTCGGGCACTCGATGCTGCGCGCTTTGATTTTTTTCTCTGCAATTCCCCCCGAGCCCCCGCTCAGACCCGTCATCGCCAAATCAGCGAGGTTGACGCTGCGGCCCACGGCCCACTTCACGTCAAGGGTGTTGCTGTAATCCAAGCTGGCGACTTCGCCGCGCGTGCTGCGCAAGTCGGCCACGGTGAACGCCTCTTTCACATGGGGCGCAAATGGCAACTCACCTTGGGCCGCGATCAGCGTGGCTTGCGTGATGGAGGCCACCACCCAGGGCTGGCCGTTGACCACCTCTCGCGCGCTGACACGCAAGCGGTCGGCGCTTGGCGCTGCGCCCTCCAGCGGCGCATCGAAGGTCAATACATAGCGGCCGTTGTCTTCGCTCAGCCAGCCGCTTTTGCCGTTGTCGAACAGCGCATGCCATTCGTTCCAGGTGCCACCTGGGTAGCGATATTGCAGCCGCCCAACCAGCGTGAATGCCGCGCCTTGATGATTACCCCCGGCACCCAGTTGCAGGGGAGAGTGGTCGTCGAAAAGCTCTGCGCTTTCGCCGATTTTTCGCAGCGCGTCACCCTCGCGCACCACGGTGCTGCGGCAAAAGCTGCACACCGCAAAGGCAGACGCGGCCGAGCGGAACTCGACCGCTGCGCCGCAATTGGGGCAGGCGGCTTGGTAGGCGCGTGGGGCGCGCTCGGTGCCGGGCTCAGTGGCCAAAAGTCAGACCGGCTTTTTTGGCTGAACGCTGGAGCTCAAACCAATTTCTTCAGCAGCTCGGCTTTCTTGGCATCGAACTCTTCCGCCGTGACGATGCCTTTGGCTTTCAACTCAGCCAGTTTCTCCAACGTTGCCATCACCTCATCGGGACGCACGCCAGCCGGTGCAGACGTTGCAGCAGGGGAGCCGCCGTGCAAGCCTGAGCTCAATTGCTGCGCCATGACTTGGCCCAAAGCCACGCCCGCACCCAAGCCCATGGCGTCGCCTGCAATTCCACTGCCGCCACCCGCGCCGCCTTCAGCAAACTTAGGAATGGCCTGCGCGGTTTGGTACTGCATGAACTTGCCCATGTCGCCGCCGACCATGCCCATGCCGATTTTCTGGTCGAGAATTTTTTGCAGCTCTTCAGGCAGCGAGACGCTTTGCATCGTCACGCTTTCCAGCTTCAAACCCAGGGCGGTGAAGGAAGGTGCCACGGCGTCCATCAGCGCTTTGGCAAAGGCAATTTGATTGGCCGCCAAGTCAAGGAAGGCCACGCCGCTGGAGGCCACCGCGTCGGAGATGTGTTGCAGCATCAGGCCGCGCAATTGGCCGTCGACGTCCAGCACGGTGTAGCTGTCGCGCGTGCCCGAAATTTCGGTGTGAAACAGCTTGGGGTCGGCCACGCGGAAGGCGTAGTTGCCGAAGGCGCGCAAGCGCACCGCACCGAAGTCTTTGTCGCGAATGGTCACGGGCTGGGTCGTGCCCCAACGCTGGTCAATTTGCTGGCGCGTGCTGAAAAAGTAAACGTCACTTTTGAACGGGCTCTCGAACAGCTTGTCCCAGTTTTTCAAGTACGTGAGCACGGGCAGGGTTTGCGTGCTCAGTTTGTAGGTGCCGGGGCCAAACACATCGGCCACTTTGCCTTCGTTGACAAAGAGCGCCATCTGGCTTTCGCGCACGGTAAGTGAGGCACCGTTTTGAATCTCGCGATCCGTCATCGGGAAGCGCCAAGCCAGCGTCCCGTCGCCAGATTCTGTCCACTCCAAAATGTCTATGAACTGCTTCTTGATGAAGTCCATCAGTGCCATGGCGGGTCTCCGTGAGGGTTTTTAAAAACTGGATCTTCTTGGGCTTCACCAAGAGCAAACGCCTCGAATAATACGACGCAGTTTGGCCCGCGGCGCACTCGTTTCAGGCGCTTGAACTAAGGCCAACAGGCCGCACCAATCAGAGAATTCGGCGGGGGTGCGCCAAGGCTTCGTGCGCCGAGTGCAGACGTTTGACCAGCACCTTGATGAAGGCAGCGTCAAACAAATGGCGGCAGCTGGGCGCGAGCTGATTTAACGACTCGGGCGTGAATGAAATGGTGGTGGCACGCTCGACCACGATGACGTCGGCCGCATGACGGCGCAGCTCTTCGCTGGGGGCCAAGTAAGCCATCTCGCCGACGGAGGTGCCCGCCTTCAAGTGAGCCACTTTCTGGCCTTCGCGAAACACCTCCAACTCGCCCTGCGCAATGATGTGGAACGTGCGGCCTTCTTCGCCGCGACGGTACAAAGCGTGGCCGAAACTCAGGCGTTGCCATCTGGCGCGGTGCACCACCTCCCACAGCTCCACGTCGCCGAACTGACTGAAAAATTCCAACCCGCGCAGCAAGTTGAAACGCTCGGAATCGAGCACGCCTTGGATCTGCCCGCGTGGCACTTGCTTTTGCGAAATCAAGCCCGACAGCGCTTGCGCAAAGTCGTCCCAATTCGCGTACCGGTCGTCCGGGCTTTTGGCGAGCGCGCGCTGCACGACGTCGTTGACGGCCGGTGACAAACCCGAGCGCAAACCACACAGCGAGGCGGGCTGCGCGTTGTAGACCTGGTGCACCATGGCGGCCTGCGCGGGCGCATCGAACGGCGGGCGGCCCGCGATCAAATGAAACAGCACCGCACCCAGGCCGTACATGTCGGCGCGGCAATCCAACGAGCTGCCGTCAAGCTGTTCGGGTGACATGTAGGCCAGCGAGCCGACGCGGTAAATCTGCGTCACGTCCGACTCAAAGTTAAGCACGCTGCCGAAGTCGGTGATTTTTACGTCGGTGACGCTGCCGTGTGTCAACACGGCCAGCAAATTGGCAGGCTTCACGTCGCGGTGAATCAGGCCTTGGCGAAACACATAGCCCAGCGCCATGGCGCACTTGAAACCCATCTCCACCACCAGCTCCAGCGACAGCAAACTGTCGGCGCGGCAGTAGCGGCGCAGGGTGTTGCCCGGCACATATTCCATGACGATGTAGGGCGCGATGGGATCGGGCACGGCGTCAAAAATTTGCACCACGTTCGGGTGTTGCAAGCGGCCGACCAAGGCGGCTTCGGCGGCAAAAAAACGCTCGCCAAAACGCGCGTCGGTGCTGTCGGCATGGGCGCTGGCGCGCACTTGTTTGACGGCTACGTCGCGGTTGTTGAAATCGTCGTGACACAGATACACATCGCTGGTCGCACCTTCGCCCAGCTTGCTGAGCACGCGGTACTTGCCGATGCGCTCTGGGGCGGACAAGGGCAAGCTTTGTGGCGGACTTGCCATGTCTTTGTAGATGTTTTTGTCGCTCTCTTTGTCGCGGCCTCTGTCGACAACGCTCCCGATCTCGAAGTCGAGCTCGATGTGGCCGACGTCGGGCGGCACGAAGTGGCTGCGCGCCACGGTTGAAGAAAAACGGGAAGACATGAGTTGAGGTGATCGGAGTCGCCTTCAGATTCTCCAATGTGACCCGCTGCGGCTGGCGCAGAACAGACCCACAAACACCGCTCAGTCTTGCCTGTCATTGCCTACGCAGTCGCAGCCGCCAGTTTGCCGAAGCGCGCCGCCTAAAATGTGCCGATGATTCAAGCCAAGCAAGACCTGCTGCGAGCGCTCGCGGCGGCCATTCACGACGTCAGCCCCGACAGCACGCTCGCAGCAGTCTATGAGTCGCCGCGCGTGGCCGCGCACGGCGACCTGGCTTGCACCGCGGCCATGCAATTGGCCAAACCGCTGCGCAAGAATCCTCGCGAGGTGGCGCAAGCCTTGATTGATGCACTGATGCGCCAAGAAGCGGTGCAGCGCTTGGTGGCGGCGATGGAAATCGCTGGGCCGGGCTTCATCAACCTGCGCTTGAACGCAGCTGCCAAGCAAGCCGTGGTGACTGAGGTGCTCACGGGCGGCGAGCACTTTGGTCGTCAAGCACCCACAGCAAGCAAAGTGCTGGTCGAGTTTGTGTCGGCCAACCCGACCGGACCGCTGCACCTGGGCCATGCACGCCAAGCGGCGCTGGGTGACGGGATTTGCAATTTGTTTGAAACCCAAGGCGCGCAGGTCACGCGTGAGTTTTATTACAACGACGCGGGCGTGCAAATTGCCACGCTGACCGAATCGGTGGTGGCGCGCTTGAACGGCCATCAGCCCGGCGACGCGCAGTGGCCAGAAAAGGCCTACAACGGCGACTACATCGCCGACATCGCGATTGATTTTTTGGCGCAGAAAACCGTCAGCGCCGACGACCGCAGCTTCACCGCATCGGGCCACGTGACCGATGTGGACGGCATACGCCAATTTGCTGTGGCCTATCTGCGGCGTGAACAAGACTTGGATTTGCAAGCCTTTGGCGTGCGCTTCGACACTTACTTTTTAGAGTCCAGCCTGTATTCCAGCGGCCGGGTGGACGACACCGTCAAGCGCCTGAAAGCATCAGGCAAGACCTTCGAAGAAGGCGGCGCGCTGTGGTTGCGCACCACCGACTACGGAGACGACAAAGACCGCGTGATGCAAAAGTCGGACGGCAGCTACACCTATTTTTTGCCCGATGTGGCCTACCACCTGAACAAGTTCGAGCGCGGCTACACCCAGGCCATCAACCTGCAAGGCGGCGACCACCACGGCACCATCGCGCGAGTGCGCGCGGGCTTGCAAGCGGCAGCCATGGGCGTGCCACTGGGCTACCCCGACTACGTGCTCAACAAAATGGTCACCGTGATGAAGGGCGGCCAAGAGGTGAAGATCAGCAAACGCGCCGGCAGC
The DNA here is from genome assembly GCA_025358485.1 of Burkholderiales bacterium. Taxonomy (GTDB): domain Bacteria; phylum Pseudomonadota; class Gammaproteobacteria; order Burkholderiales; family Burkholderiaceae_C; genus JANYJJ01. Next base: position 4,975 of record JANYJJ010000067.1, on the reverse strand, counting down.
TACGTGACGCTGCGCGACCTGATCGCCTGGACCAGCAAAGATGCGGTGCGCTTCTTTTTGCTGAGTCGCAAAGCCGACACCGAATTCACTTTCGATGTGGATTTGGCGCTGAAGCAAAACGACGAGAACCCGGTGTTCTACGTCCAATATGCGCACGCGCGAATTTGCTCGGTGATCCAGCAATTCGCTGACAAAAACGGCGACGTGGCCACATTGCCGCAAGCCAATTTGGCTTTGCTGACGGCACCCACCGAGGCCGCGCTGATGCTCAAGCTGGCCGAGTACCCGCAGACGCTGGCCAACGCGGCCACCAGCTTGTCGCCGCACGACGTGAGCTTTTATTTGCGCGACGTGGCAGGACTGTTCCACAGCTATTACGGTGCCGAGCGCTTCTTGGTGGACGACGCAGAATTGATGCGCGCGCGCTTGGCGCTGTTGGTGGCCACGCGGCAAGTGATACGCAACGCGCTGACCGTGTTGGGCGTGGCGGCACCCGAAAGCATGAACCGCGCGGCAGAAGACCAAACTAAAACAGCGGGAGAGACGGCATGAAGGTTCTGCGCGCAGGCGACTTTGAGTATCAAAAGGGTGGATTCGCCATGGGCCTGATCATCGGCCTGCTGATCGGCCTGGCCTTGGCGTTGGCGGTGGCCTTGTACGTCACCAAAGCGCCGGTGCCCTTCATGAACAAAGTGCCGCAGCGCACCGCCGAGCAAGACGCCGCCCAGGTCGAGAAAAACCGCAATTGGGACCCGAACAGCCCGCTGTACGGCAAGAACCCGGCCAAAGCGGCCAGTGGCGTGGTGACTCAAGCGGCTGATCAGGCCGCTGCGGCTGCTTCGGCCGCCACAGCCGCCGAAGCAGCCGCAGCAGCCGCGAGCACACCTCGACAAATTGCAGCCGCAGCGCGGGCAGCATCGGCAGCCACAGCAGCTGCAGCAGCCGCGAGCGCTGTGAAAAGTGCCAAACCCAAGCGCGACCCGAATGACATCTTGAACGACCGCCCTGCGGGATCTGAGCAAGCCACCACGGTTTCCACGATGCCGTCGCCGGCAGCGCCAGGCAATTCACAAACCGTGTCCACCCGGCCGGGCGCTGATCCGTTCTTGTATTTTGTGCAGGCCGGTGCGTATGCGCGGCAAGAAGACGCCGACCTGCAACGGGCGCGCTTGGCGATGCAAGGTTTTGCACCGAAAGTCACTGAACGCGAGCAAGCCGGACGCACGGTGTACCGAGTGCGCGTGGGTCCTTATGACAAAAAAGACGACGCTGACGGCGCCAAAGAGAAGTTAGAAAGCGCTGGCGTGGAAGCGGCGCTGGTTCGGGTTCAAAAATAAGCAGACTGAACTTTCAAGCGGCTGTGACCTCTGAAGGCCACAGCTTCGCAGGCGGTCAGCCTACTCAACACAGAAAGAATCGACGATGAAACGCAGAGACTTTTCCAGCCAACTTTTGGTCAGCAGCTTGACCACCGCCGCTTGGGCCTGTGCCGGTTCCGGTGCCGCCCACGCTCAAGGAAGCGCCGTGGTCGAAGGCAAGGACTACCTGCGCCTGGGCACACCTTTGGCTGTGCCGCCGGGCAAAGTTGAAGTGATCGACTTCTTTTGGTACGGCTGCCCGCACTGCTATTCGTTTGAGCCCGCGCTGGAGGCTTGGGCCAAAAAATTGGCAACCGATGTGGCCTTTCGCCGCTTGCCGGTGATGTTCCGCGAGGAGCCTTTCGGCACGCACGCCCGTCTGTACTACGCCATTGAAACTTTGGGCTTGATCGACAGCGTTCACCGCAAAGTGTTCGCGGCCATCCACAACGAAAAAGCCACCTTGTCCAAGCCCGCCGACATCAGCGCCTTCATGACCAAGAACGGCGTGGACGGTGCCAAGGTGGTCGACACCATGGGCTCGTTCGCGGTGCAAACCAAGCTGTTGAAGTCCAAGCAAATTGCCGAAGCCTTCAAGCTCGACGGCGTGCCAGCCTTGGGCATACAAGGGCGCTTCTTGACATCAGGCTCTATCGCAGGAACACCCGAGCGCGCTTTGGCCGTGGCGGACGAGTTGATACAGCGTTCGCGCAAAGCTTGACACGCTGAATTGATCCTGCGCGTTCACACGGCGAAGGGGGAGTTTTCGGTCTCGCCGTCATGAGGGCACGACTGTCTTGCAGATAGAATCCAATGCAAGATTCGTGCCTTTATGACATCCACCCTTCACACCCTTGTTTCAACGCCGCCTCGCGCTATCGGCTTTGTGATGATCGTTGCCGTTTTCGCGCTGGCCCCTGCCACTGCGCGGGCAGAAAAAGCTGATCGCTTGAAACCGTTGAATGTCGAGGCCGATCAGCCCAGCAACCTCGATTTGCAGAAAAAAGTGGTGGTGTTCAACGGCAACGTCGTCATCACCAAAGGCACGCTGGTGATCCGCGCGGCCAAGATCGAAGTGCGTGAAACGGCCGACGGCTACCAAGCCGCCACGGCCCTGGGGTCGGCAGGCAAACCGGCCACCTTCCGCCAAAAGCGCGACGGCGTGGACGAATACATCGAAGGTCAGGCCGAGCGCTTGGAATACGACAGCAAGGCCGACACCGTTCGCTTCGTCAACGCGGCCGTGGTGCGTCGTTTGCGCGGCACGGCGGTGGCAGATGAGATCACCGGCAGTGTGGTCAGCTACGACGCCAGTTCTGAAATTTTCAGCGTGTCGGGCGGTGCGCCCAATGCAAACGGCTCGGGTGGCCGGGTGCGCGCCGTGCTGACGCCGCGCGAAGGCACGGCAGCGGCCGCTGAAGCCGCAGCACAACCTGCAACCCAACTCGCAACCCAGCCCGCAACTCAGCCCGCAACCCAGCCCGCAACCCAAGCGGCACCACAACCGGCACCGCAACCGGCAGCCCCCGCGCCGCAGCCCAGCACCTCGCTCGGGGGCAAGCGTTGATCACTTCAACGTCAGCCGCAGCGTCCCATGCCGCGACTTCCCTTCGTGGAGCTGGCGTGTTGGACGCTTCGTTGACTGCCGTCGGCCTGCAAAAAAGTTACGGCGCACGCAAGGTTGTCAAAGACGTGCATTTGTCGGTGAACGCAGGCGAAGTGGTGGGGCTGCTCGGCCCCAACGGCGCGGGCAAAACCACCAGCTTCTACATGATCGTTGGCCTGGTGCGGGCCGATGCCGGTGAGATCACCATTGAAGGCCAGCGCGTCGAGCGCATGCCCATACACCGACGCTCGCGCTTGGGTTTGTCTTACCTGCCGCAAGAAGCGTCCATCTTTCGGCGGCTCACGGTCGAAGAAAACATACGCGCCGTGTTGGAGCTGCAACAAGACGACAACGGTCGCGGCTTGGGCGATGACGCCATCAACACCTTGCTGAACGGCTTGCTGCGCGACCTGAGCATAGACAAGCTGCGCGACTCGCCTGCACCGGCCTTGTCGGGCGGCGAACGGCGGCGTGTGGAGATAGCGCGCGCCTTGGCCACGCAGCCGCGTTTTATCTTGCTGGACGAGCCGTTTGCGGGTGTCGACCCGATCGCGGTGATTGAGATCCAACGCATCATCGGCTTCCTGAAAAGTCGCGGCATAGGCGTGCTCATCACCGACCACAACGTGCGCGAAACGCTGGGCATTTGCGACCGCGCCTACATCATCAGCGAGGGCCGCGTGCTGGCCGAAGGCACGCCCAGCGAGATCGTTGAGAACACCGACGTGCGCAAGGTCTACCTCGGCGAACACTTCCGCATGTGACCCGCCATGGCTGGCATGAAACAAGGGCTCCAGGTGCGGATGTCGCAGCACCTGGCGCTGACGCCCCAGTTGCAGCAGTCCATCCGCTTGCTGCAACTCTCGACCTTGGAGTTGCACCAAGAGGTTGAGCAAATGCTCGACGCCAACCCGTTTCTAGAAGCCGAAGACGACACCGGTCAGGTTTATGAGCCCATGACTGAGCGCACCAGCGCGCTGGAACGTGTGGCCGAGCGCGAAACCGAACGCGCTGCTGAAACCGCCAGTGATTCGTCAAGCGAAGCCGCCGCCGAGCCCGCCGGTTTGGACGGCACCGATTTCGGCACCACCGAGCGCGACGATTGGGAAAACGGCACCGAGCGTGAAGACTTTGACGGCATCCGCGAGCTGCCCAGCACGCCTGGAAGCAGCGGCACTGACAACGAAGATTTCGAGTCGCGCGAGCGCAACCCCAACGCCGCCAGTTTGCAGGACCATTTGCGCGACCAACTGCTGGGCATGCGCTTGTCGGTGGCCGATGCAGGCGCGCTAGACATCCTGATTGATTCACTCAACGACGACGGCTATTTGGCCGACACATTGGAAGCCATCGCCGCTGAATTGGTGGACGACGCCGTCGAGCAAGAAGAGTTGCTAGAGCACCTGCACTGTGCCTTGAAGTGGCTGCAGGCCATGGAACCGCTGGGCGTGGGCGCGCGCAATTTGGGCGAGTGCCTGACGCTGCAACTGCGCGCTTTGCCGCGCAGCGAAGCCCAGATGATTGCCATCATGATTTGCAAGCAGCACTTGGAGTTGTTGGCCAAGCGCGACTTGAAAAAACTCATGGCCTCTACCGGTGCCGACGAAGAACTCATCAAACAAGCGCAGGCGCTGATCGTGGCCACCGAGCCCAAACCCGGGCGGCCGTTTGCCAAGGCCGAAGCGCTGATCATCGTGCCCGATGTGATTGTGCAAAAAGCAGGGCGCGGCTGGAAAGTGGTGCTGAATCCTGATGTGATGCCCAAGCTGCGCATCAACGATTTGTACGCGCAGGCGATACGCCAAGGCCGTGGGTCGGGCGCGGGTTCAGGTTCAGGTTCCAGTTCAAGCTCTGGTGCGGGCGCAGGCTTGAGCGGGCGCTTGCAAGAAGCACGTTGGTTCATGAAAAACATACAGCAGCGCTTCGACACGATTCAGCGCGTGTCGCAGGCCATCGTCGAGCGCCAAAAGAATTTTTTCACACACGGCGCCATCGCCATGAAGCCGCTGGT
>JANYJJ010000053.1 GCA_025358485.1 Burkholderiales bacterium | reverse complement strand
CCAGCCCACAATTTTTGAGCGCCAGTGCGCGCAAAGTTAATGGCGGCTTTTCGGTCCATGCCGGGCGTTTGCGCGGTATTGGGGTCAAGCTGGTCGGCACTGACGACGCAGACGCCGTCGTGCTTCCAGCGGGGATGGGGTTGGGTGGTCATGGGTTGTGCGCGTGGGTTGTTGTGGGTCACACCCCGCATTCTGATTCAACACTTTGGTTGAACACCCTGATTGTGTCGCCCAGAACGCAGCGACCTGGCGTTGTGGCCGCACTCATCCAACGGGGCCAACGGTCCATGCTGCGTTGCATGCGCAAGTGAGCCGTCGAGTGCGGCGAAATCAGCCGTCGGAATGACCTCAAAACCGCGCCCGTCGACAACTTAAAGAATGAGCAGCAAGCCCGGAGCCGACTCGCGTGTCGACAGCGCTCGTCAATGGCGACGGCGCACCGCCACCGGGCTCAATTTTCATAGCGTTTCTTAGCAAACTGGAATCTGCTTGGTCACACGCCTGCGACCGTGACAAATCGAACTGAAACCCGATTCGTCGTAAATTGATTCACTTCTTGCCGCGCCTGCGGCCGCCGTTTTCGCTTCGGCTTTCGCTTGGGTGACCGCCCATGCGCAGGCCGTTCCGGTGGTGGGCGGCGTGACAACTGTCAATTTGGTGTCAGCCCCGACACTCACCGGCGCAGGCGTCACCGTCACGCCCCTGAGCACGGCCGTGTCCACAGCAGGCCCTGGCGGCATTCCCGTGGTGACGTTCCCCATCAGGGGGGGCGATTTGTCGGCTTCGTTCGCGGGAACGACTGTGCACAACGGCAGCGGTTTGCGATTGACCACGTCCACAGGAACCGTCAGTTTGACCAACTTTTTGATCGATGCCGCGAGCCTGACTTTGTCAGGCGGGGTGGCGTTTGGCACGACGACCTTGAGCAACGTGGCGCTGTTCAACTTGTCTACAAACGGCAACGCGACATCGCCGATTGATTTGAAGTTGACGGTAACAGCGGCAGGCACGGCAACCACAGCGGTTTGATGTTGTGAAGCTGCGCTCGGCGCTTCAAACGTAGCGCCGCCCTATCGACTCGGCCACGCACACCGGCTTGGCCGAGCCCTCGCGCTCCATCGTCACTTCGACCGTCATCTGCGCGCCGCCTTCCAGCGGCTCAAATGCCGTCAAAACAAAGCTGCCGCGCAAGCGGCTGTTCACCGGCACCGGCGCTGGGAAACGCACCCGATTCAGGCCGTAGTTGACGCCCATGCGCGTGTCTTGCACTTCAAAGGCCGAGGCAAACATTTCGGGCAACAGCGACAGCGTCAGGAAGCCGTGCGCAATCGGTGTGCCGAAGGGCCCAGCGGCTGCTCGAACCGGGTCCACGTGTATCCACTGCTCATCGCCAGTGGCTTTGGCAAATAGGTTGATGCGGTCTTGGTCGACGGTGATCCAGTCACTGGCACCGATGTTTTGCCCGACCAAAGCTTTCATGTCGGCAAGGTGTTTGAAGCTGCGCATGTGTGGGCTTTCTGATTTTTGCGGCGGGAGTTTTAAAACTTCGCCGCGCCTGTGCGATGAAGAAATCGAATTCAGCTGGTCAGCCAATCAACGACAGGCTGCCACTGTTCAAGGTCGCGCTCGACGCGACTGGGGGCCACGTCCCACAGCGTCAATCCGCGCGCTGCCAAATGGATGTAGTTTTGCGTGTCGCGCAGCCAGCCCAGCACAGGCACATCCAGCTGCGCCAAGAAGCTGCGCAACTGATCGGCCGAGATGGTGCCTTCTTTCATGCGCATACCAACAATGCCGATTTGCACATTGCGTGCGTGCTTGTGGACGCTTTTGTGTGACTGGATTTGCTTAATGAAATCGTGTGTGGCGTGGATGTCAAAAATGCTGGGCTGTAGGGGCACAACAATTTTGTCGGCCAGCTTCATCACCTCGTCCAAGCGCGTGCCGTGCAGCCCGGCGGGCGTGTCCAACACCACATGACTCGTGCCTTTGGGTGGCCGAAAAATATTGTCGTGCGTCACGTCCCAGGTCTGGACGGGTGGCGCGCTTGCGGGGCGCAGGCCCAGCCAAATGCGCGACGACTGTTGGCGGTCGATGTCGCCCAACATCACTGCTTTGCCCTGTGCCGCCAAGCACCCGGCGATGTTGGTTGACAGCGTGCTCTTGCCGACGCCGCCCTTGGGATTGGCCACCACGATCACTGGCATGCGGGTCTCCTGCCGTTGTTTCGGGTAATGTTAATGGCATGGCCTTTGCCCCAAATTCACCACCCGCCAACATCCTCGTCATCGTCGCCCATCCCTCACTGGAACAATCGCGAGCCAACCGCCGCTTGATGCAAACGGCGCTGAATGTGCCTGCGGTTCAGGTGCGCGATCTCTACGCGCTCTACCCCGACTACCTCATCGACGTGGCCGCCGAGCAGGCTTTGCTCAGCGCCGCCAAACTGGTGGTCTGGCAGCACCCTGTTCACTGGTACGGCATGACGCCGCTGATGAAGCTTTACCTCGACGACGTGTTGACTTTCAACTGGGCTTACGGCCCGACGGGGGGCGCGCTGCGCGGCAAAGATGTGTGGCTGGTGGCGACCACCGGCGGGCCCGAAGACTCGTACCAACCCACCCGCTACAACCGCTATTTTTTCGACGCGTTCTTGCCGCCGTATGAGCAAACAGCCGCGCTGTGCAGCATGCGCTTTCTACAGCCAATGCTGTTGCACGGTGCGCATCAAGTCAGCGATGCGGCCTTGACCGAGCACGCTGCGATGTACGCCCAGCGCTTGAGCAGCTATCCGCATTGGCCGGAGTTGGAGAACCTGGAAGACTGCGTGAACTGCGACGTGCCGGAATCGGCTCGGCCCGCCGACGAAGCCATCGTCAAACCACCCAAGAAAGTGAGTCTGTGATGGAACACACCTCGTGGCTCAATGGTTCATTGGTCTATTTGGCGGCGGCCGTGCTCGCCGTGCCGTTGGCCAAGTTCCTCGGCTTGGGCTCGATCATTGGTTATTTGGGCGCGGGCATCTTGATTGGCCCTTGGGGTTTGAAGCTGGTGACCGACCCGCAAGACATGCTGCACTTTGCCGAGTTTGGCGTCGTGCTGATGCTGTTTTTGGTGGGCCTGGAGTTGGAGCCGCGCCGCTTGTGGCAACTGCGCAAACCCATCTTCGGTTGGGGCAGCGTGCAGCTGTTTGGATCGGCAGCGTTGATGCTTGGCGCGGGTGTGATGGCGGGCGTTGATTGGCGCTTGGCCTTGGTGGCAGCGGTGGGCTTGGCGCTGTCCAGCACGGCCATCGGCTTGGGCGTGTTGAACGAGCGTGCCTTGATGAACACCACCTCGGGTCAAAGCGTACTGAGCGTGTCGCTGCTGCAAGACGTGGCGGCCATTCCTTTGCTGGCGCTGCTGCCCTTGTTGGCGGTGGCGGGTGCGCATGCCGCTGGTGATGCAAACGCGGGTGGTGGTTGGCTGGGTGCTGCCAAAGCCTTGGGCGTGATTGCCGGCATCGTGCTGGGCGGGCGCTTGCTGCTGCGCCCTGCCCTGCGCTGGATCGCGCGCAGCGACACGCCTGAGATCTTCACCGCAGCCTCATTGCTGCTGGTGGTGGCGACGGCAGCGCTGATGCAGTCGGTGGGTTTGTCGATGGCGCTGGGCGCTTTTTTGGCGGGTGTGCTGTTGGCTGAAAGCGAATACCGGCGCGAGTTGGAGACCGACATCGAGCCCTTCAAAGGCTTGCTGTTGGGCCTGTTTTTCATCGCCGTCGGCATGAGCATTGACTTTGCCGTGGTGCTGAGTCAGCCGCTGTTGATGGCTGCCGTGGTGCTGGGCTTTTTGCTGTTGAAGTTTGCCGTGCTGTGGGCCATGGGCCGCGCCATGCCGCTACCCAAACCCGAGCGACCGGTGTTCATGATCTTGCTGGCGCAAGGCGGCGAGTTTGGTTTTGTGGTGTTTCAAACGGCCGCGCAAGCCGGTGTGATCAGCGCACCAGCATCCTCGTTTTTGGTGGCCGCAGTGGCGATATCGATGTTGTTGACGCCGCTGTTGTTGGTCGCGGCCGACCGCTGGGTGATTCCCACACTGGCAGGCCAGTCGGGGCGCACCGATCCGGAAATCAGCGAGCCGCAAAACCAAAGCGTGATCATTGCGGGCTCAGGCCGTTACGGCCAAATCGTGGCGCGCTTGCTGTTTGCCAATGGCATCAAGCCAACCCTGCTCGACCACGACGCAGAGTCAATTGAAGCGTTCCGAAAATTTGGTTGGCGTGTGTTTTACGGCGATGCGACACGGCTCGATTTGCTGCGCGTGGCCGGTGCGGCGCAGGCCAAAGTTTTGGTGCTGGCCATCGACGAGATGGAGCAAAGCGTGGAGCTGGCAAAGCTGGCACTTCAGCACTTTCCCAATTTGAAATTGATAGCCCGTGCACGCAACGCTGAGCACTACTACGCGCTGCGCAATTTGGGCGTGCAGTGCATCGAACGTGAAACCTTTGATTCAGCCTTGATGAGTGGCCGCTCCGTGCTGGAAAGCCTGGGCTGGCAACCGCATCAGGCACGCAACCTGGCGCTGCGTTTCAAGCGTCACAACCTTGTGCAGCTCGACAAGATGGCGCCCTTGTGGAAGGACGAAGACAAGCTGATCGCTGCGGCCAAACAAGGCCGACAACAGCTTGAAGACTTGTTCGCCCAAGAGCGCAGCGAGGCCACGCGCCAGCAAGCGAAGGCGAGTTGGAGCGGGGACGACAGCAGGACGGGGTGAAGCGCCTCGCCCTCCCCTGAGGTTTCCTTCAACTGTTTTGAACCCTCCCGACGAAGCGAGAAGAATCAACTCCGTTGTCTACTCAGTTCGCGAAGCGTGGCGGCTCTTGCACCGTCGTCGGCAAGGCCACAGACGACGTCAACTCGTTGTTCGCATTTTTCATCTCCACCGTGCCGCCGGTGCCAGCCAAGTTGAAGCGCGCCACCACCACGCTGCCGTTGGCAAGCTTGATCTCGGCACCAATTTGACCGGCCGCATCTGACCGCACTGCGCTGCTGAAAGCGCGGTCGGTGCCAAGCACATGCAAGAACACGCTGGCGTCGCCGTTGCTGTCGGTGACGTCCACGCGCGCACCGCGCAACATGTCGGCACTCAACTGCGGCCATGAGCTGACCTGAGTGGTCAGGCCAGCCGGTGCCAAACGCTGCACGTCCAATTGATTGGCACCTGCAGTCACGCTGAAACGGTCACCCACGACCGTGGGCGCTGCGGGCAAGTTCAGCGCCCAGACGCGCTTGATGCCAGGGCCGCTGGTTTGCACGCGGTCAAGCACCACCACCACACCCGGCTTGATGAACAAGAACTCACGCTCCATTTTCTGCACTGCCGACTTGCCCGAATAGCTGGGCGTGGACACGGCCAAGGCGTAGCTGTAAAGCGGCGTGTCGGCCAGGGCTTTCATCTGGCAGGAGCTGTCGTAGGTTTGCGGCACAACCACGCCGTTTTGTTCAACGCGCACCAAGTTGTGTGCGCCCTCTTCTTGCACCAAACCCGAACGCGAGTTGATGTTCTCATCGGTGGCCAACCAACCGCCTTTGAACAGCACAAAACTGCCTTGATCGTGGTGTGCATGGCTCTCGGAATACGGGCCGCAAATCAGATTCGCGTAGGTCGCATCCAAGGCCCAAGCAGAGCGCATTGAAAACTGCCCCGTGCCGCTGCCCCAATGCGCCGTGGGCAAGCGCGACAGAGGCTGCGCGGTGAGGCTGCCTGGGTCGTAAAGGTAGTCGGCCCAGGCCTCAAACGCGTTGGCCATGCGCGGCACTGAGCTCTGTGCCAGCAAGGTTTTTGACACCCCCGCCATCGCATCACTCGGGTAGAGGTGCGACAAGATTTGCAGGTACTCGCGGTGGTAGTCAAACAGTGCGCCGGTGGACTCGCGGGCGTGGTCGCCCGTGGGTGCCACGTGGGTCAAGGTGGGCACGATGTCGTGCAGCATCTTGTCGATGGAAGCCAAGGTGTGCGGCGTGCTGTCGGCCAAGCGGTTGCCGGTGGATTTTTCCCACAGGTAGTAAAGATCGAACAAGCCTTTCAAGGCCACGCCGTAACCCGTGCCTTCGCGCGAGCCGCCGCCCACCAAGTCGCGGTTGAAGGTGGGGATCAACTGGCCGTGCATCTTCTCGACCAAAAACTTGTCGAGCCAAGCTTGCGCTTGAGGGTTCTCGCCCACGCTGGCCAAGCCCAACAACATGGTGGCGCGCAAGAAGGAGTAGTAGTAATTGTTGGATGGGTTATCGACCGACCAACCTGTCCACGCGTAGGTGGTGTTGCCCCATTTGGCCGTCTTGTAGTTCCACACATTCCAGACCGCCTGGTTGGCGTAGGTGGCCCAACGTGCGCGCTGCGTCTCGGTCATTTGAGGGCGGCACCAGTCGTACACCATGGACAAACTGCCAATCTTGGGGCCGACTTCCAGGTAGCTGTCACCCGCCACCGTGGCGCGTTGGTTGCCGGCAATGAGCGCTTCTTCGCTTTGCACAAAAGCGTCGGTGCGCGCCACAGACCATCGGCAATAGGCTTCGTCCTTGGTGACTTGGCCCATCAAGGCGGCATACCAAATTTGGAAGCCCCAATACTTGGAGTTGGTCGGGTCAGCCATCTGTCCGTCGACGATGGTTTTGAAACGCACGGCTGAAGGCGCGCCGCTGCTCAGGGCGCTGCGCAAGCGGTCCATGGTGGCCGCGTCGCCGACCAAGATTCGTGGTGTGCCCAGCGGTGCAATCGTCACTGGCGACGTGCCGGGTGCGGGTGCGGGTGCGGGAGCGGGTGCGGGCGCTGGTGCGGGCGCTGGTGCTGGTGCCGGCGCGGGTGCGGGCGGTGGTGTGACGACCGCCACTTGGATTTGGCACGCCTTCACGATCCCGTATTTCGGGTCACGGCCAAAGTAAGCGTTGGTGCACTCCACCGTGCCGCTGACTGTCTTTTCTGTCCAATCGACGCCAACACCGTAGCGCACAGTTTTCGGTGCCGCGACAACAAACTGCTGCCATTCAACGGCCACTTGCTGCCATTCCACCGGGCCTGGTGCGGGGGGTGGTGGCGTGGGTGATGGCGGCGCGGGGGGAGGAGGTTGCGGTGCCGGAGCCGCATCGGCCTGGATTTCGCAGGCCTTGACGATGCCGTAAATGGGATCTCTGCCAAAAAACTCGTTGGTGCATTGCACTTCGCCTGCCAGCAACTTTTCGATCCAGTAGGTGTCTGCGCCGTAGCGGACCGTCTTGCCTGTGCCCGCGTTGAACGATTGCCCTTCCACAACGGCTGGCAGCCACACGGGACTTGCCGCGACATCGACCCCGGTGGTCGCGTTCGCCGACTGACGAGTGGCCAGTGCGCTGGCATCTGGGTTGGCGCTTTGCGCAGCCGACGCGAGATTGGCATCGGTCGGCCCGCTGGCACCGCCACAGGCTTGCAACAACAAGGCTGTCGCTATCAAGTTGCAGACCGAAGGGAATGAAGGGAATGGTGAAAATTGCATCTTCAAGGCACGTTTGCTCCGAGGCTGACCAGCGCGCGCTGGTGTTTCTGTATCGAGTCGCGCATCTGCGCACCAACAAGCAGCATCGAAAATAACCGCACCCGGCCCTGCACCAGTAACAGCTTGGCAACATCGCCAGAGTCGCTGTAGGGAAGTTTGAGCGTGACGTTTGTCACCGCAGTGCGAACAAGTGCTTGACGCGTCAGGCTTGCCTATGCGCCTTGGGCGGCGGGGCCATCAAACGCAGCGCAGACCAGCGTTACGCAAACTCACACAACAAGCCACGCGCCAGCCGCGTCAACCGACGCGCAGTCAAGTCACTCGGCCGAGCGCTCGCAAGATTTTTTCGGGCGTGAAGGGCTGCGAAAACACCGCCGCATTCCACGGCAACAACGCGTCGTTGATGGCGTTCATCACGGCGGCGGGTGCACCCGCAGTGCCCGCCTCGCCTGCGCCTTTGGCCCCGAGCTGTGAACTGGCGGTGGGTGTTTGCACGTGAGCCACCACGATGTCGGGCATCTCCGCACTCATGGGCACCAAATAGTCGGCCATGCTGCCGTTCAGCAACTGGCCTGTCGCGTCGTACAAGCATTCCTCAAACAGCGCGCCGCCTATGCCCTGCACGATGGCACCGCGAATTTGCTCGTCGACCAGCATGGGGTTGATGACGCGGCCACAGTCCTCCACGGCCCAGTGCTTCAGAAGCGTGACAAAACCAGTGTCGGTGTCGACCTCAACATAAGAGGCTTGCACGCCGTTGGTGAAGATGAAGGGGTAGTCGCGCTGTGCGTAATGGCGCGTGACCATCAATTCGGGCGTGAAACCTGCGGGCAAGGTGTCGGGGCGGAAGTAAGCCACGCGGCCGAGTTCGCTCAGCGGCATCAGGCTGTCGAAACTGACGGCATCAACCACCGCATCGCGGCGCACGGCCAGCGTTGTCGCATCACGGTTCAAAACAGCCGCTGCCACTTTGATGATGTTGGCTTGCAGCGCCAAGCCCGCTTGCAACACTGCCTCGCCGCCGATGCCTGCGCCGCGCGAAGCCCAGGTGCCGCCGCCGTAGGGCGTGACGTCGGTGTCTCCGGTCACAACTCGCACCTGATTCATGCTCACACCCACGGCGTCGGCAGCGATTTGCGCAAAGATGCCTTCGCTGCCTTGACCTTGTTCGCCCACGCTGACCAGCACCGTGACCGCGCCCGAAGGCTCCAAGCGCGCGGTGGCTCCGTCTTGCGCCGCGATGCGCGCACCGCCCACGCCGTAGAACGCCGCGCCAGGGTTGGTCAGCTCAATGACGGTGGCAAAACCAATGCCGCGATACACGCCGCGCGATTTGCATTCGGCTTGCTCGGCACGCAGCGCCGGGTAGTCCATGAGCTGCTCAATTTTGCGCAAGCAGGCTTCGTGCGACAGCACTTCCAGTTTGATGCCCGATGCGCCCACGGCAGGATAAGCGTCGTCGCGAATGACGTTGCGCTTGCGGAAGGCCAACGTGTCGATGCCCAATTTATTGGCCGCCAAATCGACCAAGCCTTCCGTCACCGCACAGGCAATGGGGTGGCCCACGCCGCGGTACTGGCAGGTCGGCGTTTTGTTCAAAAACACCACTTTCAGGTGCGCGCGGTAATGCTGATGTTGGTAGGGCCCGCCGGTGAGGTTGACCACCTGATTGCCTTCGATCGCGCTGGTGCGCGGGAACATCGAGTAAGGCCCGATGCCGGTGAGGTCGTCAATCTCAAACGCCAAAATGTCGCCGTCTTTGGACGCCGCAATGCGGCCTTTGATGCGGTGCTCGCGCGCGTGGATGTCGCTGGTGAAAGACTCCAGGCGGTCGGCCACAAACTTCACGGGGCGCTTGAGCAACATGCTCAAAGCCACGGTGGCGAAGTCGTCGGGATAAGCGTGCACCTTGATGCCAAACGAGCCGCCCACGTCTTTGCAAATCACCCGCACTGCCGACTCGGCCAAGCTGAATTGGCGCGAATACAGGTCTTGCATCATGTGCGGGGCTTGCTGCGAGTGGTACACGGTCAGGCGCTGATCGCCTGCGTTCCAGTCGGCAATTTGGCAGCGCGGCTCCAGCGTCACGCCGGTGTGGCGGCCGAAGTTGAAAGTGGCTTCGCAGACGACTGCCGCAGACGCAAAAGCACTGTCCACGCCGCCTGTGTCCAAGCTGCGGGTGAAACACAGGTTGTCGCCCAGCTCGGGATGGATCAACGGCGTGGCAGGGTCGAGCGCGGTTTCCATGTCGACGGCTGCGGGCAAAAACTCCCAGTCAACTTGCAGG
>JANYJJ010000003.1 GCA_025358485.1 Burkholderiales bacterium | reverse complement strand
TGGGCGCCAGGATGGCCACTTGCTTGCCGCCAGTCACCGCTACAAATGCAGCGCGCAAAGCCACCTCGGTTTTGCCAAAACCCACGTCGCCGCACACCAAGCGGTCCATGGGTTGCGGCGACACCATGTCTTGGATGACGGCATGAATGGCGGCTTTTTGATCGGGCGTTTCTTCAAAGCCAAAGCTCGACGCGAAGGCTTCGTAGTCGTGTGGTGAAAAGCGGAATGCAAAACCTTCGCGCGCGGCGCGGCGGGCGTAAAGGTTGAGTAATTCGGCAGCGGTGTCGCGCACTTGCTCGGCGGCCTTGCGCTTGGCCTTGTCCCACTGGCCTGAACCCAGGCGGTGCAAAGGTGCTTCTTCGGCGCTGACGCCGGTGTAGCGGCTGATGAGGTGCAGTTGCGCCACGGGGACGTACAGCGTGGCTTTGTCGGCGTATTCCAGGTGCAAAAACTCGCTGGCGCCTTCTTTGGCATCACCCCCCAGATCGATGATTCGCAAGCCCACGTAGCGCCCGATGCCGTGGTTCATGTGCACCACCGGGTCACCCACTTTCAGCTCGGACAGGTCTTTGATCAGCGCGTTGACATCGCTGACTTGTTCTTGCTTGCGACGCCTTCGCGCGGTCGGGCTGGTGGCGAAAAGTTCGGTCTCGGTGACGAACTGAATGTCGTGGCCAGCTTCGGGTTCGTGCCAATAGAAGCCTTCGGCCATCGGCGCGACGGCAATCGCAAAGCGCTCGGTATTGGTTTGAAACTCAAGCAGGCTGGCCACGCTGGGCGGCTCGATGCGGCTGTCGCGCATCAGTTCCAACAGGCTTTGGCGCCGGCCTTCGGTTTCAGCGACGATGAGCACGCGGCTGCTGGTGGCTGCGATGTGAGCTTGCAGGCGTTTCAGCGGCTCAGGTGCACCGCGGTCAACGCTCAGGTCGGGCAGAGTTCGTGCCCAGTCGGTGGCTTCTTTGCCGCGCACCGCCAAGGTGGAATGCGCGCTGGCCAACACAAAGAAGTCGTCGGGCTTGAGGAACAAATCTTCGGGCGGCAGCAGCGGGCGTTCGCGGTCGTGTTGCAAGAAGCGGTGGCGCTCGCGGGTCTCGGACCAAAAGCGTTTCAGTGCTTCGTCGATTTCGCCGTGCAGGGCCAGCGTGGCGTTGGCACCCAAGTAATCAAAGATGGTGGCCGTGCTGTCAAAAAACAGCGGCAAGTAGTACTCAATGCCGGCAGTGGCGATGCCAGCGCCGATGTCTTTGTAGAGCCGCGTTTTGGTCGGGTCGCCCTCGATGCGTTCGCGCCAGCGGGCGCGAAACGCAGTACGCGCGGCCTCGTCCATCGAGAACTCACGGCCGGGCAACAAGCGCACTTCGGGCACCGGGTAGAGGCTGCGTTGGCTGTCGGGGTCGAAGGTGCGGATGCTGTCCACCTCGTCGCCGAACAAGTCAACTCGGTAAGGCACCAGCGAGCCCATGGGGAACAGGTCAATCAGGCCGCCGCGCACCGCGTATTCGCCGGGCGACACCACCTGCGTCACGTGCGTGTAGCCCGCCAAAGTGAGCTGCGACTTGAGCGCGGCTTCGTTCAGCTTTTCTTTTTGCTTGAAGTTGAAGGTGTAGCCCGCCAAAAAGCTGGGCGGTGCCAAGCGAACCAAGGCTGTGGAGGCGGGCATCAGCACCACATCGACTTCGTTTTGATTGCCATGCTGCAACAAGCGCCACAGCGTGGCCAGGCGCTCGGAGATGAGGTCTTGGTGCGGCGAAAACGTGTCGTAAGGCAGCGTCTCCCAGTCGGGGAACACTGCCACGCGCAACTCAGGCGCAAAGAAGGCCAGCTCGCCTTCCAAACGCTGGGTGTCGGCGGGCTCGGCGGTGACGATGGCGGTGAGCTTTTTTTGTGCGCTCTGCGTCTGCGCAAATCGGGCCAGCAACAGCGCGTCGGCCGATCCCATGGCGCGCGGCAGGCTGAACTTTTTACCGGTGGGGATGACGGGAATTTGCATCAATGGACATTCAATTGGGCACAGGCAAAGCAAATCGCCCCATCGGGCTGTGACCGGGGGCGATTGGGTGAGCCGATTATAGAATTCGGCCCTCGGATCGATGCAGATGACCCCGTCCAAACCCACACAGATTCCCACCTTGAGTGGCATGCTGAGCACCTCGCCCAGCAAATCGCGCTTTTACGCCCTCGTGCCCTGTGCCGGTTTCGGCGAGCGCGCCGCCACAGCGATGCCCAAGCAGTATCAAACTGTGGCGGGTCGCAGCGTCGTGGCACACACCTTGACGGCCTTGTCCAACGTCACACGCATAGACCAAACCTTGGTGGTGCTTAGCCCGGCTGACACTTTGTTTGAAGGCCACGCCGCTGGCTTCAATGGATGGGTGTCACGCCATGGCGGCGACAGCAGGGCTCAAACGGTGAGCAACGGCCTCGCGGCTTTGGTGACTTTGGGTGCCTTGCCGCATGACTGGGTGCTGGTGCATGACGCGGCGCGCTGCTTGGTGCGGCCCGAGTGGATTGATGCGCTGATCAACGCGTGCGCCGACGAAGAGGTGGGTGGCTTGTTGGCTTTGCCGGTGGCCGATACTTTGAAGCATGGTGTTAACGGACGCGTCGATTCGACCTTGGACCGCACCGGAAAGTGGCAAGCGCAAACGCCGCAGATGTTTCGCTTGGGAGTGCTGCAAACTGCATTGAAGCGTGCGGGCCCTGAGGTCACCGACGAAGCCAGCGCGGTCGAGGCCATGGGTTTGTCGCCGCTGCTGGTGCGTGGCTCGCTGGAGAATTTCAAGCTCACGTTTCCGCCAGACTTTGCGCTGGCAGAACGCCTGCTCAGTACACGCTAGACGACGTCAATATGAACCCCAACATGAACAAACCGCAGCTGCCCGTTTTCAGAATCGGCGAAGGTTGGGACACGCACGCACTGGTCACCGGCCGCCTCTTGATCTTGGGCGGCGTCGAGATTGCGCACACCCACGGTTTGATGGGCCATTCCGATGCCGACGCGCTGTGCCATGCCATCACCGATGCGCTGTTTGGTGCGGCCGCGCTGGGCGACATCGGCCACCATTTTCCTGACACGCTTGAGCAGTTCAAAGGTGCCGACTCGATTGCCTTGCTGGGCGAAGCTGCGCGCCGTGTGCGCGCAGCCGGTTGGCAAATCAGCAACGTCGACAGCACCGTCGTTGCGCAAGCGCCGAAGATGGCGCCGCACATCTTGGCCATGCGCCAACGGATCGCGCAGGCGCTGCTGCTGGCTGTGGATCAGGTCAGCGTGAAAGCCAAAACCGCCGAACACATGGGGCCGGTAGGCAAAGGTGAAGCTATCGAGACGCGAGCCGTTTGCTTGCTGATGAAAGCTGGTCAATGAAGTCCAGTCAATGAAAGAACGTGAATGAAAGTAAGTGAATGAAGGCCCCTTCGCGCCTGCAAGCACTGATCGACGAGGGTCTGATCGATACCGTCGTGCGCCAGCTCATGAGCGGCAAAGAAGCCATGGTTTACGTGGTGCGCTGCGGCGATGACACGCGCTGCGCCAAGGTCTACAAAGAAGCCACCCACCGCAGCTTTCGCCAAGCCGTGGATTACACCGAAAACCGCAAAGTCAAAAACACCCGCCAAGCGCGCGCCATGGCGAAAGGCAGTAAATTCGGTCGCGAGTCTCAAGAAGCCGCATGGCAAAGCGCCGAGGTCGATGCGCTGTACCGTTTGGCCGCCGTCGGCGTGCGCGTGCCCAAGCCCTACAACTTTCACGAAGGCGTGTTGTTGATGGAGCTGGTGTGCAACCAAGACGGTGACGCTGCCCCGCGCTTGAACGACGTGCAGTTCACCCGCGACGAAGCCCTGGCCCACCACGCCACGCTGTTGACCGAAGTGGTGCGCATGCTGTGCGCCGGTGTTGTGCACGGCGATTTGTCAGAGTTCAACATCCTGCTGGCCGCAGACGGCCCCGTCATCATCGACCTGCCGCAAGCCGTAGACGCCGCCGGCAACAACCACGCCAAACGCATGCTGCTGCGCGACGTAGATAACCTGCGCGACTTTTTCGGCCGCGTCAATCCTCACTTGCTTCCCACCCGCTATGGCGAGGAAATTTGGGGGCTGTACGAGAGCGGCGCGTTGACGCCTGAGACGCCCTTGACCGGTCAGTTTGTTCGCAAAACCGGAAGCGTGGACTTGGGCGGCGTGATGCGCGAGATTGACGACACACGCGAGGAAGAGGCGCAGCGGCGGCTGAGGATGGGTGGGCGTTGAGGCGTGTCTTGAATAAAAGTGCGGCGCACAGCGCTACCAACTTTTCGTCGTTGATCGCGCTTCCAACGCAAGCCGAGACCCGTTTGCACTGAGGAGCTGAGAAGCTAAGAGCCTGAGCTGCCGGAGGCCAGAGTCAAGTCACTTTCTTCAACCGAATATGCACCACCAGCCCGCCTTCCAGCGCGTTGGCAATGTCGAAGCTGCCGCCCATGCGTTGCACGGCTTTATCGACGATGGCCAGGCCCAAGCCGGCACCTGTGGCGGCAGTGCGGGCGGCGTCGCCTCGGAAAAACGGGGTGGCCAGGTGGGCGAGTTTTTCGGGGTCTACGCCGGGGCCTTGGTCGCGCACGCTCAAGATGATCCACGGGCCGATGTGGGCGGAGCTGACTTGCACCACAGCGATGCCGGTGTCGGTGGTGCGGCCGTAGCGGCGGGCATTCTCAAACAGGTTTTGCAACACGCGGCCGATCTCGGTTTCGTCCGCAATCACACGTTCTTCTTGGCCTACCCGTGAGGTGATGCGAATTTGCATGGGGTCGCGGAAGGCGGCCATTTCGCGCTCGACCACATTGCCCAAATCCACCGCCATCAGCTTGGTTTCACCGGGCCGGGCGTAGTCCATGAACTTGTCGATGATGGCGTCCAGCTGCGCAATGTCTTGCGCCATGAAGCGCTTGGCTTCTTCGTCGTTGACGCTCATCTCGGTTTCCAACCGCAGGCGTGCCAAGGGCGTGCGCAGATCGTGCGAAATGCCGGCCAACATGACGGCGCGATCTTGCTCGACCTTGGCCAGTTCACGCGCCATGCGGTTGAAGCCCATGTTGACTTGGCGGATCTCGCTGGTCAGCGTGGTTTCGTCCAAATGCGAATCAAATTCACCTTCGCGGATGCGGCTGGCCGCGAATGACAAATCACGCAGCGGCTGGTTGATGAGGCGTGCAATCGCCACCGAGCCAAGCAGTGTGCCCAGCACCGCAATGCTGCCCCACAGCAGCAAAGTGCTGTTCGCCATGGTCCCGAGTCGCTTGGGGTCGGCCAACATCCAATACGGGTCGGCGTCGATGTCAAAACCCACCCACAAGCCTTGCGCGCCATTCACGGCGCTGGCCACCAAGGTACCCGCACCCAAGTTGGTTCGCAGCTCTTGACCGATGGCGCGCGAGAACCGATCCACCTCGTAGGGCACCCATTTGTCCTTCGGCTCGCGCGGCACCAGGCGCACCGATTCATCGCGTGAAATGTTCTTGACCAGGGCGATTCGGTTGATGCCGTCGGTGGCGCGCAATGCGGCGCGCGACAGGCTCACCAAGCTGGCGATTTGCTGGGCCGCTTGGACGGCGCGCGGCTCAAACTCCAGCGCTCGGAAAGTTTGCGTCCACGCGAACACGCCGCCGGTCAGCAGCAGCGCGAGCAGAAAAAAAGTGCGCCAAAAAAGGCTGAGGGCAACGAGCTTGCGAGCCATGAATGCAGATGAAAGCTGAGTGTGCGGCTGAATCTAGCAGACGAAAAAACGGCCCCATGCGCTGGGGCCGTTTTGGGTCAGGTTGCTGCAACAGCAATCAAGGGGCGCCGTCCGGCACAAACACGTAGCCCACGCCCCACACGGTTTGGATGTAGCGCGGCTGCGCGGCATCTGGCTCGATCATTTTGCGCAAACGCGAGATTTGCACGTCCAGGCTGCGGTCAAACGGCTCGAACTCGCGCCCGTGTGCCAACTGCGCCAGCTTGTCGCGCGACAGTGGTTGGCGCGGGTGGCGCACCAAGGCTTTGAGCATAGAAAACTCGCCAGTGGTGAGCGCCATTTGCTCGCCTTCTTTGGACAAGCGGCGCAGCGCCAAGTCAAATTCAAACGGGCCGAAGGTGACGGTCATGGCGTCTTTGGCGGGCGCGCCGGGCGCTTCCAAATGCGGCCTGCGGCGCAGCACCGCATGAATGCGGGCCAGCAATTCGCGCGGGTTGAAAGGCTTGGGCAGGTAGTCGTCGGCGCCCACTTCCAGGCCGACGATGCGGTCCACGTCTTCCACCTTGGCGGTGAGCATGATGATCGGAGTCAGGTCATTGCCAGCACGCAGACGACGGCAAATGGACAGGCCGTCTTCGCCGGGCAGCATCAGGTCGAGCACGATCAGATCGACAGTTTCGCGGGTGAGCAGGCGGTTCAGCGATTTGGCGTCTTCGGCCAGCAGCACTTCAAAACCTTCTTGCGTCAAATAGCGACGCAGCAGGTCGCGGATGCGGGCATCGTCGTCAACGATGGCGATGCGGTCGGGGCGAGGTGTGGCGGATGCGCTCATGGACAACTCCAAAATTTGTAACAGAGCCGATTTTGCGCAGGTTTGCACCCTCAAATTGCCGGTTTTGACTTGCTGTTACAACTCTTGCGGTATGTGGTGGACGCGCGTTTTGGGGGCGCGCCCGGGTTGCGTTCAAGCGACGATTTGCGCTGTGTCAACGGCTGACGAAGGCCGCGCGCTGTAAGGTCGCGCACCGTCGCTTTTTTGGTTTTCCCGCGCTTACAAAATGAACCCGAACATGAAAAATATCGCACTTGGCTTGCTTGTTTCCTTCGCTTGCGCATCGGCCTTGGCGGCTGACGCGCCGCCTGCTGGCGTGGTGAATTTGGTCTCCAGCGCCACTTTGGAAGTGCCCAAAGATTGGATGTCGGTCACGCTCAGCGTCACGCGCGACGGTCCCGAAGCCAACGCGGTGCAGAGCGCTTTGAAGCAAGCGCTGGAGGCCGCATTGACCGAGGCACGCAAGGTCGCCAAGCCAGGGCAAGTTGAAATTCAAGCCGGCAACTTTTCGATGTATCCGCGCTATGCCAAAGCCAACACCATCTCAGGCTGGCAAGGCAGCACCGAGTTGGTGATTGAAGGCCGAGACATGGTTGCCATCGGGCAATTGGTGGGCCGCATCAGCAGCCTGACGGTGGCGCGCGTGGGCTACGGCTTGTCGCGCGAGCAGCGTGAAAAAGTGGAGGGCGATGTGGCAGCCCAAGCCATTGCGCGCTTTCGCGTAAAGGCAGCTGACTACGCCAAACAGTTTGGCTACGTCGCGTATGCCATTCGCGAGGTCAGCGTCAATACTGAGCAGCAAGCGGTGATGACGGCGTCGCCGAACGTGCGGATGAAGTCGATGTCAGCGTCCAGCGACGAGTCGCTGCTTGTTGAAGCCGACAAAGCGCTGGTGAACGTCAGCGTGAACGGCTCGGTGCAAATGAGCAGGTGAGCCTCTGTTCTGACATGTTGTGCTGACCTATTGAGCCGTCCAACCCCCGTCCACCGCCCAAGCCACACCGCGCACGTTGTTGCCCGCTGGTGAGCACAAAAACACCGCCAGCTCGCCGAGTTGTTCCGGCGTGGTGAATTCCAGCGAAGGTTGTTTTTCACTCAGCAAATCGTGCTTGGCTTTGTCTACCGTGATGCGTTCGCGCGCGGTG
>JANYJJ010000004.1 GCA_025358485.1 Burkholderiales bacterium | reverse complement strand
GTCGCAAGAGCGGTATTGGCTGCGGCGGATGTGACGGCGGGTGAGTTCGGCGGGTGTCAGGATCATGGTGGGGTGAGGGTGATGAAACGGTGGTCAGGGCCTCAACCCTTGACAGCACCTTGTGTCAGGCCGGAGACGATTTGCTTCTGGAACAACGCCACCAGAATGATGAGCGGGATGGTGATGCTCACCGCCCCGGCCACGCCTTGCATCAGCAGCGTGTCGCTCTCAGCCGTGATGGCACCGGCAATGGCGGCGGGCATGGTCATGCGATCGGCGTTGGTGAGGGCCGAGCTCAGCATGAAGTCGTTGTAGGCCAGCAAAAAGCTGAACAACCCGGTGGTCACCACGCCGGGCCACATGACGGGAATGATGATGCGACGGAAGGCTTGAAAGCGGGTGCAGCCGTCGACCATGGCGGCTTCGTCGAGCTCTTGCGGGATGTTGACAAAAAAGCTGCGCAGCATCCAGATGGTGAACGGCTGGTTGATGGCCACCAGCACCAAGATCAGCGACAGCGTGGTGTTGCGCATGCCGACCGCGTCAAACAGCGCATGAAAACTGGGCAACAGCGTGGCATGTGGCAGCGCACGAAACACCAGCGCAATGATGAGCAACCAAAACCCCAAGCTGCCTCGGTAGCGCGCCAAGGCGTAGCCAGCCAGGCAACCCACCGACAGCGAAATGCACACCGTGCCCAAGGTGACGATCAGCGTGTTGCCGAAGTTGCGATAGAACTCGCGGTCTATCCACAGGCCACGGTAATTCTCGAAGGTGATGGGTGCCACCCACTTCAGCGGCGCGGCGAACGCATCCACGTAAGTGCGCAGCGAAATCACCGCTGTCCACAGCACGGGCAACGCCGCCAGCACCAGCCACAGCACCAAAGCGCTGTAGAGCAGGGTCTGACCGAGGGGCGACTTCTTCATAAGAACTTCATGAAATCAGCGCCCCTCGGGGGCCGCGAACGAAGTGAGCTTGGGGCTTCATTGATTCAATTTCCGCGGCGCTGCTCGCGCCAGGTTTTGCGCAGCAGCGGAATCAACAACAGCGCAATGCCCAAGATGGTCAACACCGACGCGGCGCTGGCTTTGTACGGGTTGTCTTCTTGCAGCAGCACGTAGTAGGTGAGGTACTGCACGCTGGTGGTGAAGGCACCTTGGGTCAGCACCATCACGGGCTCGAACACGCGGTAAGCGTCCATCAAATGCATCATCAGCACAAACACCACCAGCGGCATCAGGTGCGGCAGCGTCACGTAGCGCAGCTTTTGCCACGGCGTGGCACCGTCGATGGTGGCGGCCTCCAGCGCGTCTTGCGGCACGCCTTGCAAACCGGCGTAGAACACGATGAAGGCGAACGGCAGCACATGCCATATGCCGTACAAGATCACCAGCAACTGCGCCGACCAAGCCTGCGCCATCCAGAACACCTGCACGCCCACGCCCGAAAGCAAATGCGGCACCAAGCCGTTGTCGCGAAACAGCCATTTGATGGACAACGCACCCACCACTGGCGTAATGATGAAGGGCAGCAACGACGCCGCGATGAACAGCGCTTTCAAACGCTGCGTGACGCGGTTCATGGCCAGTGCCAGCAGCAAACCACCGCCCAGCACAAACGGCGTGGTGGCCACCACGTACAGCATCGTGAAGCGCAGGGCCGACACAAACTCGGGGAGTGCGTCGCGGGTGTCTGCCGCGCTTGCCCTGCCAGCATTGCCAGCATTGGCCGCTATGGTCGATGCCAAAACAGCGGCAGGCGGTTTGGTGTTGTCCAGCCCCAGCACCGTTCGGTAGTGGTCCAGCCCAACCCATCTGCACGCCTGCACCGCTTTGCCGCTGGCTTCGACTTTGGCACGCTGCGTGGTGACGCTGTGCGCGCCGAAGGGGCCGGTTTGCTGCACGGTGGCAAGCTCCATCTCCAGCGCGCAATTGCGCACCGACAGCAGCACCGTCATCGCCAAGGGCAGCGCCAGCAGCGCCAACATCAGCAGCACCGACGGGCCCACAAAGCTTGCAAAACTGCGCGGCTTCATGCCGTGGCCCCTTGCTTGATAAAGCCTTTGAGGGTGGCCGAACGCGCATAGGCAGCGGCCGCCGCATCCAACACGGCCTGCGGCTTGCGGCTGCCCACCAGCGCTTCGGGCAACAACTTGCCGACCTCGGCATGAGCCAAGCTGAAGAAGGGCTCGCTCGACCACACCGGGGCACCCGCAGCTTGCGACAAAGCCACGCCGGTGCCAAAACGACCGGGCTCAAAAACCGAGCGCACCCACAGCCCCAAGCTGTTGCCGCGCCTCACGGCGTTTTCGGACAGGCTTTCCATCAACACATGAAAGGCGGCTTCGCGCTGGCGCGGGTTGTTGCGCGGCAGCACGGCGGCGTCCCACCACAAATGTGCAGCGGTGCGCCCGCCAGGCCGCGCGGCGGGTGCCGCCGCAAATTGCATCTTGCCCACCACGCGCGAGGCGGCGGCGTCGTCCATGCGCGCTGCGCGGCTGGCCCACAGCACGCCCATCGCGGCCTTGCCTTGCTGAAACTGGTTCACCACATCGTCGGCGTTGCTGGCCAGCACATTCGGCGTCATGTAGGGCATGAGGCTGCGCATGGTGTCGATGGCCTGTACGCCGAACTCGCTGTTGAACTGGGGCAGGGCGCTGCCGGGTTGAAAAAAGCGTCCGCCCAAACTGGCCAGGATGTTGGTGAATTCGGTGCCGCAGTCGAAGCCTTTTGCAAAGCCCTGCGCAATCGGAAAGCTGATGGTGGGTTCGTCGCGTTTCAGCACCGCCGCCGCTTGCACCATTTGCAGATAGTCGGTCGGCACGGCGAGTTGGTGTTTGGCAAACAGGTCGGCGCGGTAGTACAGGTTTTGCGTGTTTTGCAAAAACGCAATGGCCATCACCTCGCCGTCCACGCGCACCAGCATGCGCTCTTCCAGCCGGTAGCGCGCGCCGAAGCTTTGCACCAGATCGGTCAGCGGCTGCAACTGTCTGCGTGCGTACAGGCTGGCAAACAGCGACATCGACACGATGGCCGCGTCGAAGGGCGAACGCCCTGTGGCGGCGAAGGCTTGCTCGGTCTCGACGCTGGCCTGCGGCGTCAACTTGAACGCAACACGCAGCCCCGGCCGCGTGCAGCTTTCAGCGATGCGCGCAATGTGCGCGACAGCAGGAAAGCTGTTGCCCACCAATTGCACTTCGCCTGCGCCCGCCACGTTGGCGCAGACCAAGGTGGCGGCAGCACCGGCGCCCAGCGGCTGCGCCGCCACCGGGCTTGCCGCCGCCGCGAGCAGCAGAGCACGGCGGCGAAATGCGACCGGAGCTGTCATGGTTGAACGCTTGAACCCGCGCCTGAGCCTGGACCCGCGCCCGCGCCAGAGCCCGAGCCAGTCTTCAATGCAATGCGCGCTTGCGTGCCTGCATCAAACAAATGGCAGCGCGCCGGGTTCACGCTGAAGCCAACCCGCGAGCCCAATGCGCTGCGGTGGTCTTTGCCCGCTTTCGCCGTCACCATCAGGTTGCCGTGTTTGAGGGTCACCAGCGTGGCATCGCCCGTCAGCTCAAAGGCAAACACCTCGGCCGTGAGCGCGGCCGCGGCGTCGTCTGCGGCGACCACGCTCAAGTCTTCGGGCCGCACGCCCAGCACCACGTCGTTTGCATCTGCGCAGGCCAAGCCCTCAATGCGCACACCCGGCGCGCTGAACACATGGCCTTGCAGGCTGCCGGGCAGCAGGTTCATCGGCGGCGATCCGATGAAACCGGCCACAAACAAATTTGCAGGGCGCTCGTAGATGTCGAGCGGGCTGCCGATTTGCTGAACCCGCGCGCGGCTCATCACCACCACGCGGTCGGCCAAGGTCATGGCCTCAATTTGGTCGTGCGTGACGTAGATGGTGGTCACTCCCAGGCTGTGGTGCAGGTGCTTGATGTGAGCGCGCATCGTGACGCGCAACTTGGCGTCCAGGTTGCTGAGCGGCTCGTCCATCAAAAACACCGCTGGCTGACGCACGATGGCGCGTGCCAGTGCCACCCGCTGGCGTTGACCGCCCGACAGTTCTTTGGGCCGGCGCTGCAAAAAATCCATCAACTCCACCTGCTGCGCGGCCTTGTGCACCGCAGGTTCGATTTGGGCCTTGGGCAGCCCGCGTATCTTCAACGGGAAGCCGATGTTTTCAGCCACCGTCATGTTGGGATAGAGGCCGTAGCTTTGAAACACCATCGCCACATCGCGGTCCTTGGGCTCTAGCTGATTGACGCAGCGATCGCCTATCCACACCTCGCCGTCGCTGGGGTCTTCCAGCCCGGCCACCATGCGCATGGTGGTGGTTTTGCCGCAGCCGCTGGGCCCCAGCAGCACCAAGAATTCACCATCGGCAATGTCCAGCGACATCGGCTCGACGGCGGTGGACGCGCCCCAACGCTTGGCGATGTTTTTCAGCTGGATGCGGGCCATGGCGGTGCTTTCAACGTGTCAAGCCAGGGACCGGCCATGGTTGCTCACGACTGGTTGGGGTGGGCTGCGCGGGGCTTCGATACCTCAGCCCGAACGGGGGTGGTTTGTGGTCTTGGTTTCGGTTGAAAGAACACTTCCATCCGAGCGCGTTTTGTCTGTATTTTTTTAGCGTGAATGCGTCAGCCTTTACGGCTTGGATTTGTGTTTTCGACCGAGCGAGCACGTCAATCCGCACGGGGTTGGGTGATGTTTTTTGTTGTGCGAACAGCACGGCGTCAAACGCTGAGCAGCTGCATCCACAGCGCCACTTCGTCCACCAGCACCCACTCGCGCAAGATGCGGTGGCGGCTGTGATCGACCTCGGCGTGGGTGATGCCCAAAATCTCCACCGGATGCTGCGTGGCCGCACCGAAGCGCCCGCTGCCGGTGTGATGGCCTGTCAATCGCCAGCGCATGGCCACGCGCGGTGTGCGGCCTGGTTCTATGCGTTCACACAGGCTGTCGATGTGCAGCGTGGCACCGCTGAAGGCGGCGGTGTAGCCAAACCAGAAGGCCTCGGCCGCATCCACGCCAAAGGTGGCCTGACCGTTTGGCAGTTGCAAGGCAATGGCCTCGTCGCAGCCGCGTTGCAGGGCCGTCAAATCACCGGCCCACAGCGCGCGGTAGGTGTCGCCCAGCAGTTGCGCGCCGGGTGTGGTGTGCATCGGGTCTTGCCAATGTGCCGGTGCTGGCGGTTGATGCAGCGGCAGTCGCGGCGCGCCCTTGCTGGCCAGCCATGCGCGCGCCAGGGCTTGTGGCGTGCTGCCGAGTTGCAAGGCAATGGCACCTTGGTCGCGCACCAGCCATTCGTGCACGATGCGGTTGGCCACGCAGACGCAGTCGGCCACGGTGCGCACCTGCACCTGCCGCTGGGTCGCGCTGCCAAACGCGCCATCGCCACGGTGCGTCATGGTGGATGCAATGCGGTGCGAGGACAGATGGCCCAGGCTGTTGTCACCAGCAGCAACTGAATCACCTGCTGTACCCGAACCACCTGCTGTACCCGAATTACCTGCGGTGATGACGTCCTCACACAGCAACCGCCGGTCAGGAAACTGATGCAACGTTTCCAGCGTGCCGCGCACCACGGTGTCCACGCCCTGGCTGGTGCCGCCGGGCGTGATCACGGCGCAGTCGGCGCTGTAGTAGCGGTGGATGGCGTCGATTTGTCGCCCTTCCCAAATGCGTGCGGTGATGACGCGGATGTAGTCGTCCAGGCTGGTGAATTCGGCGTCGAAGCCGGGCAGCGTGGGGTTTATGTTGGCACTTGTGTCGTCTGTCATTTCGGCACTCATCTTGGCAATCTCGCTGACGAACGCACCACCAATTCGGTGGGTATCACCACATGGTCGCGCGTTACGGCGTCGTCCTCAAGTTGTTGCAGCAGCATTTGCACAGTGGCTTCGATCATCTGCACGGCGTCTTGCCGCACGGTGGTCAAACGGTAAGCGCCCCAATCGGCTTGCGGCACATTGTCAAAGCCCACCACCGACACGTCTTCTGGCACCCGCAGCCCCAAGGCTCCGCGCAAGGTGTCGATGGCGGCGAACGCCATGTGGTCGCTGGCCACGAACACCGCGTCGGGCCTTTCGCGGCTGGCCACCAAGCTGCCAAACAGCTCTTGGGTGGCAAGCGCCGAACGCTCGAACGCGTAGTCGCCCACCGCGCGCGCCACCACCCGCAAGCCGCGTTCGGCCAGCCCGGCGCGCAGGCCCTCTTCGCGGTCGTGGTTGGTGGACGAATCTTCCGCGCCGGCGACGTAGGCCACGCGGCGGTGACCGCCGTCGGCCAAAAAATGGGCCACGGCGCGGCCGCCTGCGAGGTTGTCAGAACTGACGGTGCTGATGCGCCCTTTGATGCTGGTGCGGTTGAACATCACCACCGGCACGCGGGCGTCGGCTATTTGCTGCGCCAGGCTGGACGACAGCTGCGTCGAGGCCATCACGATGCCGTCAACTTGGTAGCGCAGCAGCTCGACCAACAGCTCATCGGCGTCTTCAGTTTGCGTGACGAACAACAGCACGTGGTAGCCGTTTTTTTGCAAACGCTGCGACAAAGCTTCGATGACCACCGGGTAAAACTGATTCTGCAAATTGGACACCACCAAAGCAATCATGCGGCTGCGCGCGGTGCTCAGCGTGCTGGCAATGGCATTCGGCCGGTAGCCCAGCTTGCGCGCGGCGTCCAACACCCGAGCGCGGGTCACAGGGGCCACGCTGGCACCGGGTGTGAAGCTGCGGCTGACGGCCGATTGCGACACCTCGGCCAAGCGCGCCACATCAAAACTGGTCACGTTGTGACGGTTCACCGCGCCGGGCACTCGGCTGCGTCCAGGCGGCAAAACATTGGATTTCACCTGGAGTGGATCGCTGGATGGACGACGCGAACTGCCCATCATGCCGCCGTCCATCCGCCGTCCACCATCAGCGCCGAGCCGGTGACCAGGGCCGACGCATCGCCTGCCAAAAACAGCACCGCGCCCATCACGTCTTCGACCCGGCCCACACGGCCCAAGGCAATCTTGCCAAGCACCTGATCGCGAAAGGCCGGTGCGGCCAGCCAGTCGTGCGTCAAAGGCGTGTCGATGAAGGTGGGGCACACGGTGTTGACGCGAATGCCGTGCGGCCCCAACTCCACCGCCAATGCTTTGCTCATGCCTTCGAGCGCATGTTTGCTGGCGCAGTAAATGGTTCGGTTCGCGCCGCCCACATGCCCCATTTGCGATGACATTTGCACAATGCTGCCCGGCAGCCCTGCCGCTTTCAGGCCGCTGGCCACCGCTTGGGCCACAAAGAAAGCGGCCTTCACATTCAACGCCAACAAGGCGTCGACATCGTCGGCTGTGACTTCATCAAAAGGCTTGGGCCGGTTGGTGCCCGCGTTGTTCACCAGCACCTGGAACGGGCCGTGCTGACTGACGACTTCAGCCACGGCTTGCAGCACCGCGGCGTTGTCGGTCACGTCCAGCGCCAGGGCATGCGCGCGATCACCGCGCTCGCGCAGTGCGGCGGCGGCGGCTTGCACTTCGGTCGCGCTGCGCGCCGCCAACCAGACCTCGGCACCGGCTTCGGCCAAAGCAGCGGCGCAGGCCAAACCCAAGCCGCGCCCAGCGCCCGTCACCAGCGCGCGGCGACCGTCCAGGCGCAAGCTGGGCGTGCGCGGAAGTTGGGGCAAGGGCGCAGACATGTTCACATCAGATTCACATCGGATCAGTTGGCAGCAGGCACCGGCTGGTACCAAGGCAGCTCAGGCTGCTTGCCGTAGCGCCGCACGCGCAGGTTGGCCTGCTCGCCGTGACCGGCAAAATTTTCCATGTGGCACAAGCGCGAACACACCGCGCCGATGGCCGCGCTGGCCTCGTCGGTCAGCACACGCTGGTAGGTGCAGGTTTTCAAAAATTTGCCCACCCACAGGCCGCCTGTGTAGCGCGCGGCGCGGTTGGTGGGCAGGGTGTGGTTGGTGCCGATCACCTTGTCGCCAAAACTCACATTGGTGCGCGGGCCCAAAAACAGCGCGCCGTAGTTGGTCATGCGCTGCAAAAACCAGTCGGGGTCGCGCGTCATGACCTGCACGTGTTCGCTGGCGATGCGGTTGGCCTCGGCCAACATTTCGTCGTCGGTGTCGCAGACGATGACTTCGCCGTGTTCGGCCCAGGCTTGGCGCGCGATGCCAGCCGTCGGAAGAATGTTCAATTGCCGTTCGACCTCGGCCATCGTGTCGTGTGCGAGTTTTTCGCTGGTGGTCAGCAACACAGCGGGCGAGGTTGGGCCGTGCTCAGCCTGACCCAGCAAATCCACGGCGCACATTTCACCGTCCACGCTGTCGTCGGCAATCACCAGCGTTTCGGTTGGCCCCGCGAACAGGTCGATTCCCACGCGGCCGTAAAGCTGCCGTTTGGCCTCGGCAACAAACATGTTGCCCGGGCCCACCAGCATGTCCACCGCTTGCACGCTTTGCGTGCCGATGGCCATCGCGGCCACGGCTTGCACACCGCCCAGCACCAAAATTTGGTCGGCGCCCGCAAAGTGCATGGCCGCCACGATGGCCGGGTGAGGCGCGCCTTGGTAAGGCGGCGCGGTGGCCACCACGCGAGGCACACCAGCCACTTTGGAGGTCAGCACGCTCATGTGGGCCGAGGCGATGAGCGGGTACTTGCCGCCGGGCACATAACAGCCGACTGCGTTGATGGGAATGTGTTTGTGTCCCAACACCACTCCCGGCAGTGTTTCAACTTCCACATCGCGCATGGAATCGCGCTGAATCTGCGCGAAGCCGCGCACCTGGGTTTGCGCAAAACGGATGTCTTCAACTTCGCGCGCCGACAGCTGCTTGACGGCCGCTTCGATTGCCGCTGGCGACAGCGTGAAATCGGCGGGATCCCACTGGTCGAATTGCCGTGAGAAGTGGCGCACGGCATCGTCGCCGCGCGCCTCGATGTCTTTCAAAATGCCTTCGACGGTGCTGCGCACTTTGGCATCAGCGTCGGCATGGGCGGCGGCACTTTGGCCGCGTTTGAGGTGGCGAATCACGGGGTTTCCTTTTTACTAATGAGGTGTTCAAACGCGCTACAAGTCGGCTCGATTTCAATGGGAAATCGACACCGGGCAGCTTGGGCAAACGCTTGAAACACGCTCAGGCTCTATGGTCATTTGAAGTGGGCTGGGTTCATCAAGCGGCGAGCCCGTTTGGAGATGGTATCGCCAAGCTTGCATGCGTATGCATCGCGAAATACCCTCAGAGTGTTGAGGTGCGATTGCACCCTTGCCGTCACGTCAATCGTCACGCAGGCGCGCCAGCAAGTCCACATCCATTTGCAGCATCAGATGCGGCAGGTCGATCAGCACCCAGTTCTCAGTCAGCAGTTGGCCGTCGTTGCGCCACCAGTCCATCACCCGCATGTTGATGGGCTTGCCGGTGGCCTTCACGCCAAGGTAGTCGCCGGTGAACGTGGCACGCACGCTGGGCCAGCCTGTGGAACCCACGTAGGCCCCTTCGGCGATGCGCGAGCGGTGGCCACGCGGCAACGCGCTGGGGCTGCCGCGGTCTGGAAATGCGTGCAAGAACGGCGCTTGGTGGTGGCGTTGAAAACCGCTCACGCCGCGCATGCTGCCAATGCCGCCAGGCCCGTACCACATCATGTTCGGATGCCAGTAGCGCGGCATGTCCATGGAGTCGAGATTCTTGCCATCAAAGCGCCACAAGCCTTTGAACATTTCCAACGTCAGCCGCATGCTTTCAGCGCCCTGCGCGGGGTCGGCCGAGCCCAACTGCAGCCCGTCGTGCGTTGCCGGTCCGGGCACCAGCCACTCCAGCCCGCTGCTGGGCGGCAAGATGCGGCGACCGGCTTGTCGCGCCAGGTCGACGATGTCCAGCAACACCCGCGCTTCGGTGATGCGACCCACGCCGTCGGCCCCCACTTGCCAGCGATAAAACTCGCCGAAGCGAAGGGCTGCGGGCTCACCGGTGGGCGGAATGCCAAGCCAGGGCCGCTTGAAAGTGCCCAGGTAGTGACCGGTGGTCGTGACCCACCAACCTTCGCCGCGCAGCTCGGGCGGCGAGTGCCCGACCTCACTCACCGGCGGGCTGATCCACTCGCCGCCGAAAAACAAATCGCAGCGACGCTCTAAGTCAGGAAACGCGGCTTGAAGCGGGGCGTACAGCTGCTCATGAATGGCGCTGGAGCCGACCAGTTCGTTGTGCGGATGCGACACGAACCAGCTTGCGTCGGGGGCCAAATGTTCACGCAGCGCACCTGCTGAGTCTGGGCCGGGCAGGGCCTGCAAGAGGCGCCAAACGCTGGCTTTCATCAGCGCCAACTGGGGGTCAGGTTTGTTCTGCATCGTTCAAATTGATTTCGTTGTGCTTGAGTATTCAGCGTCGGCTTTTGTGTGGGCACTAGGGTTTTCCGCAGCGCGATTTTCCGCTGAGTTGCATACGCTTGCAACATCCTCAGAGGCACGACTTTGCCTCACCCTTTCAACACCCCGCGCCACGGCGCCTGGAGAATCACGATGACGAATGCGTCCCGCTTGGCAGTCACACCCTTGGTTCACGCTATCGCGTTGGCATTGGGAGCTTGGGGCCTAGCCGGGGCTGGCGCGGCAGTCGCGCAGACGGCTCCGGCAGGTCAGGCAGCCGACCCTGCGCAGTTGGGCACCGTCACCGTCACCGCCAACCGCCGCGTCGAAGACGCGCAAAAAGTGTCGGTTTCCGTCACCGCCGTCACAGGTGCCACGCTGGCCGAACGCAACATCACCGACCTTTCTCAAATGGAGGGCATGTCGGCCGGCTTCACTTTCGGCCGCTCGGGTTCTGACGCCCGGCCTGCGATTCGCGGTGTTCGCACCGAGAACGTGGCTGTGAACGGCGACACCACCATCGGGTACTTCGTGGACGGCGTGTACAAATCGCGCGCACAGCAAGCGCTGTCAAGTTTTGTGGACGTGAGCCGGGTTGAGATTCAACGCGGCCCGCAGGGCACGCTGTTCGGTCGCAATACCTTTGGCGGCAACATCGTCATCACCAGCGTGGCGCCAGAGCTGAAGTCGTTTGAGACCGGTGCCAGCTTGGGTGCGGGCAGCTACGGTAAGTTGCGTTTCGAAGGTGTGTTGAATGTGCCGCTGGCCGACACGGCTGCCTTCCGCGTCGCAGCGGCAATGGAAAAAGCCAACGGTTGGGTGAAGAACGATTACAACCCTGCCGCTGACCTGTTCGACCAAGACCTGAAGTACCTGCGCGCTTCGTTCAAATTCAAACCTTCGCGCGAGTTGGAAGCCGTGTTCCGTGCCGACATCACCGAGCAACGCGGCAACGGCGGCTCGGCCTTCGGCTACAAACAGGCGGGCACTTACGTGCACACGCCGTCGTGCCAACAGCTGTTCAATGCGTCGCTGACCATCATCAACCCACGTGGCGGCAACCGTGACGGCGTGAATGACTGCACCCGCTCGCAGGGCGCAGGCGCAGGCACAACCACCAACGCCGTGGGCACGGGCGTGGACTTGGGCATTCCTATCTACGCCGCAGGCAATGTGTATCGCATTGACACCGACTACCAGACCAAGCTCAACTTCAGCGACAAAAACGCCAGCCTTGATTTGTCTTACCGCTTGCCCGCGTTCACGTTGAAGTCGATCACCAGCTATGCCGACATGTCTTCGGTGCGCGATGCCGACTCCGACATGTCTGCATCGACGATTGCCGTAGACCAGCAAAAAACCGCCGCCAAAACTTTCACGCAGGAATTCCAGATCCTGTCGGAAGGCAGCGGCCCCATCAGCTACGTGGCCGGTGTTTACTTTTTCAAAGACAAGCTCGAAGGCACCCTTGCGCAGCAGCAATTTCCGCGCGTGATTCGCTCGCTTGACCGGCCCACCGAGCTGAGCTTGGCGGTACAAAACACTGGCTTCTACGACAACCAGTTGCCCACCACCGACTCCAAAGCAATTTACGGCCAGCTCAGCTTCAAAGCGTCTGACGCGTTGACTGCCACGGCCGGTGCACGCTACACCCGCGACCGCAAGTCGTTCAAGTCATCCAACACCGCTGCGGCCCTCACCACCGCCTCGCAGATTTACCTGAACACACCGCTGCCTGACAGCAGCGTGTACGGCACGGCGGGCACCAGCAATTGCATGGGAAGCAACAACCTGCCCGGCTACAACTGCATTCCCAACACCAACACCTTGATCGGCCTGACCTACGACGACGCCACCTTCAGCAAAGCCACCGGCAAGCTGGCACTCGACTACAAGTTGAACAACGACCAGTTGGTGTACGCCAGTGTGTCAACCGGCTTCCGTTCAGGCGGCTTCAACCCCGGCCAAGCAATCGCTTCGGTGCGCACGTTTGAGCCAGAAGAAGTCACCGCTTTGGAAGTGGGCAGCAAAAACCGTTTCCTGCGCAACACGCTGCAAGTGAACTTAGCCGCCTTCCAAAACAGCTACACCAACTTGCAAGAGCAGCGTCAAGTGCCCATTGGCACGGCCACGATTTCTGCCATCTTCAACGCTGCCAAAGCCAAGTCAACAGGCCTTGAAGCCGAGATCGAATGGCGTCAAAGCTCGGCCCTCACCTTGGGCGGCACCATGGCCTTGCTGGACGCGAAGTACGGCAGCTTCCCCAACGTCACCTTGCCATTTGGCACCTCAATTTTGGTGACCGATGCCACCCAGCTCACCCCGCAAACCGACGCCAACGGCATCGTGATCGCACCGGCCGGGCAGAAGCGTATTTTTGCGCCGGGCTACAACTGCGGCGTCACCCCCGGCACGGGCGGCACCGGCCAACCGGCCGCCTCGTACGGCTGCGATTTGAGCGGCAAGCGCCTGCCTTACTCGCCAACCTACCAGGGCTCGGTGTTCGCCAAATACGACATTGCTGTCGGTGGCGGAACCGTCACGCCCATGCTCGCGGTGAATTTCTCCAGCGGTTATTACGGCCAGCCGACCAACGCCGAAATTGAAAAGCAGGGCGCTTACGCGAAGGCCGATTTCAAACTCAACTGGCGCATCAGCGACAAGCTGTCGGTGCAGGGCTATGTTGACAACCTCACCGACAAGCAAACCATCAACCGCTTTACCTGGGGCGGTGGTGGCGCATTGCAGGTCAGCGGCGCGCCTCCTCGCACCTTTGGTATCAAGCTGGCTTACAGCAATCTTTGATTTGAGGTTGCGACCCGCCTGATTTTTAGACCCAAAAGCAAATAGAAGTCCGTTCGGGCTGAGGTGTTGAAGTCTCTTATCAGGCTTCGTCACCGCAGACCGAGCGGATTTTGTTTTTAGCCCTGTCTTTCCGACTTGCACCAAGGAGTTTCACTGTGACCCACCCCAACCGCATCCTGACCACCCATGTCGGCAGCCTGCCGCGCAGCCAACCGGTGGTGGACCAAATTTTTGCGCGCGAGCAAGGTGAGGCAGTCGATGAGGCCACCTTTGATGCGGTGATGGCTGGGGCCATCGACGCCTGCGTGGCGCGTCAGGTGGAAGCGGGTGTGGACATCGTCAGCGACGGCGAAATGAGCAAGATCAGTTACGCCACCTACATTAAAGACCGCTACACCGGCTTTGACGGCGACAGCCCGCGCCGCACGCCGTCTGATCTCACCGACTACCCCGGCTTCATGAAACGGCTTTCCAGCAGCGGCGGCACGCCCAACTACCGCCGGCCTTGCTGCGTAGGGCCGATTGCTGTGAAAACGCTGGCGCCGCTGCACAAAGACATCGCGCATTTGAAAGCCGCCGCTGCGCGCCACGGTGCGAAGCAGATGTTCATGAACTCGGCTTCGCCCGGTGTTGTGGCCTTGTTTCAACCCAACCAGCACTACGCCAGCGACGACGCTTATCTTGAGGCGCTGGCGCACGCCTTGCGCCACGAATACCACGCCATCGTCGATGCGGGGCTGATCCTGCAAATCGACTCGCCCGACCTCGGCCTGGGTCGCCACATGATGTACAAAGACCTGGACGAAGCTGCCTACCTCAAGCGCATTGAGCAGCATGTGGAAGCGCTGAATTTTGCTTTGGTTGCCATTCCGGCTGCGCGCGTGCGCATGCACGTGTGCTGGGGCAATTACGAAGGCCCGCACCATAAAGATGTGCCGTTGGCCACCATCTTGCCCACGGTGTTGAAGGCCAAACCGCAGGGCCTGCTTTTTGAGACCGCGAACCCGCGCCACGGCCATGAGTGGGCCACCATCCGCGACATGCGGGCGCAAATTCCGCAAGACAAAGTGCTGATCCCGGGCGTGCTGGACACCACCACCAATTTCATCGAACACCCCGAACTCGTGGCGCAACGTTTGCAGCGCTTCGTTGACATCGTCGGTGCAGACCGCGTGATCGCAGGCAGCGACTGCGGCTTCGGCACCTTTGCCGGTTTCGGCGCCGTTGACGATGACATTGTTTACGCCAAGTTGGCATCGATGGCAGCAGGCGCGGCACAAGTCACGACGCCGAAGCGTTGACATGACAGGCAAGCACTGACTGGCAACACAGTGAGCCACGCTTGTTGGACGCGACGCCGCCTTGCAGGCACCATGAAGTTGCGAAATAAATCTCGGACTTCTGTGTCCTATCGCGCCAACCGGGCGGTTGTTCCCACCCTTCTGGGGGGGTCAAATACAGTGACCCTGTAATACAGTCGCGGTTATCGGTGCCCAGTCGGCGCTTGCGCTGTTCGCACCCTCAAAACCGTTTCAACCAGTGGAGATCTGCATGGAATTCGCGAAGTTCGCACACGCAAAATCGTCAAGTGAATCCGTTCCTTCATGGCGCGTCGCCAAGCTGGCAGCAGCCATGGGCGCTGCCGTTTTGGTGCTCACAGGTTGCTTGGCCACCACGCCGCAGTCGAACGGCCAAAGCGCCACTGTCGGCACGGGCTCGGCGGGTGGTGCCACTGCCACCGGTGCCAACTCCAAGTTGGAAAGCTGCCCCGCCACGCTGGGCACCATTCGCATTGACGAGCAAACCAGCGCCGGTTGGTACGCCACCTACGCATCACGTTACGGCACGGGTTCGACCTTGCCGGTTTTGCGCTTGCTGATACAGCAATCCAACTGCTTCATCATCGTTGACCGCGGCCGTGGTTTGGCCGCAGGCAACGCCGAGCGCGACCTCATGCGCGGTGCAGAAGGCCGCGCTGGCAGCAACGTCGGCACCGGCCAAATCGCCGCCGCCGACTTCACCATGATTCCTGAAGTGATCGTCTCTGACCGGGGCGGCACCAAAGGCGGCTTGGCTGGCATCGGCGGTTTGCTGGGCGGCAGAGCTGCGTTGTTGGGTGCTGTGGCGGGTAACTTCTCCACCAACGAAGCGGGCACCGTGCTCACGCTGATCGACAACCGCTCGTCGGTGCAATTGGCCGCCGCTGAAGGCTACGCCACCAACACCGACTTTGGCGGCATGGGCGCGCTGTTTGGTGCAGGCGGTGGCGCAGGTGCCAGTGCTTTCACTAGCACGCCGCAGGGCAAAGTGCTGATGGCTTCATTTGCTGACGCCTACAACAAGATGGTTCAGTCGGTTCGTGCTTACAAAGCGCAAACCGTCAAGGGCGGCTTGGGCACGGGCGGAACGCTGGGCGTTCAAGGTGGCAGCACAGCGGCTTCGAAAGAAGTTGACCAAGCTGCCAAGCCAGTTCCGGCCACACCTGTCAAGAAAAAGCCAGCAGGCACTTGATCTCACGAACTTGACCTAACAAAGAGGCACGCACATGAGGACATTCAACCTGTCTGGCCGAATTTTGAGCAAGCTTGCGGGCTCGCTTTGCGCGGTGCTTGCATCGCTGACATGGCAACCCGCAGCCGCAGCCGACTTCTTCGCTTATCTGCAATGCGAAGGCAAAGTCAACGCGGGCAAAGACAGCATGGCGGGCAACGTCAGCTTGGCGCTGCGCGACAACAACACCACGGCCTTGATTCAAAAGTCCAACGTGATGCCTGTCGGTGAGCGGCTGAAGTACGACGTGTCACCGGTGTCCTACAGCATGAGCTACCGCGTGCCGGGCGTTCGAAGTGATTCAGTGGCGCTGTACGACTGGTGGCGTGGGGCTTTGTTTGTATGGCACCCCAACTTGAAGCGCGTGGCCAAAATTCGCATGTCCATCGACCGATCAACTGGCGACCTGACCGGCGAAATGCTCAACTCTCAAGACGAGCGTTTAGCATCGATGGCGATGAACTGCAAGGCCATTGACGAGTCTGACTTGCCCGCACCAAAGTTCTGACACCAGCAGGTATCGCCCATGAAAAAGCCGCCCCTTCGAACGGGCGGCTTTTGTTTTTTGATCCTAGCTTTGGACCTCAATTCAGGCCGTGAAAATCTTCCCCGGGTTCATGATGTTTTTCGGGTCTAGCGCTTGTTTCACGCTGCGCATCATGGCCACTGCACCTTCGCCGGCCTCGGTCACCAAGAAGCCCATTTTGTGCAGGCCGATGCCGTGCTCACCGCTGCATGTGCCGCCCATTTTCAAGGCGCGTTCCACCAATTGCAGGTTCAGGCGTTCGGCCAGTTCGCGCTCGGCGGGGATGTTGGGGTCGATCAAATACGCGATGTGAAAGTTGCCGTCGCCCACGTGGCCGACGATGTAGTGCGTCAGGCCGGCTGCTTCGGCTTCTTCTGAAGCGATGGTCACGGCCTCGGCCAAGTGCGAAATGGGCACGCAGGTGTCGGTGGTCACGCTGCGGCAGCCGGGTTTGAGCTGCAAACCCGCGAAGTAAGCGCGGTGGCGCGCGGCCCACAGCTTGGTGCGGTCTTCGGGTGTGGTGGCCCACAGGAAGCCTTGGCCGCCCCATTCGGTAGCGATTTCTTGCACCGACTCAGCTTGCTCTTTCACGCTGGCCGCGCTGCCGTGAAACTCCATCAGCAACATCGGCGCTTCGGTCAAAGCGAGCTTGTCGTGGCGGTTCACCGCCCGCACCGCATGCGCGTCCAGCAGCTCGCAGCGCGCAATCGGAATGCCCATTTGGATGAGCTGGATGGTGGTGCGCACAGCCGCGTCGATGCTGGGAAATGTGCAAGTGGCGGCCGACACCGCTTCAGGCTGCGGATACAGCTTCAGCGTGATCTCAGTCATCACGCCCAGCGTGCCTTCGCTGCCCACCATCAAACGCGTGAGGTCGTACCCTGCCGATGATTTGCGCGCGCGCGTGCCGGTGTGGATCAGCTGGCCTTGCGCGGTGACCACGGTCAAGCCCAACACGTTTTCGCGCATGGTGCCGTAGCGCACGGCGTTGGTGCCGCTGGCGCGCGTGGCGCTCATGCCGCCCAGGCTGGCGTCAGCTCCGGGGTCTATCGGGAAGAACAAACCGGTGTGGCGAATCTCGTTGTTGAGCTGCATGCGCGTCACGCCCGCTTGCACCGTCACCGTTAAATCTTCGGGCTGCACCGAGATGATTTTGTTCATGCGGCTCACGTCCAAACTCACGCCGCCTTGCACCGCCAACAAATGGCCTTCCAGCGACGAGCCTGCGCCATAAGGAATGACGGGCACCGCATGC
The DNA here is from genome assembly GCA_025358485.1 of Burkholderiales bacterium. Classification (GTDB taxonomy): domain Bacteria; phylum Pseudomonadota; class Gammaproteobacteria; order Burkholderiales; family Burkholderiaceae_C; genus JANYJJ01. Next base: position 59,606 of record JANYJJ010000004.1, on the reverse strand, counting down.
TGGTCGGCCAGCGCAACCACTGCCACCACGTCAGCATTGCTCTCACAAAACACCACCACCTCGGGCGGCGGCGCGTCGATGGGCGACTCGTCGCGGCCATGCTGCAAACGCACCGCCATGGCGGTAGAACAGCGCTCGCCAAACCGGGTTTTGAGCTCGTCCAACATCGCAGCAGGCAATGCCCGAGGTTGAAACAAATGGGCAGCAGGTGCATTCATCGAGAGTCTCCTGAACTTTGCAAGGCTTCACTTTAGCGCGCGCCGATACACTGCTGCGGCGTCATTTCCCACCCCTGAGAGCCTGCATGTCCAACCGACTCACACAAATCACCACCCGCACCGGCGACGATGGCAGCACCGGCTTGGGCGACGGCACGCGCGTGCCGAAAAGCCATTTGCGGGTGCAGGCCATGGGCGATGTGGACGAGCTCAACTCCACGCTCGGCGTGCTGTTGGCCGAGCCTTTGCCTGACGATCTGCGCGCGCTGCTGGGAGTCATTCAGCATGAGCTGTTCAACCTCGGCGGCGAGCTGTCCATCCCCGGCTACGAGCTGTTGAAAGCGCAAGCCGTGATTGATCTGGACGAGGCATTGCTGCACTACAACGACGCCCTGCCGCGCTTGAAAGAATTCATCTTGCCCGCAGGCACGCGAAGCGCGTCCATCGCCCACGTAGCTCGCACGGTGGCGCGGCGGGCCGAACGCACCTTGGTGGCCTTGAGCGCTACAGAGGCCATCCGCAACGAGCCGCGTCACTACCTGAACCGACTCAGTGACTTGCTGTTCGTGTTGGCCCGCGTGTTGAACCGCGCCAACCTTGACGGTTTGGGCGGTGATGATGTGTATTGGAAAAGCGAGCGTCTGGCGCGTGATGTGGCTCGCGATTCCGATTGAGCGAAAAAGGGCTGGTCTTCAACAAGCTCAGCCCCAGCGCAAGCGAGCGCTGTCAGTTCGCGGCGGACATGTAGCCCACCGAGAACTCGTCCATGCTCAGGCTGCCGTCGTTGTTGGTGTCGAGCGCTTCAAACTTGGCTGCAATCGCCGGCATGCGCGCGGCCTCTTCTTTTGACAGTTTGCCGTCGCCGTTGGTGTCGGCACGCGAGAACGCCACTTCCATAGCAGCTTTGTCCTTGGCCGAAGGTGCCGAAGTTGTCGCCTTGGGTGCGGGTGCGGGTGTAGGTGTGGCGGCAGGCGCCGCGGGTGCCGGGGTTTGGGCAACCGCCACCAGGGCCACGCTGGTCAAGCCAGCCAAAAGTGAGTGACGGATGAAGTTGGTGTGTTGGAACATGAAGAACCTTCGATGTTGTTAAAAGGAATCGCATTGCACCCGCAATGTTTGCGCCGCCCCAGCACTTTTGCCTGGCCTTACTCGGCTTACGAATCAGCAGCGCTTGAAACAAACACCCCCGAAAAATGTAAGCGAGGCGCTGGGAGGAGGAGAGGCGTCAGAGCTGCAAACGGACGTGGCGTTAATCCCGACCAAATTACTAACCAAACGGTGCAAAAACCGAAGGTCAAGCCAAACCGTGGCAAGCTCAGAGGTTGTTCTGTCCATGACTTTTTTAATCCTCTCGGAGTATTTTTATGACCACATCCTCACGTCGCGTTTTCATGATGCAAGTTGCTGCTGCTGGTGCCACCGGCTTGATGGCCGCACGCGCTTCAGCACAAACCGGTGCCCTCGTGGCCGATACCGACCCGCAAGGCGTGGCGCTCGGTTACAAATCCGACACCACCAAGGTCGACGCCGCGAAGTACCCCAAGCACCTGGCCACTCAGAACTGCGCCAGTTGCGCGCTGTACCAAGGCAAGGCCGCAGACAAAGCGGGCGGCTGCCCACTGTTCGCAGGCAAGCAAGTGGCCGCCACCGGCTGGTGCAGCGCCTACGCCAAAAAGGCGGCTTGATCGGATAAGTGACTGGCGGTGGCGGTAACGGTGGGATTGGCAACGACGTTGGCCGTGACGGCAGCGCAACCAAGCTGAGCCGCCACCCCATCCCGCCTGGCGGTTTGGCGGTGGTCATTGGTGCCACCGGCGGCATCGGTCAGGCGCTCAGTGCGCAGCTTCGAACCGATGCCCGTTACAGCCAGACTTTGGCTTTGAGTCGCCACGCGGCGGGGCCCTCCAGCATTCCTATCGACATCACGGCCGAAGCCAGCGTTGAGGCAGCAGCGCGCGCCGTGGCGGCGTTGGAGCTGCCGCTGCGTTTGGTGATCGTCGCGACCGGCTTTTTGCATGGCCACGGCCACACGCCTGAGAAGGCGCTGCGTCAATTGAACGCCGCGCATTTGCAACACGCCTTCGCCGTCAACGTGATCGGTCCGGCTTTGGTGATGAAGCACTTTTTGCCTTTGCTGGCCGTCCAAGGCAAAAGCGCGTTCGCGGCCTTGTCCGCGCGCGTGGGCAGCATCACCGACAACAGCTTGGGCGGCTGGTACAGCTACCGCACCTGCAAGGCCGCGTTGAACCAAATGTTGCACACCGCAGCGATTGAGCTGAAGCGCTCGCGACCGCACGCCCTGTGCGTGGCGCTGCACCCCGGCACCGTGGACACCGGGTTGTCGTCACCGTTTGCCAAATCGGGTTTGGATGTGCAAACCCCCGAAGTCTCGGCACAGCGGATGTTGGCGCTGCTGGATGATTTATCGCCCGATGTCAGCGGTGGCTTCTTCGATCAGATGGGACGCGAGGTGGCTTGGTGAGGCTTTGTTGAGTTTCTACCGTTGGCCGCAACCCGTTTGGATTGGGCTTGTCGGAGTTCCGCACATTCAGTCCCGCACAAAACAGCCCGTTCGTCCCGAGGTGGTTTTTCCGATCATCCTGAGGTGGTCTTCCCCGATCATCCTGAGGTATCGAAGGAAGGAAGGCCTGCTTGGTGGAACGCCAAGGCTTCGATACCTCAGCCCGAACGGGGTCTGGTTTTGTAACGGCGTTGGGTTTTCTAGCTGGGTTGGGTTTTGGACGTGAAGTAAAAAATTCCGCTCAAACTGAGCTTGTCGAAGTCCTGCACTTTCGGAGTCGCGCACACACAAGCCCGCACAAAACAACCGGTTCGTCCTGAGGTGGTTGTCCCGTTCGTCCTGAGGTATCGAAGGACACAGCTTGCCTGGTGGAACGCCAAGGCTTCGATACCTCAGCCCGAACGGGATTAGCGCAACCCAAATGGGGATACCTCAGCCCGAACGGGTTGGGTGTCGTGCGCTGAGTAAAAAAACCTGGCTTGTGTTCAGTGAACCGCTTTCAAGCGCTGATAAATCACCTCAATCCGTCGGCAACTTGCTGGCCTTTTCCGCCCGCAACGCCGCCGCCGCGCGCAGCGCTTTGAGCTTGTCTCGCGGGTCTTCGCGGGCGGTGTTTTCGTCCAACTTCATCTCGGCAATGAAGCGGCTGGGCACGCCTTGAATCGTGTCGCGGCCGCGCTTGCGGCGGCGCAGCATGTTGATGCTCAAGGTGGTGCGCGCACGTGTGATGCCCACGTACATCAGGCGGCGTTCCTCTTCCAAACGCTCTTCGGTCATATCGTCGTCTTCAGATCGAAACGGCAGCAAGCCTTCGTTCACGCCCGACAACATCACGTGCGGCCACTCCAAGCCTTTGGCGGCGTGCAGAGTGCTCAGCGTCACCACGTTTTGATCGTCGCCGCGCTCGGCCAAACTGATGATGACCGAGATGGTTTGCGCGACGTCGAGCACGCTTTTGCGCTCGACTTCCACACTCAAGCCGCCGTCGTTTTCAATCTGACCACCGCAGCGCTTGGCGATCCAGTCCACAAAATCCAGCACATTGCTCCAGCGGCTGGCGGCCAGTTTTTCGCTGTCTTCGCCGTCGAGCAAATGCTTCTCGTAGTCCAGGTCTTTCAACCAGCCCATCAAAAAAACCTTGGCGTCTTCAGCGCCCACGGTGTGGCGGGCGCGGTACTCCAAATCGTTCACGCAGCGACCAAATTCATGCAAGCCGCCGATGGCGCGCGCGCTGATGGCGGTGCCCAAACTCTGCGCGAACAAAGCTTCGAACAAGGACGTTTTCCACTTCGACGCGAACTCGCCCAAAGCGGTCAGCGTCTGCGTGCCAATGCCGCGCTTGGGCGTGGTCACGGAGCGCAAAAACGCCGGGTCGTCGTCGGGGTTCACCAACAAGCGCAGCCAAGCGCACAGGTCTTTGATTTCGGCGCGGTCAAAAAAGCTTTGCCCGCCTGACACTTTGTAGGCGATGTTGGCTTTGCGCAGCGCCTTCTCAAACACGCGCGCTTGGTGGTTGGCGCGGTACAGCACCGCGAAGTCTTTCAGCTCGACTTGTGCTGAATCGGAGGCAGTTGCAGCACCTCCACGCAGCGCCTGTATGCGCGCCACGGTGCGCTCGGCCTCGTGTTCCTCGCCGTCGCACTCCACCACGCGCACCGGTTCGCCGTCGCCAAACGCGCTCCACAACTTCTTCTCAAACAGTTTGGGGTTGTTGCCAATCACATTGTTGGCGGCGCGCAGGATGTTGCCGGTGGAGCGGTAGTTCTGCTCCAGCGCAATCACCTTGAGCAGCGGATATTCCTGCGGCAAGCGCTTCAAGTTGTCGATGGTCGCGCCGCGCCAGCCGTAGATGCTTTGGTCGTCGTCGCCCACGGCGGTGAACAAAGCGCGCTCGCCGACGATGGACTTCAGCAGCTCGTACTGAATGGCGTTGGTGTCTTGGTACTCGTCTACCAACACATAGCGCAGCGTGGCCTCCCATTTGGCGCGCACGGCTTCATCGCGCAGCAGCAATTTGTGGGGCAGGGCGATCAAGTCGTCGAAGTCAACGGCTTGGTAAGCAGCCAAGCGTTCTTCGTAGCGCTGCATGATGCGCGCGGCCACGCGGTCGTCGTCGTCCTCGGCCGCAGCCTCAGCTTGGGCGCTGTTCAAGCCTTGGTTTTTCCAGGCGCTGATGGTCCATTGCCAGCGTCGCGCCAAGGCGTTGTCGGTGCTGGCGCCGGCGTCTTTCAATATGGAAAGCACATCGTCACTGTCCAAGATGCTGAACTTTTCCTTCAGCCCCAACTTCGCGCCTTCGGCCCGCAATATGCGCACGCCCAGCGAGTGAAACGTGCTGATGACCAAGTGCTTGGCCGCCTTCGGCCCCACCAGTTCTTTGGCCCGCTCGCGCATTTCCTGCGCCGCCTTGTTGGTGAAAGTGATGGCTGCAATTTGCCCCGGCTCGTAGCCCGCTTGCAGCAACCGCGCGATTTTGTGCACGATCACCCGCGTCTTGCCCGACCCCGCGCCCGCCAGCACGAGGCACGGGCCGGTGAGGTGGTGAACGGCTTCGAGTTGCGCTGGGTTGAGGGTGGGGAATACGGTGTGCGTTTGCATCAGGCGGCTTGCAGTCGGGTGCCTAAGCGTACAGGCCGCACTTTGCTTTTCTGCTTCCCACTGGCCAGCCAGAAGTCATGAACCCGGTCGCGCCTCGATCAGTTCTATGCAACGCGTGCCCGCCCGACAATTGCTGTGGCATCGCATCCCGCGTTGACTTGGCCGACAGGCTGGCCAAGCCGCGTCATGCTTTTTTCTCGGCCACAAACTTCAACGCCACGCCGTTGTTGCAATAGCGTTTGCCGGTGGGCCGCGGGCCGTCGTTGAACACATGGCCGTGGTGCCCGCCGCAACGTGCGCAGTGGTATTCGGTGCGCGGCACGATCATTTTGAAATCGGTGGTGGTAGCGAACGCATCGGGCAGCGAAGTGAAAAAACTAGGCCAGCCGGTGCCGCTTTCAAACTTCATGTTGGCGTCGAACAAAGGCAGCGCGCAGCCCGCACAGACAAACGTGCCAGCGCGTTTTTCAGCGTTCAGCGCACTCGAATGCGGCCGCTCGGTGCCTGCTTGGCGCAGCACGTCGTACTGCGCGGGCGTCAAGCGCTGCTTCCAATCGGCCTCACTCAAGATCAACGCATCGGTGCGCGGTGAGGTGGTCGCGGCAGACGCTGCGCTCGCCGTTTGGCTTTGGCTCGACAAGCCCAAGGCGCTCAGTGCAGACAAGAAAAATCGTCGTGTCATGGGTGGCTCAAATGAAGTGAAGATCAAGTGCGGATCAAGGGTTTGCAACTGCAAAAAGCAAGCAAAAAAACTGCGCAGCCAACTTTTGCGCGCATTGGATTTGGGCAGACACAAGCCGGCTGTCCATGGTTCATCGATTTTTGAAAGCCTGCGGCTGCGCTATCGCCACGCAAGTCGCCGAAGCAAGCCAAGCTGACCAATTTGGTCACCTCGTTTTCAGCGGATGTTCATTCAGCAGCGTCTCAGTCAGCCAGCTTGTGACATTTCGTGTCAGCGATCCGGACATAAGCCACACAAAACGGCCCCAATTCAGCTGGCACGCGATTCGCAATACATCCTTCGTTAGAAACCCAACCCAACCCTCTATAAACCTCTGGAGATTGAACATGAACCGTACATACGCACTTGCCAAGAAAAGCGCCCAACAAGGCTTCACGCTGATCGAACTGATGATCGTCGTGGCAATTATCGGCATCCTGGCCGCTGTGGCGCTGCCTGCTTATCAGGACTACATCGCCAAGTCGCAAGTGACCGCCAGCTTGGCAGAAATCAGCCCGGCCAAGACGAACATGGAAGACAAGATTTCCGGTGGGACGATCCCTTCTGCAATAACAGACCTGGGTGTGCTGGCGTCAACCTCCCGCTGCGCAATTTCTTACACGGGCTTCAGCGGAACGACGGCGGCTTCGATGACCGCTGGCGCCGTTCTTTGCACGATGAAGGGCAATGGACAAGTTCTGGGCAAAACCGTCACTTGGACCCGCACTGCTGACACGTCAGGCACTGGCGGCGGCACAGGTGCTTGGACATGTGCCAGCAATGCTGCGCTCAAGATCACTCCGAAAGAATGCCCAGGCGTTTAAGGCATACGCTCCAACCGAGCAGGCCGCCTTCGGGCGGCTTTTTCTTTTGGCGGCTGATGAAGCCAAGGAGCAAGGCCAGAATTTCGCCGATTGCCGCTGACAGGTCCTTGGCTGCTCGGCACGAGAAAGTCCATCCCCGGCCCCGACAAAGACGATGCAATTTTCAAAGGCATCGACGGCATGGACATAGGCCAACGGCCCACCTTTTGGCAGCCCTACAGCGAGTCGAAAGCACAGGCGCTGGCCCGTGCGCGCCCGGTCTCGTTGCTGCTCAAACACTACCCTGACCGCGCCGCGGAGATCAACCGCATCTTGTTTGATCTGAAAATGAATGCGGCAGACGCCAAGTTTTTGCCAGTGATGGCGCGCGGCGATTGGGTCACGTTGATGGACTCCAGCGGAGTTCCCGCAGGGTTCTTGCGGCTCGATGGCTTCTTTTGATGCCCGCGAAATTGAATCAACGTCCAAACTGCGTTCCGTGCGACAGCGCACGGGTCTGCCAAGCCTCAACGTGATCGGTGGGCGACGCAGACGCGGTGGGCAAGCATGAGGCTGAATTTTTTAGGTTGCGATGGAAGCGGGTGAAAGCTCCGAGTTAGAGCGAGGCTTCCTTCCTTCGATACCTCAGGATGATCGGAACAGCCACCTCAGCCCGAACGGGTTTTGTTTGTGTTCTGCGCTAAACAAACAGTATTGGGACAGACGCGCGTTTCCACTCGTCCAGTGAAAATGCACGCATGCATGCCAACTCTCCCGCGCTCAAACCTGACATCAACGCCATGTGGATCGCCGTGACGGCTCTGGCTGTTGCCGTGCCCAGTTTGTTGGCCTTCAACCTCGCGCCATCGGCCACCTTTCTCAATCAGGCCACCTCGCTGATCGGCTGGGCGGTGCTTGCTTTGGTAATGAGCGCCACCACAGCCATGGCGGTTCACCGACCTCGCGGCGCGTTTGCGGCATCGCTTGGCGCGTTGGGCTTGATGCTTTTGTCGGTGATTGGCTCTTGGCACTTCGCTGGCTTGCCCTTGGGCCTGACGCTGTCGGCAATGGGCGTGATCGCCTCTGCAATGTTGGTGCTGTGGGTCGCCGCCGCAGTGGCCCGAGAAGGCCACGGCGCATCTGCCTTCAACGCGTTTTGCATCGCGCTCATCGTGACCGGCGTGCTCAGTACCTTGGTGGGCATGGTGCAAGTTTTTGCACCGCAGTGGGCGGACGGCCACTGGATCGCCACTGCTTCGGTGCCGGGCCGGGCCAGTGGCAATTTGCGGCAGCCCAATCACCTGAGCAGCTTGTTGTTGTGGGCGGCGTTGGCCCTGGTGTGGATGTTGGAAACCGGCCGCATTCACCGCACCGTGGCAGCCACGCTGGGCAGCTTGTTCATGCTGGGCTTGGTGTTGAGCGCTTCGCGCACCGGCACCTTGGGCGTGATCGTGTTGGCGCTGTGGGGCGCGTTGGACAAGCAGCGCCCGCGTTCAGTGCGCTTGATGTTGTTGTTGTCGCCGGTGGTCTACGCGCTGTGTTGGTGGGGTGCGACCGAATGGGCGCGGCAGAGCCATCAGGTGTTTGGCGCGGCAGCGCGTTTGACGGCCGACGGCGACCTGTCGAGCTCGCGCTTTGGCATTTGGGCCAACACCTTGAGCCTGATTGCGCAGCACCCGTGGTTTGGCGTGGGCTTTGGTGAGTTCAACTTTGCGTGGTCGTTGACCCCATTCCCCAAGCGCCCGCATGCGTTCTTTGATCACACCCACAACCTGCCGTTGCAGTTGGGGGTAGAGCTGGGTTTGCCGTTGACGGTGGCGGTGTTGTCGCTGCTGATGTTTGCGATGTGGCGCGCGTGGCGTGGCAGCCGAGACAAGGTCAGCGCCGACGCGCCGATGCGCACGGTCGCCTTCATGATGGTGCTGATGATGGCGCTGCACAGCCAGTTGGAATATCCGCTGTGGTACGCCTACTTTTTGCTGCCGACGGCGTTTGCGTTGGGGCTGTGTTTGGCCAATGCGAACCAAGGCGTGGTTCAAAAGCCTGCCAGTTCGTCAAACCGCACACGTCCCGTGGTGTTGGCGTCATTGCTGATGCTGGGCGGCTCTTTCGCATCGCTGTACGACTACCTTCGCGTGGTGGTGATCTTCAGCCCAGGCGATGAAGCGTTGTCGTTGGCCGAGCGCATTGCCGAGGGCAAACGCAGTTGGTTTTTTGACCACCACGCCCACTACGCGGCGGTGACCAGCGCGGCGCGCCCGTCTGACGAGATGGCGTCGTTCAAAGTCGCTTCGCATTATTTGTTGGACACGCGTTTGATGACGACTTGGGCCACCGCTTTCAACGAAGCCGGTGATGCGCCTCGTGCCCGAGCCCTTGCGCAGCGTTTGATTGAATTTCGCAACCTCGATGCCCAGCCATTTTTTGACGCCTGCGGTGTGCCGTTGGCGGTGGACGCGGTGGTGCCGTTTCAGTGCGCGCCGCAGATGCGAGAGTTTGGGTACCGCGATTTCAAGTGAACGGACTCAGCCGTTGATGCGTCACTTATCCTCAGGCACGGCGAACGTCGGATGCGCATAAAAAAGACGAAGTTGCGACTCAATACTTTTCTTAGATCGAACACAAAAAACCCCCCGTTCGGACTGAGGTATCGAAGGCCTTCGACACCTCAGTCCGAACGGGTGAGAGATTTAACCAACGGGATGGATTCATGACCGCCACTTTCAAAGTTTTCGTCGACGGCCAAGAGGGCACAACCGGCCTGCGCATTCATGAATACTTGGCGCAACGCGCTGACATCGAAGTGCTGCGCATTGCACCCGAATTGCGCAAAGACGCCACCGAGCGCGCGCGGTTGTTGAACGCGTCTGACGTGTCATTTTTATGCCTGCCCGACGCTGCCGCCATCGAGGCCGCGGCCTTGGTGACCAACCCTAAAACCTGCCTGATTGACGCCAGCACGGCGCACCGCACCGTGCCGGGTTGGTCTTTTGGTTTGCCTGAATTGGCCAAGGGCCAGCGCGAAAAAATTCGCGCCAGCAAGCGCATTGCCAACCCCGGTTGTCACGCCAGCGCCTTCATCTTGTTGATTCGGCCTTTGGTGGATGCTGGCCTGGTGCCTGTTGCGTTGCCAACTTCCGCCACGTCCATCACCGGCTACTCGGGTGGCGGTAAAAAGATGATCGAGCAATACCAAGCGGGAGGGGACGCGAAATTGCATTCACCGCGGCCATATGCACTCGGTTTGGCGCACAAACATTTGCCTGAAATGATGGCGCACACAGGGCTGACCGCGCCGCCGGTGTTTCAACCGATCGTGGGCAATTTCTACAAAGGTTTGTCGGTGAGCGTGCCGTTGCATGTGGCGCAGTTGAAGCCCGGTGCGTGGGCTGAAAGCTTGCACGCTGCGCTGAGCGCGCACTACGCGGGCGAGGCATTTGTGCGGGTGATGCCGCTGCGTGATCCAGCCACATTGGAGCTTGGATTCTTTGATGTGCAGGCTTGCAACGACACGAATCGGGTGGAGGTGTTTGTTTTTTCCAATGGTTCGCAGGTGATGTTGATGGCGCGCTTGGACAACCTTGGCAAAGGCGCCAGCGGGGCGGCAGTGCAATGCATGAATTTGGCGCTGGGAGTTGATGAAGGCTTGGGGCTTTGAGGTTTGCTCTGGCTTTTTATTTGGTTTGCCTGTATTGCCCCCTCCCCTTGACGGGGAGGGTTGGGGAGGGGTGAAGACCTTGAAGCAGTGCGGTTTGGGTTCGAGGATTTCACCCCCACCCCAGCCCTCCCCCGTCGAGGGGGAGGGAGTCGGGAAATTCACCCGATCACTAACGCGTCCAACGCGTCCAACTCGGCCAGCGCCAAATCCACGTCAATGGGCATGTGCAAGCGCACTTGGTTTCTGCCGCCGCGTTTGGCTTCGTAGAGGGCTTGGTCGGCCAAATCGACCATGCTGTGGCCGGTCTCGGTGCCTGCGTGGCTCAAGCTGTGCACGCCCACGCTGACGGTGACTTTGAGGCCCGGCACTTCGCGCACACCTTGGCCGCATTCGCGTTGTATGCGCTCGCGGATGCGCTCGCCGAAGGCCAGGGCTTCTGCGGCGGTGAGGCCGGGCACGACGATCACAAATTCTTCGCCACCGTAGCGACACACCAAATCGGTGGCGCGTGCGGCTTGCTGTAGTTTCTTGGCAAATTCTTGAATCACGCGGTCGCCCACGGTATGGCCATGGGTGTCGTTGACTGACTTGAAGTGGTCGATGTCCAGCATCAAACAACTCAGCGGCAAGCCATGCGTGGCAGCTTCTGACACCAGCGGCTCAAAGGCTTCAAAGAAGGCGCGGCGGTTAAGGCAGCCGGTCATGGGGTCGCGTGTGGCCAAGCGTAAGAGGTCTTCGTTCTTGCGTTCGATCTCGGCTTTGGACACCGACAGCTCCCCCATTGCTGCGCGCAATTGCGCGTTCGAGCGGTGCAGTTCGGTGATGTCGTCGAAGGTGGCAATGCAGCCCCGCACCTCGCCACTGGCGTCAGCAATGGGCGCACAGTTCACCACCAATTGGCGCGCGTGATCCGTGCCCACCGCGACTTGCAGGGTGTGGCCGGTGTTGGCTTTGCGCTCGCTCAGGGCACGTGCCCAGGGGTGATCTTGCAGGTCGCGTTGCAGGCTGCTCGCCAACCACGCCACGCTCGACAAAGCCACGCCGGGGCGCACCTGCGCGGCATCGACATGCAAGTTTTGAAAAGCCTTGTTGACCATCATCACGCGGCCTTTGGTGTCGAGCACCACCACGCCTTCGGCCAATGCGTTGAAGGCACCTTGCACGCGGTCTGGAATGACCGAGGCCGGATCCAGGTGCTGCAAGGCGCGCCGCATGTACAGACTGAAAATCAACGAACCCGCAGCGCTGATGAAGAGCAAGGTCAGCACCAAAGGTTGCGTCAACCAAAGCCACACCGGGTTGCCTTCTTCAGCGCGAAAGGCAATCTCAAAACTTCCCCAGCGCGCACCTGCGGCGTTCAAAGGCACGGAGATTTGATCGGGCTGTGAGCGGTCGGCTTGCGTTGGTTTCCAGGCGCGAGCGTGGTCACCGGTTTGCAACACCACGGTGCCGTCGGCCGCGCGCAAACCCAACGAACGCACGCCCTCGGTGCGCGCCACCACGTTGTCCATGGTGAGCTTGAGCGTGACGCGGTCGTCTTTTTGCATCAGCGCGGCCACCTGCACGGCCAGCGCTTCGCTCACGCCTTTGCGCAGTTGCATGGACTGCTCCCCGGGGCTGGGTAACACCCCAAAAAACAGGTCGGCCATGAGCACCAACACGCCGGTGAGTGACACCAAAGCCATGGTCATTTGAGCCAAGGGGCTGGCGCGTTTCATCGGAAGTTTGTTGGGTTTGTGCGGTTCGCGTGAGGCTCAAGGCCACGGTCAAACAGCCCTTCAACCTGGTTATCGGCGACTGCCGTGTCGGCATGAGCGCGATTTGCGCCGTCGCCGCCACCATCGCCGTCGCCGTCGCCTTGATTGCTGCCGTCACTTCGACCGTCCCCATGACCTTTGGCAAGACTCCCTTCAGCAGCCAACGCAGGCTTGCGCGGCAGAGGTGCGGCCAAGCCGTCGTCGGTGTCGTCTTCATCGTCGAGGTTGCGCGCCAACACGGGCAGCAAGTCAAGATGACGCCACGCAGGCACGCCCATGAGCATCGACGTCAACAAGCCGCCGCCGCGGGTCAGCCACCAAATAAAACCGGCGCTGAAACTGACGCTGGCAACGTGTGAGGACGTGAACACCTGATCAAACGACAGCGGCTTCGATGCGCCACCGGCGGAATGGTTTGCGGCTTGCTGCGCGGTTTCGGGATCCAGAGCCACCGCAATCCCATGCCGCAATCCGTGGCCCAAGCCGCTGGAGTTGGCTGCGCTGTCATCCTTTGCGGTTGGCAATATGTTGGAAAACTCGAAGGCATTGGCGACGGCATAAGCGGGCGGGGCGGCCAAATCAAAATTCGCCCATGTCAAAGATGCGGCTGCGCCAACCGGCTGAACTCTGTATTGGGTGTCGATGTGCTCTTCCCGTCTTCTCAACTGGGTGGGCCAAACTGAGGTCTCATAGCCCCGATCACCGCCGTCCAGCGCCGTGCGTTTGCCCTGCAAGGTGTCGGCGCTGCTGCCTTCGACGCTGCGCTGCGCAGCAACTTCTTGCGTGTCGCTGGCATTGCCTGGTTTGACGATGGTTTCTGCGGTTTTGGGAGTGGGTGAAGGCGAAGTCGGGGGCTGCGGTGTTGCTTCAGGCGTCACCGGGACAAAGGCAGGTGTGCTGACAGGGCTCGCCTCGGGCAGAGAAGCCGGGGCTGTGGGCTCGACGGGAACCACCGCTTGCAAATTCACGCGCACCGCTTGCTCGGCACTCAAGCCTGCTTGGTCGAACACACGCACCAGCAAGTCGTGCCCAGCGGCCGTTTTGCTGTCGAACGACGCGCCCACAGCCACTGAAATCTGACCGTTGGCCGCATTGATCACGAAGCGCCCGTTGGCGTCGTTCACCAAGGCAAACCGCAGTGCGTCGTTGGCGTCTGGATCGGCCGCGGTGGCGCTGGCAACCAAGGTGCCCGATGCAGCCGCTTCACTCAAGGCAACCACAGCAGGCGCTGACAGCACCGGTGCTTCATTGACGTTCTGCACCGTGACACGAAGCATTTGCAGCGTTTGCAGCGCTTGCGGCGACACACCAGATGTGGCACCTGCGTAGTCGCTGACCTGCACCGTCAATTCGTAAATGTTGTCCGCGTCGGTATCGGTGGGGCGCTCGTGGTCGGGCGCATTGACAAAGCTCAATGCGCCTGTTGTCGCGTTGACGGCGAATTTGGCGGCGTCGGCGCCGCCAACGATGGCGAACGTCAGCGCCTGTGCGGGCAAGTCAGCGTCGGTGGCGGTGACAGTCGCTACAGCTGTGGAGTTTTCAGCCACGTTGATGGCTGCTGCTGCACCGCCGCCGTTGCTGGTGATGACAGGCGCGTTGTCGTTGACTGGCGTGACGTAGACGGCAATGGCCTGCGCGTCAATGAGCATTCCGTCGGTGACCTGCACGGTCACGTCGTAAATGTTGTTGGCGCCGGAATCAGTTGGTGCCTCGAAGTCCGGTGCCGTCACGAATGTCAGCACACCAGTCGAAGCGTTGATCGCGAACTTGGCTGCGTCAGCGCCGCCAACTATCGAGTAAGTCAAGGTCTGTGTTGGCAAGTCAACGTCCGTGGCAGCCACCGTCGTCACAGCGGTGACGTTCTCGGCCACGCTGATTGCAGCCGTCGCACCGCCGCCGTTGCTGGTGATGACAGGCGCGTCGTTCACTGCGCTCACATTGATCAAGACCGTGCTGTTGCTGCTGTAGCCGAGCGTGTCTGTGGCCAGCACGGTCAAGGTGTCTGCGCCGCTGAAATTCAGTGTCGCCAAGTAACTCAAGCTGGCCAACGCAGTGTTGATTTGAGCTTGTGAGCCGCTCAGCGTGAACGAGTTGCTGGCGTTCGAACCAGCGCTGATGCTGGCGCCGCCATTCAGATTGACCGACAACACGCCCTGTGCCACTGACAACTGCACCGTGCTCAGGTTGCCTTCAGCGTCTGCCACCCCCACACCACCAAGGGCCAGCGTGGTGTCGTCGCTGGCCACTTGCGGGCCGGGCACTGTGATGCGGGGCGCGCTGTTGGCCGTGACCGTCACATGGGCCGCAAATTCAGAAGTCGAGGCATACACCCCAGCCCCGATGATTTGCGTTGCCGTGGCGCTCACCACTTGCCCCACCGGCACAGCCACACCACTGAGCAGGGCTGCAAAGTTGACGTTGCCCGTGCCATCGGTGCGCACGTTGACAAAGCCCATGAACGCCGCCGCTTCCCCGTAGCCCGACGCGTCGCCCGCGGGTGACGCAAAAAACTCGATGCGGTAGTCGCGGTCGGCCGCGCTGTTCAAGTTGCCGCGTACCGTGGTGTTGCCGCCCAAGCTGTTGGCATCCATCAGCACGGGGAAGTTTTGCAGGTCGTTCGCGCCGCTGTCAGCATCTCCTGCGTCGTTGGCGGTCACGCCGTCCAGCCCCAGGTCGATGCCCAGGCCCACGTTGTTGAAGATCCGGTTGCCCAAAATCGCATTGCCCGTGCTGGTGCTTGAGTACACCAAAACGCCGTTCAAACTGCTGTTGGCAATCGTGTTGGCCGAACCCGCTGTGGTGCCGCCGATCAAGTTGCCGCTCACCGTGGTGGCAATGCCCACGTTGGCCCACACGTTGCCCAAGGCTGCGTTGCCAGTCGCGTCCGTGCCAATGAAGTTGCCTTGCACCCGGTTGTTGCTGCCGTTCAGCCACACGCCGGTTGAGTTGTTGCCGCTGACCACGTTGCGGTCTGCGGCGGTGGTGCCGCCCACCTGGTTGCCGTCGCTCAGCAAAATGATGGCGGGCGAAGCGTTGTCGCGGCCGTTCGGTCGCGCCAGGCTGCCGCTCACGTCCGTGCCCAGGTAGTTGCCTACGAAGGTGTTGTTGGCGCTGCCCCCCGCCACGCGGATGGCGCTGCCGTGGAATCCGTCAATCACCAAACCCCGCACCGTGCTGCCGCCGCTGCCTGCTTCGAACGCCAACCCGACCACACCATTGCCCGCAGCCAAGCCGTTCACCACCACCACCGGGCGGCTGCCGGTGGCTGCAAAGTCAGGCTCGGTGCTGGCGTCCAGCACAACGGCGTCTGTGATGTTCGGCAGGGCGCTGAGCAACTCGATCGTGTGTGCGCCGCCCACCAAGGGGTCGGTGATGTTGAAGCTGATGGTGTCCAGGCCGGCTGTGTTGTTGGCCGCAATCAGCGCTTCGCGCAGCGACACCGCGCCGTCTGTGCCCTTGCTGGCGTTGAGCTGCTCGGCGGTGAAGCTGCTGCCCAAGCCGCTGTCGTTGGTGTCTGAGGTGGTGGTGACCACCAGCGCGCTGGACACGTCAAGCACCGTGATGGTGAATGTTTGTGTGGCCGTGCCACCGGCACCGTCACTGACCTGCACCGTCACGGCGTAAATGTTGTTGGCGTCGGAGTCGGTGGGAGCTTCGAAGTCGGGCGCGGTGATGAAGCTCAAGGCACCGGTGCTGGCATTGATGCTGAAAAGTGCAGCGTCCACGCCGCCCAAGATGCTGTAGGTTGGCAGGCCACCGTCTACATCGCTGGATGTGATGGTGGTCACGTTGCGAAGTGTCTCCGCCACGCTGACCGAGGCCGCTGCACCGCCGCCATTGCTGTTGATCACAGGCGCGTCATTGACCGCACTCACACCGATCGAGACAGCGCTGCTGCTGCTGTAGCCCAGCGTGTCTGTGGCCAGCACGCTCAAGGTGTCTGCGCCGTTGAAGTTCAATGCGCCGACGTAACTCAAGCTGGCCAAAGCGCTGTTGATCTGCGCCTGCGAGCCACTCAAAGTGAGCGTGTTGCTGGCATTCGCACCGGCGCTGATGCTGGCACCCGCGCCCAGGCTCACCGTCAACGCGCCCTGCGCCACCGACAGCTGCACCGTGCCCAGATTGCCCTCGGCGTCAGTCACCGACAAGCCGCTGATGGTCAGCGCAGTGTCCTCGTTGGTGCTCTGCGCGCCAGGTGTTGTGATGGCGGGCGCGCCGTTCGCAGTGGCCGTCACATTGAGCGACAGCTCCGACGTGTCGGTGTGCACGCCGCCCACCACACGCGTCGCAGTGGCGCTGACGATGTGGCCCGCGCTGACACTCACGCCGCCAAGCAAAGCGGAAAAATTCGCGTTCCCTGACGCGTCGGTGCTGACGACGGCGAACCCTAAAAACACAGCGGCTGCACCATGCCCGTTCAAGTCACCGGTGGGGGACGAGAAAAATTCGATGCGGTAGTCGGCCGACGCATTGCTGTTCAAGCTGCCCACCACCGTGGTGTTGCCGCCCTGGCTGTTGGCACTGATCAACACAGGCGTGTTCTGCAGCATGTTGGGGCCACTGTCAGCGTCGCCCGCGTCATTGGCCGTCACACCGTCGCCGTTCAGGTCGATGGACTGTTGCGCGTTGCCCCAAATCCGGTTGCCCAGAATGGCGTTGCCGCTGGCCGAGGTGGCGCTCAGGCGTATGCCGTCGCCGCCGTTGTAGGCGATCAGATTGCCCGCACCCGCACCCGCACCCGCAGCACTGCCGCCAATGGTGTTGTCGTGTGTGTACTGGTCGACCAACACACCGGCCCCGCCGTTGCCACGCGCCAGGGTGCCACTGGCATCGGTGCCGATGCGGTTGCCACTGACCACCGTGCCCGACACGCTGGCGCCCTCGATCACCACCCCGGCTGCGGCGTTGCCTGAAATGACGTTGCCCTCGGCCGCGTCGTTCACGCCGTTGCTGTCAGTACCCACCACGGTGTTGCGGGCACCGTAGCTCACCACCACGCCAGCGCCTGCGTTGCCGAGCACGGTGCTTCCGTCGCCCAGCACACCGATGAGGTTGCCTTGAATGGCAACCGAATTTGAACTGTTGCCGACGTACACGCCCTGCGACAGGTTGCCCGCAATCACGTTGGCCTTGTCAGGGGTCGAACCGCCCAAGACATTGCCCAGGCCCGCGCCCCAAAACACTACACCTGCGTTGCTGTTGCCCAGCGCCGTGACGCCGTCAGCGGCCACGCCGATGTAGTTGCCCATCACGCTGTTGTTCGTGCTGTTGAAGTCGCCGATCGCAAGACCAGAGTTGTTGTTGCCCGACAAAACGTTGCGCGTGGCGGCAGTGGTGCCGCCGATGGTGTTGTAGCTTGAGTTCCAACTCAGCGTGATGCCGGCCTGCGAATAGTTCAGACCGGTGCCACTCACGTCGTTCATGCCGTCGGCGCTGGTGCCTACGTAGTTGCCAGAGATGGTGCTGTCGGTCATGCCGATGGTGAAGATGCCGTCGCTCGCGTTGCCCGAAATGACGTTGCGGTTTTGCGCACCGCCGCCGCCGATGGTGTCGAAATGGGTGTTTGACAAATACAAGCCCACGCCCGAGTTGCCTGCGGCGGCCGTGCCGGTGGCGTCCAGGCCTATCCAATTGCCGCGTATGGTGAAGTCGTTGGCATCGCGCGCATCAACGCCTGTTCCTGTGAATCGGTTCACGATCAAACCTTGCAGCGTGCTGCCACCGCTGCCCGCGCGAAAGTTCAAGCCGCCCGTGCCGGTGGTGAAGCCTGCGCCGTTCAACTCGATCACCGGGCGGTTCACGAAGCTGGGCTGGCTCCAACCGTCGATCAGCGTGGCGTCGGTGATCTCGGGCAAGGCACTGAGCACGTTGATGGTGTAGACGCCGTTGACTGCGCTGCCTGCACCAATGTTGAAGCTGATGGTGTCCAGGCCCGGGGTGTTGTTGGCCGCAATCAGCGCTTCGCGCAGCGACACCGCGCCGTCAGCGCCCTTGCTGGCGTTGAGCTGCTCCGCGGTGAAGCTGGTGCCCAAGCCGGTGTCGTTGGTGTCTGATGTGGTGGTGACCACCAGCGCGCTGGACACGTCAAGCACCGTGATGGTGAATGCTTGTGTGGCCGTGCCACCGGCACCGTCACTGACCTGCACCGTCACGTCGTAGACACTGTTTCCATCAGAGTCGGCGGGGGCTTCAAAGTCGGGCGCAGTGATGAAGCTCAAGGCACCGGTGCTGGCGTTGACTAGAAACCGTGCCTGGTCGGCACCGCCAACGATGCTGTAAGTCAACACCGCCGTGTCCACATCCATCGCCGTGACGGTGCTCACCGCCGTGAGGGTTTCCGCCACCGCCACGTTCACGGTGGCTGCACCGCCGTGGCTGGTGACGATGGGTGCGTCGTTCACGTCGCTGACCAAGATGGTGGCGGTGTCGGTGTTGCTGCTGAAGGCCGTGCTGGCACCGTAGGCCGTGGCGTTCACCTTCGCGCCTGCCGCACCGCCGCTGGTGTCCCAGGCGCGGTAGGCCAGTGTGGCCGTGGTGGCGTGGTTGCCGTTGGGCACCAAGCGCAACAGGTCGGTGCTGCGCAACAACAGCGCAGCGCTGTTGCTCACGGCACCCAGGCTTGTCCAAGTGGCACCGTTGTTGATCGAATACTGCCAAGTGCCATTGCCGTTGGTCACTGCATTAACCGCTATGCCGGGGTTGGCGGTTTCCGCATCAGTGATGCTGCTGCCAATGAAGGAGGCCACCGTTTGTCCGCCGTTGTTCAGCTCGTCTTCAGTGATGCCGTTCAAGTAAGGCGAAGCAGCCACCAGCACGGGCGCATCGTTGACTGGCGTCACGCTGAGGTTGCGGCTGGCGTTGTTGCTTGCCAATGCGCCGTCGTCGGTCACGTTGAATGTGACGGTGCGCAGTGCCGCGCTGGGGTTGTCAGACGTGTTGACGTAAGTCACGCTGCGCAGCACCGCTTGGTACTGCGCCACCGTGGCGCTGCCGCTCAAGCTCAGCACGCCCGTGCTGGCGTTCCAGGCACCGGTGATGCCATAAGCATTCACGACGGCCAAAACGTCTTCACCGTTTTGGTAGTTGGCGCTGATGGTCACGCTGGCGGCCGACAGGTTGGCGCTGTCGATGTCTGACAGCGTCAACGCCGCATCAATGGCGGTGCTCGCATCGTTCTCGGTGTAGACCAAAGTGCCGGGCGTCGTGGTGACCACGGGCGCGTCGTTCACCGCGCCGACATTCAGCGTGATGGCGTTCGGGGTGACGTCAAACACATTGCCTTGATCGCGCACGCTGAAATCGAAGCTGGCGTAGGAAAGCCCGTTGCCAGACGCGGCCGGTGTGAACACCAAATTGCCTGCGGCCAATTGCGCGGCGCTCACCACGTCATTCACCGCCACGGCCAGGCCGTTCAAGGTGAGGCTGCCCGCCAGCGGCGTCGAATCGATGCGCACCGCGCTGAGGCTGTCGCCCGCGTCCGCATCGATGAAGCCAAAGTCGGCGATGCTGAACACGAAGGCCGTGTTCTCTGCGGTGTTGACAGTGGTGTTGCTGCCACCTGGGGCTTCGTTCACGTTCGTCACAGTCACGGCAAGGGCTTGGCTGTCGGTGAACATGCCGTCAAATACTTGCACCGTCACGTCGTAGACGTTGTTGGCACCCACGTCTGTCGGGGCTTCAAAGTCTGGTGCTGTGATGAAACTCAGTGCGCCGGTAGATGCGTTGACGGTGAACTTGCTCGCATCTGCACCGCCGACGATGCTGTAGGTCAAGGTCTGGGCGGGCAGGTCAGCGTCGGTGGCGGCAACGGTCGTCACAGCGCTTGTGTTTTCCGCGACATTGACAGCAGCTGTCGCGCCACCGCCATTGCTGGTGATGACGGGTGCTGAATTGGCAGTGGCGACAACCGCGCTCGAAAACTCCGATGTGTCTGTGTAGGCACCGCTGGCTTTTGCAGTCGCAGTCGCAACGATCCTGTCGCCAGCGGCCACCGTGATGCCGCTCAAAAGTGCATTGAAACTGGTGTTGCCTGCGCCGTTGGTGCTGACATCGACGAAGCCCAAGTAAGTTGTGGCGCTTTGCGCTGGGCTGCCGACTGGCGCTGAGAAAAATTCAATTCTGTAGTTGCCTGAAGCATTGCTGTTCAGCGTGCCCGCCAATGTGGTGTTGCCACCGGTGCTGTTGACACCGGTGAGGGTGGGGGTGTTTTGTAAATCATTGGCACCGCTGTCGATGTCGCCCACATCGTTCGCCGTGATGCCGTCGTCGCCCAAATCAATGCCCATCAAGGCATTGCTGAAAATTCGGTTTTGCAGCACGGTTGCGCCTGTGGTGGTGGTGTCGCGCACCACCACGCCGCTGCCGCCGTTGAAGGCGATGACGTTGCCCTCAGCCGCGTCAGCGCTGCCGTCTGCATTGCTGCCGATCAAGGTGTTGACGGCACCGCCCGCCACCAGAACACCGGTCGCGCTGTTACCCAGGCCCGTGTTGCCGTCGACGGCAACCCCGATGAGGTTGCCTTGAATCACGCTGCCGTTCGCGCCGCTGGCAACCACCACGCCGTAGTGGTTGCCCGAAATCAGGTTGCCTGCCCCGGCTGCGCTGCCACCCAATCGGTTGTTGAGTCCCGAGCCCCAAAAGGCAGCACCGCCTGCGGTATTGCCCAGCGCCGAGAGGCCGTCTGCCGTGGTGCCGATGTAGTTGCCCCAGGCGATGTTGTTCGCGGCGTTGTCCGAGAACTCGATGCCCCAGGTGTTGTTGCCCGAGATGACATTGCGTGCGCCGGCGGTGGTGCCACCAATCAAATTGCTGTACGAGTTGCCTGTCAAGCGCACGCCCGACTGCGTGCCGCTTGGGACATTGCCGTTCACATCAATGCTTCCGGTTGAGTCGGTTCCGATGTAGTTGCCCGTTACCTGATTTCCGAAAACGTTCCTCAGCACGATGCCGTGTTTGACATTCCCGGAAACCACATTGCGCTCGCTCGCCGTGACCCCACCAATCAAATTGAAACTGCTGTTGTTGATGTAGATACCGTTGTCGCCATTCGCGGATGCTGAATTGCCTGTGGCACTCAAACCTATCCAATTGCCCTGCAAGGTGTGTGTGCCGGAGTCGTTGATCTCAATGCCATTGCCTGCGAAGCGATTGATGATCAAGCCGCGCACGCTGCTGGTTGAACTTCCGTTGGCCAACATCAAGCCGACCCCGCTTCCAGGGAGGTCTCCGCCGCTCAATTCAATGACCGGCGTGCCGCTGAAATTGGCTTGACTCCAACCGTTGATGATGATGGCGTCAGTGATGGTCGGAAGCGCGGTACTCACATTGATGGTGTGCACGCCAGTGCCAGCAATGTTGAAGCTCACTACGTCGCGGCCGACCGTGTTGTTGGCCGCGATGATGGCTTCGCGCAGCGACACCGCGCCGTCTGCGCCTTTGTTGGCGTTGAGTTGTTCTGCGGTGAAGCTGGTGCCCAGGCCGGTGTCATTGGTGTCGGCTGTGGTGGTGACGATTAACGTGCTCGACACATCGGTCACGGTGATGTCGAAGGCTTGGACGTCGGTGAGGAAACCGTCACTCACCCTCACCGTCACGTTATAGATGTTGTCTAAGTCAGCGTCGGTGGGCGCTTCAAAGTCGGGCGGCGTGATGAAGCTCAACACACCGGTCTGGCTGTTGATGGTGAAGCGGGCCGCGTCAGCGCCCGCGCTGATGCTGTAGGTCAGCGGGTCACCGTCAACGTCTGTCGAGGTCACGGTGGCCACGGTAGTCAGGTTCTCGGCCATCGCTACAGACGCCGTGTTTGCACCGCCATTGCTGACGATGATGGGCGCGTCGTTCACTGCCGTCACGGTGATGTTCGTGGTGGCCGTCTGGCTGACCAACCGACCGACGGCCGGGGCGGAGAACAGCGGCGTCGTCACCGCGCCAGTGTCGGGTCCCGAATACGACGCCGACAAACTCGCGCCACCAGTGTCTTGGACAAAGCGCAGTTCCAAGCTGTGTTGGCCAACGCCTAAATTCACGGTGTTGCTGGTGCCGGCTGAAAAGAACGCAGCCACGATCCGCGTGCCGTCGATGTAGAGATTGGCCGCGTCGTCGGCTGCGACCGTGAACGTGTAATTGCCTGCTGTGGTGACTTCGACGATGCCGGTGTAGATGACCCCGAAGCTCGTGGAGCTGCCGCTCAGCGCCGTGGCCAGCGCGCTGACGTTGAGGTTGTTCGCCACACCGGTCAACCCGCCCACCGATGAGATGTTGTCTGGATCAAAGCCCGTTGGCGTGCCGTCTTGGAATCGGTAATCCAAGCTCCCAGTGGCAACGGTTCCACCCGTGCCGGCGTTCAGCCCGTCTGACGTCACCATCGACAACTGAACCGTGCCGTTGGCATTGGCGGCACCGGCGAAGCTGGGCTTGCTGGCACCGGCGAAATAGGCGTTCAGGTCGGCCAGCGTGCCCACCAGCGTGATTGACGCGGTGCCCGATCCGGTGACCGTCACGGCACCTGTACCCACTGCGGCCAGCGTGCCCTGGGCCACTGTCAGCGTGGTGCGCAACAAGCTTGATCCGGCGTCCGCATCAGCAATCGAAATGCCAGACAGTGCCAGAGTGCCGTCTTCGTTGACGGTCAAGCCCGACGGCAAGGTGTTCACCGGCACATCATTCACCGCAGCCACGCTGATGTTGCGGGTGCCGATGTTGCTGTTGGCCGCCCCGTCGCTCGTCGTGAAGCTCACTGTGCGCGTGGCGGTGTTTGGGTTGTCAGAAGCGTTGGCGTAGGTCACCGAACGCAGCGCTGCTTGGTAATTAGCGACCGAGCTGCTGCCGCTCAGCGTGAGCACGCCGTTGCCCGCGTTCCAGCTGCCGGTGATGCCGCTTTGATCGGTGAACGCCAGCACGTCTTCGCCGCTGACAAAGCCAGTGGAGATGCTGACGGTGGCACCGCTCAGGTTGACGTTGTCTACATCGCTCACCGTCAAGGTGCTGCTCACCACGGTGGCCGCGTCGTTTTCTGTGTAGGCCAAGGTGCCGCCGCTGCCCGCAAGGACCGGCGCGTCGTTCACCGCAGTGACATCGAGATTGCGTGTGGCTGTGTTGCTGTCGCTCTGCCCGTCATTCACCTTGAACGCGACGGTGCGCGTGAGCGTGCTGGGGTTGTCGCTGTTGTTGAAGTAGGTCACGCTGCGCAGCGCGCTTTGGTAGTTGGCCACCGAGCTGGTGCCGTTCAAGGTGAGCACGCCGGTGCCAGCGTTCCAGAAGCCGGTGATGCCGTTTTGGTTGGTGAACGCCAGCACGTCTTGGCCCGGCGCAAAGTTAGCGCTGATGGACACAGTCGCGCTGCTCAGCGGTGTGGGGTCAGCGTCGGTCACGGTCAGCCCACTGTCTATGGCAGTGGCGCTGGCGTTTTCGGTGTACGCAAGATTGCCACTGCTGGTGCCGACGGCGGACGCAACCGAGGCCAACACGTTTCGCGCGAACTCCGAGGTGTCGGTGAAAACCGTGAATGCGCCGTTGGCGCGAGTGGCCGTGGCGCTGACGAACTCGCCCAAGGGCACCGTCGCCGACAGGGTCACATTGCCGGTGTAGTTGCCCGCGTTGTCCGTGGTGACGTTTGCAAAACCCAAGAAGCGCTGACCTTGCCCGTAACCGCTGGCGTCATCGGCAATGCTGGCAAAAAACTCAATCCGAAATGAAGTGAGCGCCGTTGAATTCAACGAAGCGGAGATGAACAGTTGGCTTGTCCCGTTGGTGCGCGCGCTGCTCAACACGGGGAAGTTTTGCGCGTTGTTGGCCCCCGTGTCGGCGTCGCCTGCGTCATTGAGCGTCACGCCGTCAGCGTTCAGGTCGATGCCGAGGGCAGGGTTTGCGTAGATGGAATTGCCCAGCAGCGCGTTATTTACGGCAGCGCCGTCCACTCTGATGCCTTGCCCCGAGTTGCGGATCAAGTTGCCGGAACCTGAGATGGTTCCGCCCACCAAGTTTTGACTTGCACCACCCCAAATGTTGACGCCGAAGTTGCCGTTGGGGCGCGCTGTGATGCCGTCGGCGGCCACACCAAAGTAGTTGCCTGCAATCACGTTGCCGTTGGTGCCCACTGCGCCCGCCGCAACACCGCCTGACGTGTTGCCTGAGACGACGTTTCTTTCTGTCGCCGTGGTGCCGCCGATCAAGTTGCCGGTGGCACCTCCGTAGAGTGCTATCGCGATCCAGTTGCCTGCGGCCACGCCGTCGTTGCGCAAACCGAGGTAGTTGCCAGCAATGACGTTGTTGTTGGAGTACACCAAAAGGCCGTGGCCTGAGGGCATGCCATTGCCCAAAAACCCGGTGACGCTGATGCCGCGTATTGAGCTGCCGCTGCTGCCCACGTCCAAGATCAAGCCGCTGATGTTGTAGGTCGATGCGCCGTCAATGCGCACCACCGGGGCTGCCAAAAAGTCGGGCTCGGTGGTGCCGTCAATTTGAAGTGCGTCGGTGATGGCCGGCAGTTCGGTGGCCACTGAAATCGTGTGCTCGCCGCCCACCAAAGCGTCAACAATGTTGAACTGAATTCGGTCAGCCGCGCCACTGCCGTTGGCGGTGTTGTTGGCCGCTGTGATGGCTTCGCGCAGGCTGATCTTGCCGTCGGCGCCGCGGTCGGCCAGCAAGGCGCTGAGGGATGAGGTGTCGCCGTCGAGCGCGTCGCTGGTGGTGTCAACGGT
This sequence comes from Burkholderiales bacterium, assembly GCA_025358485.1. Lineage (GTDB taxonomy): Bacteria > Pseudomonadota > Gammaproteobacteria > Burkholderiales > Burkholderiaceae_C > JANYJJ01. The sequence continues at coordinate 34,632 of JANYJJ010000004.1, read as the reverse complement.
GATGACGGCCTGCGTGCTGTCCACCACCGCCACGTTTTTTGCAAACTCCGAGCTGCTGCCGAAGGTGGTGAAGCCCGCGTTGGACTGCGTGGCGGTGGCGCTGATGAATTCGCCCACTGCCACCACGCCGCTCAAGTTGGCGGTGAAGCTGGCATTGCCCGCAGCGTCGGTGGTGACGTTGGCGAAGCCCATATAGCGCTGGCCCTGGCCGTGGATGCTGGCGTCTTGGCTGGTGTTGGCGAACAGCTCAATGCGGTACTGGCTGTTGGCTGCCGAATTGATCGAGCCGGTGACCCACAAGGTGCTCGTGCCCACAGCGCGTGCGGTGTTGAGCACGGGTGTGTTTTGAAGGCCGTTGGAACCGCTGTCGGCGTCGCCCGTGTCGTTGGCGGTCACGCCGTCGTCGTTCAAATCGATGCCAAGGAAACCATTGCTGCTGATGCGGTTGCCCAAAACGGCGTTGCCAAAGCTGCCAGGGCCGACGATGGCCACACCAGGCCCGCCGTTGTTGGTGATGAGGTTGCCAGCCCCGGCGGCCTCCCCGCCCAAACGGTTGTTCTGTCCGCCGCTGCGCACGACAACGCCTGCGCCGTTGCCGAAGGCGAGCGTGCCTGCTGCGTTGCTGCCGATGGTGTTACCTGCCACCGTGTTGTTGTCGGTGCCCGCGCCATACAGTTCGACTCCGGCGTAAGTGTTGCCGCCGATTACGTTACCCGCAGCAGCTGAGGTGCCGCCCACCGTGTTGCCAAAGCTGCCGCTGCCAATCCAGACGCCCTGATAGGTGTTGCCCAAAGCGGCGGTTTGCGTTGCGTTCAAACCGATCACGTTGCCTTGTACAAAGTTGTTGAATGTGTCGGTACTGGCAATGGTCACGCCGTTGTCGCCATTGCTTGACAGCACGTTGCCCGCACCTGCGGCTGTACCGCCAATTCGGCTGTCACTGCCGCCGTAGATGCCGACGCCGCTGAGCCCGTTGCCCACGCCCACCATGCCAGTTGCGTCTGTGCCGATGTAGTTGCCTTGCACGCGTGTGCCTGAGCCACCCGAGTTGCTGATCAAAACGCCCTCACGTGAGTTGCCAGAAATCACATTGCGCTCAGTAGCGTCGTTGTTCCCGTCGGCGTCGGTACCGATGAGCGCGTTGACAGCCGCACCAGATATCTCAACGCCCACTTCTTGCCCGCCCAACGTGGCCGTGCCGTTGGCGTTGGTGCCGATGTAGTTGCCTTGAACCGTGCCGCCGACGGTGCCATTGCCAATTTGAACCCCACGGCTTGCGTTGGCTGAGATGACGTTGCGCGCGCCAACCACGTTTCCGCCCACCACGTTGCCTGTGCCCGCACCCCACAGCGACACGCCGCCGCTGACGTTGCCCAATGCACTTGCACCGCTCAATGCCGTGCCTATGAAGTTCCCTTGCAGCGCATTGCTCTGCGAACCCGATTGAATCTCGATGCCAAAGTGGTTGTTGCCTGACAAGATGTTGCGCGCGCCCGCTGTCAGGCCGCCCACCACGTTGCCGTAAGACCCGTTAGACAGCACGATTCCCGATTGGTTGAGGCTCAGCGCGTTCCCGTTGACGTCCAACGTGCCGCTCACATCGGTGCCGACGTAGTTGCCGCTGAGGGTGCTGGCATCGGTGTTGATGAAGTAAATGCCGCGACTGGTGTTGCCAGAAATCACATTGCGCGTGTTCACTGTGGTGCCGCCTATCAACAGGCCCGTGCTGTTGTAAGCGTATATGCCGTTGTCGCCGTTGGCAGCGGCCGCGTTGCCCGTCGCGTTCAAGCCTATCCAGTTGCCTTGCACCGTGATGTTGCTGGTGCTGTTGATTTCTATGCCGCTGTACTGAAAGCGATTGATGATGAAACCGCGCAGCGTGCTGCCCGCGCTGCCCGCAGCGAAGGTCAAACCGTTGCGGTTGCTGTTGCCGCCGCCGTTCAGCTCAATCAGCGGTGAGCCCGCAAAGCCTGGCTGGCTCCAACCGTCGAGCAGCACCGTGCTGGTGATGGTGGGCAGCTCGCTGGCACCGACCGTGATCGTGCGCACGCCTGCACCGGTGATGTTGAATGAAATGGTGTCGGCACCCGCCGTGTTGTTCGCCGCGATGATGGCTTCGCGCAGCGAGACAGCGCCGTCTGTGCCTTTGCTGGCGTTCAGCTGCTCGATGGTGAAGCTGCTGCCCAGGCCGCTGTCGTTGGTGTCGGCGGTGGTGGTGACCACCAGCACGTTGGACACATCAACCACCGTCACGGCAATGGCTTGCGTGTCGGTCAAGCTGCCGTCGTACACCTGCACCGTCACGTCATAGACGTTGTTCATGTCGGCGTCAGAAGGCACTTCAAAATCGGGCGGAGCGACAAACGTCAACACGCCAGTGCTGGCATTGATGCTGAAGCGCGCGGCGTCCGCGCCGCCGCTGATGCTGTAGACCGCAGTGCCGCCGTCGACGTCGGTGGAAGTGACGGTGGTGACTGTGCTGGTGGTCTCGAGAACGGCGATGGCGGCCGTTGCCCCGCTGCCGTTGCTGGTGATGATTGGCGCGTCGTTGACGGCGGTCACCGTGATGGGCACTGAGCTGCCCACCACCATCGCACTGTCCGAGGCAATGGTGGCGATCTCGTTCGCAGTCAACACGCGGTTATAAACACGCGCGTCGTCGATCCTGCCGTTGAAGTCAAAGTTTGTATCGCCGTTGCCATGTTTGCCGATGAAGCTGTTGGCTCCCAGGGTGTACGAAATGGACGCCGTGGTGCTGGTGGTGGCCACCAAATTTCCGTCCAGATAAAGCTTGGCGCTGTCGGCTGCGTCATCGAACGAATACGCCACAAAGTGCCAACCCGTGCCAGCCAGTGTGGCGGCCGACTGCGTTGCCACATAGCTGGTGCCGTCGAAGATTGACCCCGTCAAAAAGCCCCCGCTGTCAAGACGCAGCACCACGCTGTCGCCCAGCGAAATGACTTCTGCACCGGCGCTGTCTGCACTGGTCAAGTTGACCCACGCCCCTAGCGTCACGTTGCCCGGGTTGGCGTAGTGGCCGGTGAACTGTATGTAACCTGCACCTGCCAAGCTCAGCACATCGAAGCGTGTGGGGTCGGAGACAACGGTGACACCCACTCCCGTGCCAGGGTAAGCGCCTTGTGGGCTCCAGTCAGTACCCACATTTCCGATGTCGTCAAAAGCGTAGCTCCCCAACAAATTGTTGTCGCTATTCAGTGCGACGAGTGTTGAGTCCTGGGTGACGATCTCGATCTGCGCCGCACCAAAGTAGTTGGGCGTTGGGGTGTAGATCGAACCGTTCAGCGCTGCGTTGATGGCGCTCGCTGTGCCGACCACCTGCATGCTGGCGTCGGCGGTGCCGTCACCGGCTGCAAAGGTCAAGCCTGCGGTGCCACTGAGTGTCAACGTGCCGTTGCTGACGCGGATGATGACCTGATTGCTGGCCCCACCGGCGTCGGCATCGGTGATGAAAATGGCGTTGCCGTTGGCGTTTGAAAACACTTCCGTGGTGTCTTCTGCAGTGCTTTGTGCGCCAGGCACGGTGTTGGTTGGGGGCGCGGCCAATGTGACCACGCTGGCCCAAAACGGATAGACCAGATAGTCGTCGGCATTGGTGGTGACTTGCGTCAACGTGGCACTGCTAGCGCCTTTGGAGATCAGTGCCGAAATGTTGACAACATTCTTGTTGCCACCGCCGTTGGGCCCGTTGAAACTGTTGGCGGCGACGATGGTCGTGGCAGTTGTCGCGGTGCTGGCCCGGAGTTGCAATGCGGCTTCACTGAAGTTGCTTTGGCTGTCGAAAGTGGCCAAGTAGAGCGACGCCGCAGTCGGTGCGAGCGGGAAATTGTTGCCGTTGTTGAAGACCGTCAAAAAGCTGTTGTCTGTGTCGCGGATGGTGTTGGACTGGTCGCTCACGGTGACGATTTTTTGCAGCGACGAGCTGGCGTCTGAATACACCACCACCAGCACCGCGCCTTCATACTGGTCTGCACCCAAACCATTGGCACCACCCAAGACGTAATCGCCATTGCCGGTCACGATGGCACTCACATCGGCCTTCACCGTCACCACGGCGCTTGCACCCCAACCAGGGTCGGTGGAACTCGACACGGCAGTGGCTGTGACGCTGTTTCCCGCCAAAGTGAACGAGGTGTCAATGGCACCCGTGCTCAGCTCGCTCACATACAGCCAAGCCTTGACGATGGTGGCACCCGCAGGCACGCCAGCAATCGTCAACGTGGGCGTGAGCGTCCCGCCACTGAAGCCGGTGTTGTTGCGCATGCCTTTCACATCAAAGGCCACACCACCGCCGGTGAGTTGCTGTGTGTAGAGCGTGTGTTCAACCGCCAACTGCGACATGTCGGCGTTGCTGAGCACGCGGTCGTAAACGCGAACATCGTCTACCAAGCCAGCGAGGAATGACGAGAATCCGCTGCTGGTTTGGACGGTCCCCACAGTCATGGTGTCCACGCCCGTCACGGTACTGAAGAACGACGTGCTGGCGGCGGTGCCTGCGCCGTAAGTGACGGTCTGCAACACGCCGTCGATGTACAGCTTGTTGCCACCTGCGCCCACCGTGACGGCCACATGGTGCCAGGCGTCGTCGGTCACCGACGCGGTGGTGCTGACGTTCAAAATTGCGACGTTGTTTTCGGCAACAAAGAAATTCAGCTTGCCACCATTGACCCCCAGCACGGCGTAGCTGTTGGCGTCGGCGATATCGCTGAGCGCGAAGATGGCACCTTGGGAGTCGGTGGTTTTGATCCACGCCGAGATGCTGCCCTGCGTGAGCGAGGTGAAGTTGGTGCGGTGGGCGGACAAATCAACGTAGTCGTTGTTGCCGTCCAAAAACAACTTGCCTGGGCCCACCTGAACCGTGACCGGGGCAGTGTCGATCAGCGCACCGTTGGTCAACGTGCCGTTGTACGCATTGCCGCTGCTGTCGTTGGCGTTGCTGTCGAAAGTCCAGCGGGCCCGCAAGCCGGTGGTGACGTCGAGCAGGCCGTTCCAGCTTTGCAGGCCAGCGTCATCTGTTGCCACCGTGGCTTCAATGTGGCCGGTGCGGTCTTCCAGCAACCAGTTGCCGCCGAGTGAGGCGTTGCCGGTGGGGTCGGTGCTGGCGGCCACGTCGGCATCGGTGAGTTGGGCCAGCGCGTGAATGAAGCTGTCGCCCACCGCGCCTTGCGCCACATCGCAGCCGTAAAGCAAGATGTCGGCATCGGCGGTGAGGCTGCTACGCCACTGTTGCAGGGCTGCCGAGTTTTGGGTTAGCGCCTGCGCATCGACGACTGCGCTGCCCAAACGCAAGCTGCCCACGTCGCCGTGAGAAATGATGTGGATGGCGCTGATGTCGCGCTCGTGTGCCAACACCTCGGTGATTTGCGTCAAACCGTCGCGGTCGGCATCGAGTTGGATGACTTCGATTTGTGGAGGTGTGTCTGAGTCAGAGCGTCTTGCAGCGAGCAAGGCATCGACCAAGCGCTGTGCGTCGGCCACTGCGGCGTCAACAAAAACCAGCTCAACGCGGGTTTGCTGTGTCGCTGCGACTTCCAAGCTGCTCGACGACGCGCTGGCACCTTGCAAGCGAACCTCGGCGCTGGCAGCCCCGGCGGCCCACATCAGGGGATTCAAGTCGGCCGAATACAAAACGCGCGGCTCGCAGGCTTCGGCCACCGCCCGGCGCGAGAATTTGTGGGCGCGCGCAGGGCCACCAAGTGCGGGAGTCCCTCGCAGGGCAACAGCGTTGAGCAGTTTGCGCAGCATGGGTGCGTGGTTCAGAAATGGGTGCGGGATGGTGCGGGCGTGGGGTTCGATTCCGTGTGGTCAGTTCGCGCGCCACAGGTGCAGCAAGTCCGCCGCGCGCTTCAGCGTGAACGCCTGCGCGCTGGGTGCCACCGCTCGAACTGGGGCGCTGCCCCACACGCTGCCCCACGCGCTGTCCCATGTCTTCAGCAATTCACCGCGCCACAAATGAGTCAGTGTCGATTTGCTGGCAGTTTCGGCCTTGACCGACTTGGGTGGCGGCGCTCTGTTGGGCACCATGTTGGGCGCTGAGGCTGCAGTGCCGGGTGATTTGGCGGCAGGAGATGTTGCTGGCGCGGGCGCGGGTGCAAGGTCGGTTTTCAACCCGGGCGCAGCCAGCGTGGCAGACGTTTTGACCACACCCAAAACGGCGGCGGTCGTCCGCTCAGTTTCTGGCAGTTTCAAGGCCAAATCGATTTTGCAGCGCAGCCCGGCAGGCAGCGCGCCTTTGGGGTTGGGGAGTTCCAGGCGGACGCGGAATGTGTTGCTGGCAGCGTCGATCAAGCGGTCGACGGTTTTGACCGTGGCCACCACGTTGTCTTGCTTGAACAGCTCGGGTGCCACCGAGGCGGTTTGGCCCACTTCAACTTGACCAAACGCGGCAGCAGGCACCAACACATCAACGCGCAATGGGTCTATCGTGGCAATGCGCAGCACCGGTTTTTGTTCCACATATTCACCCGGCGCGGCCAGGCGCTCCACCACCACGCCTGACAACGGCGAGCGGATGGTGCGAAGCGCCAATTGGGCTTGTGCCAAATCAACTTCGCGGGTGGAAAGTTTGCGGCGCTCACCGGCTTGGTCGGTGCGGCCACCGGCCACTTTGGCTTCGGCCAGTTGTTTTTCGAGGTAGGTTTTGGAGACGAAGTTTTGTGCGTACAACTCGTTGGCACGCTCCAACTCCCGCTGTGCCAATTCCTCGGTGCCTTTGGCCACCACGGTTTCACCCATTTGCGTGGCGCGTTCGCGTGCCACGGCCAGCGAAGCGCGTTCCACGCCTGCGCGCAGTTGCAACAAAACTTGGCCACGCGTGACGGTGTCGCCGCGCTCCACGGCCACATAGTCCACTACGCCCGGCACAGCGGTGCCCACGGGCACGATTTGGCTGGGCTGGATCATGCAATCGAGCAGCGAAGCCGCTTTGACCGCGGGAGCGGCGGGTGCGGCCGGTGCGGCGGGTGCTACAGCTGCGGTGGCTGGAGCAAGTGCAGCGGGTGCGGCGTTGGAAGTTGTTGGGGTCGCGGTGCTTGTCGCGGTGCTTACTTTCACCGCGCGCGCCGGCGCGTCCGAAGCCGCCAGCAGCATGCCGTTGGGTGCGCTGCCCAAGAGTTTTTCTGCACAGAAAAAACATGCAGAGCTGGGCACGGTCACGCGATCTGCTTGCGCAGGCGTCCACGTGGCCGATGTCAGCAGGGCTGACAGCAGTACGGGGCGCAGGCGCAAAGGCAATGAGGTCATGTCGGGGCAGTGGTTGAAACTAAGGCGCAGCGGTTGCGGGACTTTTCAATGGTGCGGTTTTGGGGTGCGCTTCGACGGGCAGAAAAGAGCGGCTTTTCTCCTCACTTGCAGTTGATATCGGCTGTTTCACAGCGGCCTTGATCACCTTTTTCATTCGCTCAACCCGGCAAAACCGCACAGATCACCAAGTTGGCGGTCTTGCAGGCACAAGCGGCGGCGGTGGGCTGCCTCTTGGGCCTCGGCCATGCGCTGGGTGAGGTTCAAAACAGGCGCTGAAATCCAGCGTGGAACGCGGCCTTCGCGCGCCGTGGCGGCCAGTGCGCGGCGCCACCATGCAGGCGTCAAGCTGGCCAACAACACATCGTCCAGTGCCACCATGGCCTGCGCCGAACCGGGGTCGCCGTGACGTGCGCCTCGGCCGCGCAATTGGCGGTCGGTGCGGCGTGCGCGGTTGCGCATGCAGGCCAGCACGTGCAAGCCCCCGGCCGCTTTGGCCGCCTCGTCCAGCTGAATGTCGGTACCGCGCCCGGCCATGTTGGTGGCCACTGTGACCACACCGGCGTGCCCGGCGCGGGCAATGCAGGCGGCCTCGTCGGCGTTTTGCAACGCATTGAGCATCTGGTGCGGCACCCCGGCCGCTGTCAACAAGTTCGATAAATGCGCCGAGTCTTTGACGCTGTCGGTGCCCACCAACACCGGCCGCCCAGCACGCGCCAGTTGCTGCGTTTGCAGCACCACCGCCGCCCAGCGCGCTTTGGCGTTGACAAACAAAACCTCGCGTTGCCAACAGCGCTGGCTGGGCCGCAGCAGCGGCACGCCCACCACCGCCAGGTCGTAGCGCATGCGCAGCTCGTGGCGCGCCTCAAGCAAGCTGCCGCTCATGCCGCCCATGCGCAAGTAGCGCGGAAAAAATCGCTGAAAAGTGATTTGCGCCAGCGTGACGGCGGGCGCGCTCAAGGGCACGCCTTCCTTCAACTCCACCATCTGTTGCAAAGCGCCCGTCCACTGGCGGCCGTCAGCAATGCGGCCGGTGATTTGGTCTATCAGTTGCACAGTGACTTTCCCGTCCACTGCGGTCACTGCGTAATCGCGGTCGCGGCGGTACATCCAGCGTGCGGTCAGCGCGGCTTCCACCAATTCATGCGCCCGCTGCGGTGGGCTCAACACGCCTCCCGCGCCTTGGACTGCGGTGCTTACCAAGGTGCGACCGGCAGCGGTCAGACGCATGGCGCGCGCCGCCGGAATGGCGGCGTAATCGCGGCCCCGTTGCAAGCGTGTGGTGATGTCAAACGCGCGCTGGTGACCAGCAGCGTCGCAGGCCACACCGGGTTGCGCCAAGATCAGCGGCATGCTGGCTTCGTCCAACAAAATGCTGTCGGCTTCGTCGAGGATGGCCATGGAGAGAGCTGGCAAGACAGGTGCAGGCAAGAGCGGCGTGGATAAGTGCTGAGCAGGCGAGCCCAAAGTTGAGGAGGCCGCCTGTTCGCCGCTTTGCAAAGCCAAGGCCCGAAGAACGCCGGGTGCGGTTTCGCCGCGTTTGATCAGGTGGTCTTTCAGGTAATCGAACGCCAACTCTTTGGCGGTGACCACGGTGATGTGGCAGCGGTAAGCCGCCGCGCGTTCGTCGGGTGTGGAGGTGGCCAACACGTGGCCCACGCTCAAACCCAATGCGGCGCAAAACGGGCGCAAACCTTCACTGTCGCGCTGCACCAAATAGTCGTTGGCGGTGAACAAATGCACCCGCTGTGGGCCCAGCGCGGCCACGGCTGCGGCCAGTGCTGCGGCCACGGTTTTGCCTTCGCCTGTGGCCATCTCAACCAAGCTGCCCTGCAAGATGAGCCAGGCCGCGCGGTACTGCGTGGCGTAGGGCACCAAGCCGTGGGTGCGCGCCATCACGGCACCGGCCAAAGCCAAGGCGTGACCCGTGGTGGCGGCCGACTGAGTGTCAAACACAGGGGTGTCGAACCCAGAGGTTTCAAAAGACCGCGCGCGCTGAAAGGCGGCTCTGAGCTCGCTGGCCACGCTCAAACGCTGCGCGTCTGTGAGCTGCCGCATGCGCGGGGCTGCGGCTTCAAAGGCTTGCCTCACTGCGGCAGGCAGCGTGGTGCGTCTAGAAGCTGAAAAAACGGGCTTGCTTGCCCAATGAACCGCACTTTTCAACCAACGCAGGGCGTCGTCCCAGGCGGGGTTTTGCTGAGTGCGCGCACGTTCTGTAAGGCGCGGGGTGGGCACAGAAAACTCCATGGCGTTTTGAGCTTCTTAGCCCTCAAAGTGCCTCAAGAGAGAACGCCGCGCAAACAGCGCCAGCATCTGCGCTGCGCTGGCGTCGTCGTGCACAAAAGTGACTTGGCAGCGCTCGCCGATGCGCGCGGGGCTGCTGGCATCCAAGCGCAAATCGATTTGAAAGCGTGGCTCGCGCGCCGTGCGCCCTGATTTGTCGGAGCGGTCGGTGGCAATCCCGCCGCCTGCGCTTTCGCCCAAGGCCGCGCTGGGTAAATTGTTGGACGCTTGCGGCACCGAAGCCACCCAACGCGCGGCCCAATGGGCACGTGGCAGGTGAGCCAATTCGACGCTGATTCGCTCGGCGGGGCTGGCTCCGCTTGAGTTCACCGTGCGCACTTGCTCAATGTCTTCGTTGCGCACCATGACCTTCACCAACGCCGCGTCGGCGCTCAACACATGCGCCACCAAATGCCCCTGAGGCAGGTACTGGCCCAGCACGCTGGTGCCGGGGCTGATGACCACGCGCCCAGCCGCGGCGGCGCGCACGGTGAGCTGGTTCACTCGTTCTTGCAACCGGCCTGCTTCGGCTTGTGCGCGCACCAGCGCGTCGTTGGCCACACCGGCGCGCACGGCATCGGTATCGAAGCTGGCGGCGCGCTCCACCTCCAAGCGCGCCAAGGCGGTCTGCGCGCGTTGCGCATCGGCTTGCAGCACGTCGTTGCTTAGGCGCAAAAGTGCTTGGCCCACCACGACTTGCTCGCCGTCGACCGCGAAATACTCCTCCACAAATCCGTCGGTGCCCAAGCGCACCATGGCTTCGTCGCTGAGCCACACCACGCCGGGCGCTTGAGTGCGGTAGGGCAAGGGCAGAGCAAACAAAATCAACAACAACGCAGCGCTGCACAGGGCCGTCAAACCGACCGCCTTGAAGCGTTGGCCGTGCAAATCAGGGGCGTGCAGCACAAAGCGCAGCGCTAGAAAAATCGGCTGCACGCACAGCGACCACAAGGCCCAAGCCACCGCCGTCAAACCCAACCACGGCTGCACGCTGGCCAACCACACGGCCAGCACCGCCATCAACACCGCGCGGTAAACCCACGACAAAGGCGCGTAAGCCAGCAACCACGGGCGCGCGCCGGGTGCGTCGCCTTCAAATGGGCTGATGGCGGTTTGCCGCAACACCCAGCGCTTGGCCAAAAAGCGCCACAACGCTTGGCTGCGTTGGGCCCAATTGGGCAGCTCTAAAAAATCGCTCAGCACGTGATATCCGTCAAAGCGCAGCAAGGGGTTGCCGTTCACCAACAGCGTGGACAAACCGCCGATGAGCAACACCGCCAAGGCCGCGTCTTTGACGCCACCGGCTTCCAAGTTCAGCCACAACAGCAAGGCGAATGTGGCCAACACCAACTCAACCACGATGCCTGCGGCAGCGACCGCCATGCGCTGCTGTTTATTTGAAAAAGCAACTGAAGCCGACGCGTCCACGCAGGGCACGGGCGTCAGCATGAGCAGCGTCACGCCCATCTCGTGCACCTGGCCGCCGTAAGCCTTCACGGCAAAGGCGTGCGCCATTTCATGCAGGCCTTTCACCACCGGATACGCCAACCACAGCGCCAGCCACATGGTGCCGCTGCCAAGCCTGCTTTGCGCCTCAACCGCCACCGCGCTGGCGTTGAATGCCAACAGCACAACACCCAACGCAGCGAGGGCGATGACGACGACGCCAGGTGCGCCAGAAAACAGCCATCGCAAACGCGCGATGTGTTGGTTCAGAAAGACGTCGGGGTTCCACAGTGGCACGCGAAACGACAACGGGTTCACCGCCGCGCGCGTGCGCTGCCGTTGTTGTTTGGTCTGCGCGCGCACCAACGCAGCAGCGTCGGGCGACACGTTGGCCATCAGCAAATTGGCCGCGAAGGCCAAGCTGAACACGCGCAGGGCTTCGCCCTGCGTGGGGGTTGATGTGTTGGGGGCGTGGCTTTGCTCAGCGCAGCGCGTCCACACTTGGTCGAGCGTGCGTTCGCCGTCGCAGGCCGAGATCAAACCAAACGCAATGTCGTTGAAGCGGTGGTGTTTGCCTGAGACGGGGTCAGACAGAACAAACCAAACTTCGCCGCGCACGATTTGGCGCGACACCCCCACGCCTTGGCGCAAGCGCGGTTGCAGCGCAGACACGCGGTACCAGTCGGGCGAGAGCAGCGGTTCCATCAGGTATGGGTGGCTGAAGGTCAGCCCGAAATGCGCCACATCAAGGCACGCAACCAGGTGCTGGCGCGCTGCCACCACACCAGGCCCAGATGGCTGGCTTCAATGTCAATTTTTGCAACGCCGCGCAAACCGGGCCGCAGACTGTCATTGCTTTTTTCTGGGGCTGCTGTATCGCTGCGACGGCCCTCCACTTCGAAAATATTTCGGCCTTCCACCGCATTTGCAACAGGTGCAATGCGCGACACGGTGAAGCTCACGGGTTCACTCAGCGTGGCAAACAAAACTTGTGCGGTTTGGCCCACGCGCAGCGCGCCGATGTCTTGCTCGTCCACCTCGGCGACGATGCGAAAACTGCGGTCGGTGGCCACCGTCATCAGCTCTTGGCCGCGCTTCACCGGCATGCCTATGGACTGCGTCAAATCGCCGCTGATGAGCACGCCGTCAAACGGGGCTTTCAAAGCCGAGCGTGCCAATTGCACTTGCGCGAGTGCAAGTTGGCTGCGCGCTTGTTCGAGCTTAGTGCCCGCCACCACGATTTGCGCGGCGTCGTCTTTGGACATCGCTTCGCGGTACTGTTTGTCGAGCTGCGCGATTTCGCTTTGCCACTTCTCGCGCTCGAGTTTCAAGTCTTGGTCTTCCAACTGCACCAGCACGTCGTCGGCCCGGACTGCTTCACCAGGTCGCGCCGACACGGTCCGCACGAAGCCGTCGGCCGGGGCCGCAATCACGCGTTGCACTGCGCCTTCAACGCGCGCTTGAGCCACCACGCGGTAGGTGGTGGGCCACACAGTGATCACCGCCGCCAGCAGCACCGCCGCCATCACGCCCACTTGCCAAGGCAGCAACTTTGTGCGGCTTGCAATGTGCGTTTTCACACGCTGCTGCAACGACGCCTCGGCGCGCTGCGCCAACACCAACACCGGCCCCAAAAAAGTGGCCGCGTCCTGCGCGGTTTGCAGCGCGACCGCATCAAACGGTGCGCGGCGTTCAAACAATAAGACGGCGGTGGGGCGACCCGCTTCAACAGCGTTTTCAATGCGGTTTTCAAAAACAGGCACGGTGCAAATCGACATCCCACTGCCAAGCTGCGACAGGTTGGCGTGCAGCAAAGTCACCCCGCTTGCAAGGCTGCTTTCAGACCCAGGAAACACCAACGCGCAGCGCTGATCCGCAGCCTCTTCCATGGCCTGCGCCAGCGCTTGCACCGCGGCTTGTTCGCAGCGCAAATCGCGCAGGCCCGATGCGGCCTCGACGCTCACACGGCTGCCTGCGCAAACACCCAAGCTCACCCGCTCGCACTGCAAGAGCAGCGCCAAATCACTCACCGCCGACACCGCAGCTGCTTTGAAATCGCCATGCGACAACGCGCGCGACTGCATCACCAGCAGCGTGGATGCGGTGTGCTGTGCGGTTTGGGCACTGGCATGCGCATGCCCATGCGCTGGCAAGCGCGGGCTGGAGTCCGGCTCCAGGCTGTGATCGAGTGACTTCATACCGGCTATTGGACGGTTTGAGGCAAGCCGAGCATCGCTTGATAAGGACGCCGTTTGCCGGGCTGATCGCGACGCTGAGGGTGCGTCGCGCGGGCTTCGCGATTGGAACTCGCAGCCCGACCCGCGCGTCACCGTGCAGAATGCGGCGCAACTGCCGACTCGCCAACACCACTTTGCCGCCGACCACGCCCCGATCAACCGACGCCGCCGAAGTGACGGGAGGCACTGTTGCTGCGGGAGTGACGGGAGGCACTGTTGCTGCGGAAGTGACGGGAGGCACCGACATCACAGAAGCGCAAAGCCAACGCTTGCAAATGGCCGACATCGCGCGCTTGGCTGGCGTGTCGGTGGCGACCGTGTCGCGTGCGCTGAACGGCAGCCCGCTGATCAGCAAAGACACGCGCGAGCGTGTGGAAGAGTTGGCGCGCTCGCTGAACTACGCCATCAACGTGGGTGCGAAAAACCTGCGACTCAAGCAAAACAAAACCATCGCGGTGGTGATTCCCTACGACAAGGTGTCGCGCCAGCACATCTCCGACCCCTTCTTTTTGGCCATGGTCGGTGCCTTGGCCGACGCGCTGACTGAACGCGGTTTCGACATGCTGCTGTCACGCGTCGACGCCGACAGCTTGGATTCCGCTGCGCGGCTTTACAACTCGGGCTTGGCCATCGGCATCATCTTGATAGGCCAATGGCGGCATCACGATCAGCTCAACCAATTGGCCGCGCGGCGGGTGCCCATCGTCGTGTGGGGCACACAAATTCCGCAGCAGCTGTATTGCACCGTGGGTGGTGACAACGTGGCCGGTGGCGCGCTGGCCACCCAGCATTTGCTGGATTTGGGGTACCGGAAAATCGCTTTTGTGGGCGACCCGCAGTTGCCCGAAGTCGCGCACCGCTACCGCGGCCACAGCGAGGCGCTGGCCACGCACGGATTGACGCCAGATTCGGCCCTGTTGGTGGCCGTGCCGTTTGACGCCGATCAAGCCCGCGCGGGCATCACCCGCTTGGTCGAGACCGGTGCTGCGTTTGACGCGGTGTTTGCTTGCAGCGACGTGCTGGCCTCGGCCGCCAGTCAGGCCCTGCATTTGTGCGGTCGCCCGGTGCCGCAAAGCGTGGCGGTGGTCGGTTACGACGACATCGAGTGGGCCAGCCATTCCAACCCGCCGCTGACCACTGTGCGCCAACCGATCGCCATCGCCGGGGTGGAGTTGGTAGACGCCTTGCTGCGCACCGTTGCCGGGGTCAGCGTGCCACCGCGCTCGCTGGCAGTGGAACTGGTTGTGAGGTCCAGCACCCGCACGAAAGTCGCTTAGGCGAGCCGTGCAATCAATTGCAAAGCGTGCCCAAACTGAATGCTTTGCCGCGCGCTGATGGTTTTTCGCAACGCCCGACCGCTGGCTTGAAAACTCATCTCGCCGGGTGATCCAACTCGAATGACGCGATAGAGAGCATGCTCGCCCACGCGTAAACCCTGCCATGCAAACGATTGCATTGCCGTCGACACAAAGCTACATTCCCGATGGCGCGCTTAGCCCAAGATCGCATCTACCCATCAAATCGATGTGTGTCTCAACCACAGCGCAGGCGTTGACAACCGTCACGCAGACCCAGACACCATCACACAATAACCACTCGACGGAGACACACATGAACCGCATTGCCAGCTTGAATTTGATGAAGCCCAACCGTTTGGCGTTGGCCGTGGCCATGGCCGCTTTGCACATAGGTGCCGCGCACGCCCAAACCGCAACCACCGCAACCACCGCACCTGCCGCCGCCGCCGAGCAGCAAGCCGACCCGTTGAAGCTGGACCAAGTAGTTGTCACCGGCACCGCCACGCGCACCAGCAAAATGAAGCAAAGCTTGTCGGTCAGCACCTTGGATTCAACCCAGCTGGAGCGCACCGGCGCGGCCAGCGCGGCCGAGCTGTTGCGTGCCGTGCCAGGCGTGCGCTCGGAGTCGTCGGGCGGTGAAGGCAACGCCAACATCACCGTGCGCGGCGTGCCGATTTCCGCTGGCGGTTCGCGTTACGTGCAAATGCAGGAAGACGGCCTGCCCGTGTTGATGTTTGGCGACATCGCCTTCGGCACCGCCGACCAGTTTTTGCGCTCTGATTTCAACGTCGACCGGCTTGAAGTGGTGCGCGGCGGCTCGGCCTCCACGCTGGCCACCAACTCACCCGGCGGCATCGTCAACTTCATCAGCAAGACCGGCAAAGACGCGGGCGGCAATGTGGGCCTGAATGTCGGTCTGGTACGCAAGGAACTGCGCCTGGACGCCGACTACGGCGGCAAGATCGGCGCAGCCACCACCTTCCACATTGGCGGTTTCCAGCGCGTAGGCGACGGCGGCCGGCCGGCTGAATTCAACACGGCCAACGGCGGCCAGATCAAAGGCAACATCACGCAAGGTCTGGACAACGGCTACGTGCGCCTGAGCTTCAAATCGCTCGACGACCGCACGCCGTCTTTCCTGCCCGTGCCTGTGAATACCGTGAACGGCACCATCAACACCATTCCCGGCATCGACCCGCGCACCGCCTTCTTCGTCACGCCCAGCTTGCAGCGCGACGTAGGCTTGAACCGCGACAACGGTCAAACCACCAGCAGCACCCGTGACGGCCTGCACGTGAAAAGCACCGCACTCGGCCTGGAAGCGCAACTCAAGCTCGGCGAAGGCTGGACGCTGGACGAAAAATTCCGCCGCTCGTCGAATTCGGGCCGCTTCATCGCGCTCTACCCCAGTGACAACGGCAACGGCGGCGCATTCTTCAGCGGGGTGTTGTTCAACACCTCGCTGGACAACATGAACAACTTGTTCAACGACATCAAACTGACGAAAGCACTCGACATCAGTGGCGCGAAGGTCACTGTGGCTGCCGGCATGTTCAACGGTGTGCAAGACGTGGCGCAAACCTGGTTCTGGAACACCTACCGCATGCAGCTGGTGGGTCAAAACTCGCAGGTTGTCAATGCCGCTGGCGCGCCGAGTGCTGCGCCTGTGACCTCGGGCTACAACACCTTCGGCGGCTGCTGCGTCCGCAACTGGGACGTGCAGTACACCCAGACCGCGCCTTACGCGTCAGTGGCTTGGGAAGCGGGCCCGTTGAACATCGACGCCAGCCTGCGCCGTGACGGACAGAAGGCCAGCGGCTTCGCGCTGCAAGACTCGGCTGCGAACGACGGTAAGCAAGCCAACATCCCTGGCTTCGACCCCGCCACCCAGCAAAAAGTAAATTACTCGGTCTCGCACACTTCGTACTCGGTGGGCGCGAACTACGCGCTCAACACCAACCTGGCCGCATTTGCGCGCCTCAGCGACGGCGTGTCGTTCAGCGCCGACCGTTTGCTGTACGGCAACCCATTGGACGGCTCGACGCCCGTCTCGCTCAACAAAGTGCAGCAGACCGAAGCCGGAGTGAAATGGCGCAATGGCGCGGGTGTCAGCGTGTTCGGCACACTGTTCAATGCCAAAACCACCGAGAGCAACTACGACCTGAAAAACCAGACGTTCACCAACAACAAATACAACGCCAGTGGCTTGGAATTGGAGGCTGCGTTCAACCGCGGCGACTTCCACCTGAACGGCGGTGCCACCTTCACGCGGGCTCGCATCACCGGTTCTGACACCGCTTCGCAAGTGGGCAACAAGCCGCGGCGTCAGGCCGACTTGGTCTGGCAGTTGGCACCGTCTTACACCTTCGGTCCGGTTGATGTGGGCGCGTCGATCGTCGGCACCACGAAGTCGTTCGGTGACGACGACAACAAGATCACCATGCCCGGCTTCACCGTGATCAACGCGTTTGCCACCTACCAACTCAGCAGCTCTGCGCAAGTCGGCCTGGGCATCAACAACCTGGCCAACACACTGGGCTACACCGAGGTTGAAGGTGACGGCCACGCGGCCCGTGCGGTGAACGGTCGCAGCGTGCGCGCCACGCTGAAATACAGCTTCTGATCGCCGCAGTGAGCAAGGTCTTCAACGTGGTGTTGGAGACCTTTTTTACGTCCGCGAGATGACATGAAGTTTGGTTCTTTTTCGGTGCTCGGTTTGATGTTGGCGTCGTTCAGTGCGATGGCGCAAACGCCGCTCACCATGTGGGTGCACGCAGGCCCAGGCCCCGAGGCCGATGCCTACACGGCGGCCGCGCGCAGTTTCAGTGCAGCGAATCCCGACATCACACTGCGCTTGATCAAGCTGCCCGAAGGCAGCTACAGCGATCAGGTGTATGCCGCCGCATTGGCCCGCAAGTTGCCCTGCGTGCTCGATTTCGACGGCCCCAATTTGTACAACGTCGCGTGGACGCAGCGCCTGATGCCGCTCGACGGTTTTCCTGATCTGATGCGCATTCGCGCCGACATGCTGCCCTCGCTGGTGCGTCAAGGCAGCTACAACGGCAAGTTCTACGGCATGGGCCAATTCGACTCAGGCTTGGCGCTGTGGGGCAACAAAGCCTTGCTCAGCAAAGCGGGTCTGCGCCTTCCCAACCAAGTGTCTGAGGCTTGGAACTTGGCCGAGTTCGAAGCGGCGTTGAAAGCCCTGCAAGCCATCGGTTTGAAGCACCCGCTCGACATGAAATTCAACTACGGCGCGGGTGAATGGTTCAGCTACGGTTTCTCACCCATCGTGCAAAGTTTCGGCGGTGATTTGATCGACCGCAGCAGCTTCAAAACTTCTCAAGGGGCCATCAACGGTGATGCCGCTGTGCGGGCGATGACTACATTGCAAAGTTGGGCCAAGGCGGGCTATGTGAACGCTGCCAGCAAAAACGACGCCGACTTCATCGAAGGCCGCGCCGCGCTGTCTTATGTAGGCCACTGGACTTTCAAAGACTACAAAAAAGCGCTGGGTGACGAGCTGGTGCTCATCCCCATGCCTAAGTTTGGCGGCACCGCCGTCACAGGCGCGGGGTCGTGGAATTTCGGCATCTCTGCCAACTGCAAACAGCCACAAGCCGCTGCCAAATTGATGGCGCACTTGATGTCGACCTCAGAGATTCTTCGCGTGTCTGAAGCCAACGGCGCAGTGCCCGGCACCAACGCCGCTTTGGCATTGAGCAAACACTACGGCCCCGGCGGCGCTTTGCGTTTGTACGTCGATCAAATCCAACAACAGGTGGCGCGCGTGCGGCCCGAAACGCCTGCCTACCCTGTGATCAGCAGCGCTTTTTCTGAGGCGGTGAACAACATCGTGGCCGGGGCGTCGGTGAAGGTCGAGTTGGATAAGGCAGCCGCCAAGATCGACCGGGACTTGGCCGACAGCCGGGGTTATCCGGTTTCGATGAAACCATGAACACGCTGCGAACGGGTGCGGGTGTGTATGTTCTCAAGAGCGAAAAGCACCGTGAGTAAACCAAGCAACCGCGACGGCCTCACGCCCTGGCTTTTTGCTGCGCCCGGTCTGGGCCTGCTCGCCATGTTTTTGGTCGCGCCGTTTTTGTTGGCGGCTTGGTTGTCCTTCACCGACCAGCGCCTCATTACCAGCGACGCGCTGCCCACTGCGTTTGTGGGCGCACGCAACTACACGCGCTTGTTCGCTGACGCTAGTTTTTGGGCGGCGCTGCGCAACAACCTTTTGTTTGTGGCGGTGGTCACACCGCTGCAATCGGCACTGGCCCTGGGCTTGGCGCTGCTCGTCGACAAGCAGTTCGCTGGCGCGCGAATTTTTCGCACCATTTATTTCTTGCCCGTGGCCACCACCATGGCCGTGGTGGCGGTGATTTGGTCGCTGCTGTACAGCCCCGACGCAGGCGTCGTCAACCGCTTGGTGGGTTTGCTCAGCTTGGGCACCGTGGGGCCGCAAGACTGGCTGCGCGACCCGGTGTTGGTGATGCCTGCCGTGATGTTGATGTCCATCTGGCAAGGCGTTGGTTTTCAAATGTTGGTGTTCTTGGCGGGCTTGCAAGCCATTCCTGGTGACTTGTACGAGGCCGCCACGCTGGACGGTGCCAAGCCCTTCAATCAGTTTCGTTTCATCACGTTGCCGCTGCTGAAAAACACCACCGTGTTTGTGTTGGTCACCACCACCATCTACGCGTTTCAGCTTTTCACGCAGGTGCAAATCATTGCCAACAGCGGCGCATCGGCCCCGGTTGACAGCTTTCGCACGCTGGTGATGTTGATGGTTCACGAAGGCTTTCGAAGCGGCAAAGTCGGCTACGCCTGCGCTGTGTCGGTGGTGTTCTTTTTGATCGTGTTGGCGATATCTACCTTGCAGCGCGTGTGGCTGCGCGCTGAAGAAAGCGCGGCATGAACGCACACCAAAGCGCAAGTTCCCTCTCGCGTTGGGTTTGGTACGCGGTCAACGCCGTGTTGGTGTTGTTCTTTCTCATGCCGCTGGTGTTTTTGTTTGTCAGCGCTTTCAAAGGCGACGAACTGCAACTGCTCAAAGACATGGGCAGCTTGGCCGCCTTCGTGCCGCAGGGCAGCTTGTCGTGGCAGAACTTTCGCGATGTGTTTGCGCGCACTTCGTTTGGCTTGGCATTGTTCAATTCGCTGCTCACGGTGAGCATCACCGTGGCGCTGGGTGTGCTGGTCAACAGCATGTTGGCCTATGCCTTGGCACGCTTAAAATTTCGCGGTCGGCAAACGCTGCTGGCGGTGGTGATCGCCCTCATCATCATTCCGTTTGAGGCCATCGCCGTGCCCTTGCTGTTGCTCGTGAATGAGTTGCCGTGGTTTGGTAGCGAGGGCTGGCAACACGGGTGGCTGGACAGCTACCAAGTGCAGGTGCTGCCCTTTATTGCACATGCGTTTTCGGTGTATTTGTTCTATCAATTTTTCGTTGGCCTGCCCAAGGATTTGGAAGAGGCGGCCTTGATGGACGGCGCGGGCCGCTGGCGCATTTACTGGAGCATCGTGCTGCCGCTGTGCAAGCCGGTGATCGCCACCGTGGCGGTGCTGCAATTCTTGTCGCGCTGGGGTGATTTGCTGTGGCCGGTGATGGCGGTGCGCGGCGAAGAATTCGCCACGCTGCCTTTGGCGATGCAAACCTTCTTCGGTCAATTCCCGCGCCAATGGGGCGACGTGATGGCCTTCGCCGTGATGGCCACCGTGCCCACCTTGCTGCTCTTCATCGTGTTCCAACGCTGGTTCGTGAAGAGCGCCATCTCCAGCGGCATCAAGGGCTGAATCATGGGTTCACTGTTCAGCCAAGCTCGCCGACGATTCGCAAATAGCGACCCGCTGGTCGCACACCAACCCGACCCTTTCGCGCCCCAACCCCACCCGTTCGGACTGAGGTATCGAAGTCCCGCCCCAACCCGAGTTGTTTTCAAGCAAGGTTCAAGATGGCCAGCGTGACCCTCAGCGGCATCCGTAAACGCTACGGGGACTCAACCGACGACAACACCGAAGTCATCAAAGGCGTTGACCTCGATGTGCGCGACGGCGAATTCATGGTGTTTGTCGGGCCTTCGGGCTGCGGCAAAAGCACCATGATGCGCATGATCGCGGGCCTGGAAGACATCACTTCCGGTGAGCTGCGCATCGGCAACCGCGTGGCCAACGACGTGCCACCGGCCCAGCGCGGCGTGGCCATGGTGTTCCAAAGTTATGCGCTGTATCCGCACATGACGGTGGCCGACAACATGGGCTTCAGCTTGAAGATGGCCGGGCTGAGCAAAGCGCAAATCACCGAGCAAGTCGCGCGCGCTGCCGAGGTGTTGCAAATCACTCCCTTGCTGCAGCGCTTGCCCAAGGCGCTGTCGGGCGGGCAACGTCAACGTGTGGCCATCGGCCGCGCCATCGTGCGCAAGCCCGAAGTTTTTTTGTTTGACGAGCCGCTGTCGAACCTGGACGCCAACCTGCGCGTGCAAATGCGCGTCGAGCTGACCCAACTGCACAGGCGCTTGGGAAGCACCATGATCTACGTCACCCACGACCAAACCGAGGCCATGACCATGGGCGACCGCATCGCCGTGTTCAACGCTGGTGTGGTCGAGCAAGTCGGCGCGCCGATGGACCTGTACCAACATCCCGCCAACCGCTTTGTGGCGCAGTTTTTGGGTTCACCGCGCATGAACTTGTTGCCCGCGTCGATGCTGCGCGATGTGGGCGCCGCGGTGTTGCGCATTGACGGAGTCAGCGCTTTGCGGATTGCGGCAGACGCTGGGCTCGATGTTTCCGCGTGCACCGAAGTCGGCGTGCGCGCTGAGTTTTTGCAAATCGTCCATGACTCAGACCCTGCCTGGGCCTTGGCCGTGCAAGGCATAGAACAACTCGGCGACACCACGCTGATTTACCTGCTGGCACCGAGCGGTGCCGCACCGCTTTGCATGAAGCTTGCTACCGCCACCGCACCTTGCTTTGTGGGCGACACCGTGCGCGTGCGCCCAGCGCCAGGCGCCTTGCATTTGTTCAACGCATCGGGTCTGCGCATCACCTCCCTTTGACCCCGACCCATGAAAAACAAAGTTCAACTCATCACCTACGTTGACCGCTTGAGCGGCGGCAATTTGCGGTCGCTGCAAGACCTGTTGACCGGCCCATTGAAGGACGTGTTTGGCGCGGTGCACCTGCTGCCTTTCTTTCACACCATCGACGGTGTGGACGCCGGTTTTGATCCCATCGACCACACCCAAGTCGATGCGCGCTTGGGTGATTGGGCTGACGTGAAAGCCTTGTCACAGCACATGGACGTGATGGCCGACGTCATCGTCAACCACATGTCGTCCAGCTCGCCGCAGTTCTTGGACTTCTCTGAGCTGGGCGCTCAGTCGGACTACGACGGCTTGTTTTTGACGCAAGACGCGGTGTTCCCTGGCGGTGCGTCTGAGGCCGAGTTGAAGGCCATTTACCGCCCCCGCCCCGGCTCGCCGTTTCACACCGTCACGCTGGAAAACGGCGAGCGGCGCACGCTGTGGAGCACCTTCACGCCGCAGCAAATTGACATCGATGTGCAGCACCCGAAAGGTCGCGCCTACCTCGACAGCATCTTGCAGGCATTGGCCGCCAGCGGCGTGCGCATGATCCGCTTAGACGCTGTGGGTTACGCCATCAAAAAGGCGGGCACCAACTGCTTCATGATGCCCGAGACGTTTGATTTCATCGACGCTTTTGCCGCCCGCGCGCGCGCTTTGGGTTTGGAAGTTTTGGTGGAAGTGCATGCCCATCACCGCAAGCAAATCGAAATCGCCAAACGCGTCGATTGGGTCTACGACTTCGCGCTGCCGCCCTTGGTGCTGCACGCTTTCTTTTTCAAAACAGCGCGTTGCCTCAAAACCTGGTTGTCCATACGCCCGAGCAATGCTGTGACGGTGCTCGACACCCACGACGGCATCGGCATCATCGACATCGGTGCCGACCCGGCCGATCGCGTCGCTGCCCCCGGCTTGGTGCCACCCGCCGAGGTCGACAAGCTGGTCGAAATGATCCACGCCAACAGCCAAGGCCAAAGCCGTGAAGCCACCGGCGCGGCGGCGTCCAACCTCGACCTCTACCAAGTCAACTGCACCTTCTTCGACGCCATGGGCCGCGACGAGCGCCGCTACTTGCTGGCCCGCGCCATTCAGTTTTTCATGCCCGGCGTGCCGCAGGTTTACTACGTCGGTTTGCTGGCCGGTCGCAACGACATGAAGCTCTTGGCCAGCACCCGCGTAGGCCGCGACATCAACCGCCACCACTGCACCCGCGTCGAGGTCGAGCAGACGTTGGCCGAGCCCGTGGTGCAGCAACTCTTGAGCTTGATTCGAATTCGCAACACCCACCCAGCCTTCAACGGCAGCTTTGCGTTTGACGGCGCAACAGATCAGGAATTGCGCATGCGCTGGACGCACGGCAAAGAGCTGGCGTCCCTTTTTATTGACTTCAGCGATTTGCGTTTTGAGTTGAGGTTTGACGGCGCGGCAGGGGATCAAAGCTTGCGGTTTTGATCGAGCCTGTGGGGTCGGGAGCGGGAGGGAAAAGGGAAGCCATCAGGAACGCGGCATGCTAAGCATCACGCGCAGGCCCAGGCCTTCGGGGCCGCTTGACAGTTCCAAGGTCGCACCATGCCGGTCGGCCACGGCCTTGGCTATTGCCAGCCCCAAGCCACTGCCGCTTTGCGCTTGACCCGGCGCGCGGAAGAAGCGTTCGAACACACGCTCGCGCAACTCGGGCGCAATGCCAGGGCCTTGGTCGGTCACTGTCATTTGCACTGCGTTTGCATCGGCGCGCACCGTCACTCGCACAGTGCCTCCGGGCGGCGAGTACTTCACGGCGTTGCCCACCAGGTTGTCGATCAGCGCGGTGAGTGATTCGGCGTCGCCCCCGATTCGCGAATCGACTTGTGAATCAGCTTCCAAATCAACTTGCAAATCAGCTCGCAAATCAGCTTGCGAAGTCAGGTCGAGTTCGACGTTGCGTTGCTGTGCCAATGCTGCCCAGGTGGCGAGCACGTTTTGCACCAAGGCTTCCAGGTCCACTTGATCGGTGCGCGTCAATTCGGGTGACGCATCGCTGCGCGTCAACGCCAACAATTGGCTCACCAAACGCGCCGCGCGGTCGTTGCTTCGCAGCAGGCCGTCCAGCAGTTCAAGATCGGCTGCCGAAAGCTTTCGTGCTTTCAGCGCCTCAGCGTTGACTTGAATGGCGGCGATGGGCGTGCGCAACTCGTGAGCCGCGTCGGCAATGAAGCTGCGCTCGCGCCCACGCGCTGCGCGCAAACGCGACAGCAACTGATCCACCGCGCGCGTCAGCGGGCTGAGCTCGCGGTGCGCGGGCACAAAACGCAGTGGCTGCAAGTCGTCGGGCCCGCGCGCGGCGATTTCGTTAGACAGCTTGGCCCAGGGTCGCAACGCCAACTTCACCGACAACCAGGCGGGCAACAACAGCAACGGCAGCGACACCATCAAAGGCAACAACAACCAAGAGCGCGACCACGGCGTGAAGCCGTAAGCCTCCAAAGTGGCAGGTCCCAAGGCCACAAAGCGCAAGCGCTTGTCGGGCGAATCTTCAACGTATTGGTGCCAAGGCATGCCGTTCACCGTCACTTTTTGCAATGCCTCGTTGCCTTGGGTCTCGATCTTGAAAGTGGCATCGGCGTCGCTGCTTCGATAGGTCAACTGTCCTTCGCGAAACACGTAGATGCGTGGCAACTGCGGTGCGCGCTGGGCCACCCCCGCTGACACGCCGGCCGGCGAACCCACCGAGCGCTGGAAATCGTCCAAGCGCCTCAGGCTTTGCGTCAGCAGCTCGGGTTGCGCCTCCAGCGCCTGCGCCAAAGGCAACACCACGGCCGCACCACGTCGCATGATGTCGCGCGTTTTGGCTTCTTCGTCTTCCTCCACCTCCAGTGAAATCACGCCCGCCAAAATCACCCACAGCAAGGCGCTGGTGGCCATTTGCGCCAGCACCAAACGGCGCACCAAGGAAGCTTGGAGCCAGCGCTTCAGCGCACCGATCAGCCGCGAGGTCACGGTTCGGGTCACGGTCAAGTTCAAGGTCAAAGCTTGGCTCCAGCAACTGAGACCTGTCGATCAATCACATAGCCCACGCCGCGCACGGTGCGCACGTAGCCGTCGCCAATTTTTTTGCGCAAATTGGAGATGTGCACGTCCAGCACATTGCTTTCGTTGTTCAAGCCGCCCGGCAGCACTTGTTCTTCCAAGGTGCGCCGTGTCACCACGCGGTCGGCGCGTTTGAGCAAGGTGCTGAGCAACAAAAATTCGCTGCGCGACAACTCCACCGCCGCACCGTCCACCGTGGCGCGCTGCGTGGCCTCCACCAACACCAAGCCGCGCAGCGTGATGGCTTCGCCCTCAAATCCAAAACTGCGGCGCGCCAACGCCCGTATGCGTGACAGCAATTCGGCCAGCGCGAAGGGTTTCACCAAGTAGTCGTCGGCACCGAAGTCAAGCCCAGTCAGGCGGTCGTGCAGTGCGTCGCGCGCCGTGAGGATCAACACCGGCAGCGTGTTCAATTCGCCGCGCAGCTTTTTCAAAAGCGTCAAACCGTCGCCGTCGGGCAAGCCCAAATCGAGCAGCACCAAATCCGTCAGGTTCACTTCAAGCGCGTGCTCCGCCTCGGTCAAGCGCCGCACCCACACCACGTTGAAACCTTGGTCAGCCAGCGCAATGCGCACGCCGTTGCCCAGCTCCAAATCGTCTTCCACCAGCAGGATGTTCATGGGCGCTGATTGGAACGCATGCATCTGAAGAAAGGGTGAATTCACGATTTCTTCAGGAACGCTTTGGTTTGCGTTCAGGTGGCTTGGTGACAGTGCGCAGCTCATCCACCCATCAGGAATTTCAAATGATCCGTTTCAAAACGCGCCTTCAAACCGCCGCCGCGCTCACCGCATTGATGGTCCTCGCCACCACCACCACCAGCAGCGCCCAAGCAGCCACTACCGATGAAGCTGCGGGGCCGTTCTACGTCGGCGTCGGTGTGGGCGGCAGCGCTTTCGGCACGCGCGATGTGGTCGCCACCAAAGGCCCTGCTGACGAGCAAAGCCGCGCTTTCAAAATTTACGGCGGCTACCAGATCACCGACCACTTTGGCGTGCAAGCCGGCTACACGCGCTTGGGCAGCTTGAACGACACCTTCACCAGCAGCGGCGTTGGCGTCAAACAAACCGTGTCGGGCCGCAGCCTGTACGTGGCGGGCACGGCGCGCTATCGCGTCAGCGAATCATTCGCTCTGATCGGCAAGCTCGGCGTGTCGTTCGGCAAAGCCACTGGCACCAATCTGTTGGCCACCTCCGACAACCTTATCGGCAGCAGGCGCTACCTGATGGGCGGCTTCGGCGGCGAATACCGCCTGAACCGCAGCCTGGCCTTGACCGCCGATTACGAGGCCTACGGCAAGCTGTCGAACAAGGTGTCAGCCGATGCCTTCACGCTCGGGGCGCGGTTCACCTTTTGAGCCGATTTTGAGCGTGATTTTGAAGTTCGCGCGTGACCGCAAATCAAGCGCGCTTCGTCAAGATCGCCATGCATCGCCAACGATGCGATGCGCGGCATCTGGCTTGACCTGACGCAGCTTGGTGTGTGCTTTGTTGCTGACGAAGCGGCCACCAGGTTGTCCTCATCAGGCAGCTCGAACCACACCGCGCAACCATTTTTGCGAGGGTGAACGATGCAACTTGGTGTGCCAGAACGCGTTGATGGCAATCTCTGGCAACTGAATTGGATGAGGTCGGCGCGTGCGCGCTGAGGGTGGCACCAGACGCTGCGCCAAGCTTTCGGTGAAAGCAGACGGCGGCGGGATTTTTTCAGATTGATTGCGTACGCAAGCGTGATTGGCCGTCTGCTTCAGCTACGCGGAAGAGCGATTCGAGTGGCTGTAATTCGCGCGCCACGTCGTGCTGAAATTTTCCCTGTTTGTGCTGAACTTCGCCCCGGTCGGGCCGAGCCTTGCCGGTTCGGGCAGAGCTCTACCCGTTCATGCCGAACCCCACCCGTTCGGGCTGAGGTGTCGAAGTCCTGCTCCGGCCCTTCGATACCTCAGGGCGAACGGGGTGGGGATGTTGGGCAGGGTTGTGAAGTTGAACGAGGCATCGTTTTTTTCCAAACAGCATGAGGTTGCAACCGTGATTGACCTCCCGATTCAGCAAAGCTAAACCGCGATTCGAGTGGCCGTATTTCGAACACCACATCGTGCTGAAGCTTTCGCCGTTGGCACTGAACCTTGCGCTGGTCGGGCAGAACCTCGCGCCGGTTGGGCAAAACTTTGCCCCGGTCGGGGAAAGCCTTTGCTGTTCGCGCCGAACCTCGCCCTGGTCGCGCCGAACCTCGCCCCGTTCGGGCTGAGGTATCGAAGTCCTGCTCTGGCCCTTCGACACCTCAGGGCGAATGGGATGCGGTGGCGAACGGCATGGATGTCAAACGCAACGAAGTAGCTCAGGTCACGCAAACGCTCAGCCCGCCCTGCGCCGCGCGCCCGCTTGATGTGGTGAGCGGTGGCGGGTAATTTGCGGTCGTGTTTGGAATCCGACATGCCAACCTAAACCCATCAATGGGCCTTGCCATGAGGCCGGACTGGCGCTGCGCGCGCCGTCCGACAAGGAGGTCAAAGGCGGCGTCTTCGCCGCCTGTGCGTCCCACAACGCGTCGTTTCAGCGCTTGCGCGCCTTGGCCACCAGTGTCAAAGCACCCAGGCCTGCCAACATCAGCGCGTAGGTGCTGGGTTCGGGCACGGGCAAGGTCGTGGCCGAGAGGAAAGTGCCTGACGCAGACGTGTAGCTGACGTTTGTCGGCAAGGTCAGCAGAAAGTGCGATGTTGAACCGTAGTTCGCCGAAACGCCGCCGTCTGCATTTGCAAACAAGCCCTGGTTGAAGCTCAACACGCTGTTCGCGCCGGTCAGCGCATAGACACCGGTGAACTGGAAACTGCCGGCTGGGTTGATGGTCCAGCCCGAGCTGAGCCAGCCGCCGTCACGATGATTTTCGGTGACGCCGGCCGAACCGCTCCCGATTCGCGCGGCGAAGCTGGCCGACGCCGTGCCGAAACTCAGGTCGCTTCTCACCTCACCGTTGCTTCGTAAATCCGAGATGCCCAACGACCCGTTGACGATGTAACTCACACCAATGTTTGTTACTGACGCAGCGCCCGCGCCAGTCACAGCGAAGTTCAGCGTGTCATTCATTCGGGCTGAGGCTTGGCCACCGTTCCAGGTAGGAGCCAACCGGTAGTCGGTCCACCGGTCGCCGACAGCGCTAGCCCCCAGTTGGCCCGTGGCCAGGTTGGCGCTGGCCGACGAGGTGCCGGTCGATATCGGGTAGCCGTCAAGGCCTTGGGAGCGGCCGGCTGAGCTGTTGCTTGCGGTCAGGTTGAAGTTGGTGCCCCCGGTGCCGCTGGCGCCACCGGTGCAGTACGCGTAGGGCGGATCCGCCTGGCAGCCGCCGTTGTAGAGCTCCGAGGGCCGGTCGCCATAGGAGGTGTAGTTGGTGGACGAGTCTTGGCCCATTCGGTAGGCCGACTGGAACGCGGCTGCATCGTAGGCGTTGCGTGCTCGCGCCGCTGTGCCCACGCCATAGCCGTTGGTGTTGTCCGCCATGACTGCCGTTGAAAGCAGGCCGGTGGCCAAGGCAGCAATGGTGTTGACTGTTTTGTGTAAGGGACTCATGGGTTTACTCCTGGGTGGACGGGCTGTTAGCCCGTGGGTGGTGCGACGTCAAACTGGTTGCGATGTTCATCGGCCTGCCGTCACTGCACCGTCATCGGCGCGCCGACTCTCCCGCAAACGCATTCATAAACGGGCAACTCGGCAGGTGTTGCAGCAAGTCCGGCTGCCAAGCTTGGCAATGGCACAAGGTGCAGGTGAAGGTGCCGCCCAAGGCGCCGTCGGGGCTGTAGATCAGCACCTGTGGGCCGCGCACGGTTGAAGATGCCGCACCGGGTGGAATGGTTGGTTCGGTTGGCGCGGACGGCGCGGACGGCGTTGTGCGCGCGGGCCGAGGAGAAGTTGGCTTGTGCATGGGGGCAGCCGCTATAGTCCAGCCGATGGCGTCACTGGAGCGTCAGCAGCAGTACAAGGCCTGCAAGTCAAGGCTTGGCGGGTCTGCGCAAACGCTGACATGCTGTGATCGAAATGCGGCCTATGAAGCAAAAGCCACCACCTCTGTCAGCAACGACCGAAGTCGATAAGGTCGAAAGCAGCATGGAAAGCGCGCCTGGCGACAACGCTGGCGGCGTTTCGACTCCAAACATCCATTTGAGCGTTCACCAGAGCGCCACTTGGCACAGCAGCAACAACGCCCCCAGGCCGCTGGAGCGCAAACATGCCGCAATGTTGGCTTGGTTGTGGCTGGAAGGCCCCACGCCGAGGTCACGCCTGGCGGGGCTGTTGTGGCCCGAGGTCAGCGAAGAACGGGCGCGCGGCAACCTGCGGCAAAGGCTGCTCAAACTGCGCCAGGACGCCGGCGATGTGGTGGCCGACAACGGCACTGTCCTCAGCCTTGCCACAGGTGTGGCGGTAGACCCGCCAGATCCGCCATCGGCCCCGCTGCTGCAAGGCTTGGAGTTCGACGACTGCGAGGGCTTCGCCGCTTGGCTGGACGCGCGGCGGGAGACTGAGCGCGAACGGCGCAAGCGCGAATGGCTGGCCGAGGTGCGCGAAGCCGCGGCCGCCGGCCCAGACCAGCGACTGGACGATGCGCTGTTTGCCGCCGAACAGTTGCTGCACGTCGACCGCGAAAGCGAGGAGGCATTTCGGGTTCTGATGCAGATTTACTACCTGCGCGGCGACCATGCTGCCGCATTGGGCGCTTGGGATCGCTGCCGCGACATGTTGCGGCAGGTTTACGGTGTGCAGCCATCGGCCGCCACGCGGCTGCTTGGCGACACCATTCTGGCTGCGGCACGCACTGCGCAAGACATTCAAGCAGCCTGGGCAACCGCGTCGATAACTCCTCAGGAACTGCCCGCCAGCGTGCTGCGGCCGCCGCAGCTGGTGGGCCGGGAAATGGCTTTGAGCACCATGCATCAAGCCTTTTACGAAGGCCAGGTGATCTGTGTGGCGGGCGAAGCAGGCGTCGGCAAAAGCCGTTTGCTCTCCGATTGGGCCGCCACACTGGGCCCCGTGGCGCTGGCCAGCGCGCGGCCCGGAGACGCGGTTTTGCCGTACGCCTCACTCAGCCGCTTGCTGCTCGCCGCCATCGACCGCTTCAAGCCACCTTTGCAAAGCGCGCACGCTGCTCAGGCAGCACGGGTGCTGCCGCGCCTTGCCAGCTTGGCCGGTTTGAGGGTAGAGCCGGTGCGCACCGAGTACGAACGCAGCCAAGCCTTGATGGCGCTGGCCCGGCTGCTGGTCGACTGCACAGAGCGCGGCGCGGTGGCCTTTGTGCTGGACGACCTGCAGTTTGCCGACAGCGCCAGCCTGGCCGCCCTGCGCGTGTTGGCCGAGCCGCAACATCCGCCTGCCGTACCCGCCACCAGCGCCTCCGCGCACCGCGTGCCGCCGACCCGGCAGGCGTTGCGCTTTGTTTTTGCACGTCGTCCCGAAGAGGCCAATGCGGACACCACAGCGTTGATGTCGTCGCTGCAAAGCGCACACATTTGGCGTCAGGTCGACTTGAACCCGCTTTCGGCAGCGGACGCGCACGCGCTGCTGGCCTGTCTGCAAGTGCCGGGACTGCGAGCAGATGCCTGGGCCACATTCATCTGGAACCAGGTCGGCGGCAACCCCGCGTTTTTGTTGGAATCGGTGAAGCTGTTGCTGTCCACGGTGCCCAACGTGGCTGACCACATCCCCGGCGCACAAGCCTTGCTGCCGTTGCCGTCCAGTATCCAGGCGGTGATAGAGCGGCGTATCGATCTGCTGTCACCTCGCGCGCGGCACTTGGCACAAATGGCAGCCATCGCCGGCAGCGGCTACAGCGTGCAGCTGGCCGCAGCCGCCTTGGCTTGCGCACCGATTGAACTGAGCGAACCGCTCCGCGAACTGGAACTGCGCCAGGTCTTCTACGGCCGCAGGTTTGTGCACGACGTGATCGCCAGCGTCACACTGGCCGCCGTACCGGCCGCCGTACCGGCCGCCGTGGCCGAGTTCATGCACCGCTTCGTGGCCGAGCACCTGCAGCAGCACCAGGCCGACCCGGCCCAGGTGGCCACACACTGGGGGGCCTGCGGCGAGTGGCGCTTCGCTGGCCGCGCCTTTGCTGATGCCGCGCGTGCCGCCGGCGCAGCCGCGTTGGCCAATGAACAAGCGGCGTTGCTAGACCGTGCCATAGCCGCCTTCGACCGCACCCCGTTCGCCAGCGAAGCTGCTGCGCGGGACGAGCTTTTCGCAGCCATCGAAGACCGTGCAAATGTTTTCGAATCGACCGGGCACGAAGGCCTGCGGCCGCAGTTCATCCAGCGCTTGCAGGCCCTGGCCGAGACCGAAGCGCAGCGGCTCTCGGCCTTGAACCACCACAACGGCTGGCTCACCAATCTGGCCCAACCCATCGAAGAAGAAGCCATCCTCGCCGCCATCCCCCGCGCCGCGGCAGTCGGCCGGCCAGAGCTGGCTTGGTACCTGGCGCGCATGCTCGGTTTTCATTGGGGCATGAACAACCGCGCCGACGAAGCACTGGCGCTTTTGGCCAAGCAAGAGCCATGGGTCGAGAGCGAAGGCAGCGCGGCCGACCAAGCCAGCTACCGCCAAACGCGCAGCAGCATTCACGCTTTTGGCGACCGACTGGAAAGCGCCATGGCTGAGGGCCACTTGGCGCTGCTGGCCTACAACTCCGCCAACGATTGGCCAGGCGCGTTGCCCACCATGAGCAACCTGGGTGTGATGCACTATTGGCGCGGCGAGTACATCGCAGCGCACGAGCTGCTGGCCCAAGCCCGCGCGCAACGCGAGCGGTTGTATGGCAACCGTGGCAGCGCTATAAAGATCGACATTCATTTGGGCGCCGTGTTGTACGAGCTGGGGCGGCTGGACGAAGCCCGCGCCATGCTCGAAAACGCTGTCGTCGAAATGATGACCTGGCATGACAACGACTACCGCCGCACCGAGTGCTTGCTGGCCCACAACCACCTGGCGCAGATGTTCATTGCCACCGGCCAGGCCGAAGCGGCGGCGCAGGTGTTGGCTGTTGACACCACCGGCGTGGCCGACCGTTTCTATGGCCGGCGCCTGGCCCTGCGGCTGCGCTGGCAGCGTGTGTTTGGCCGCGTCGATCCGGCCCTGGTGGCCGAACTGCAAGCCGTGGCCGATCGCGTGGCCTCGCCGTTCAACCGCGCCTTGATGTCGCTCGAACTGGCGCGCCAACAGCCGCCGCAGAGCGCTAAGACAGCATTTGAAACCTTGTTCCACAGCCCACCAGCGCAGCAGCGGCCGGGCTTGCAGCTGCACGCTGCGGCGTTGGCACTGCGGGCCAGCCAGACGGTGGGTGATCGCAAGGCTCAGGCGCTTTGGGTGCAACAGGCGCAGGTCTTGCGCGTCAGGTGCGGGCCGTTCGATATGCCGCTTCATGAATTGCAGGCCTTGCTGGCCTGAGTCAAAACGCCTGGCCAGATCAGCAGCTACGGGCGAGCCCAGACGGCCGTTTGCCGCTACGCGGTGAAGATAAATGATGGCAGCATATTTTTCAGCTTGCTTGAGGATGCAAGCGCGGTTGTTCTACTGCGCGATCACGCTCGCAGACCGATGCGGATGGCCTTGCTTTGTGCAGCCTGTCGCACAGAACTTTCCCCCGTTCGCGCCGAACCCTTCCCGGTTCGTGCCGAACCTTTCCCCGTTCGTGCCGAACCCTGCCCCGTTCGTGCCGAACCTTTCCCGTTCGTGCCGAACCCTGCCTGTTCGGGCTGAGGTATCGAAGTCCTGCTCCGGCCCTTCGATACCTCAGGGCGAACCGGGTGGAGATGGTGGGCGGGCTTGTGAGGTTGAACGAGGCGTCGTGTTTTTTACAAACAGCCCGAGGTTGCAAGCGTGATTGGCCTCCCGTTTCAGCAAAGCTAAACAGCGATTCGAGTGGCCGAATTTCGAACACCACGACGTGCTGAACCTCGTCCCGTTCGTGCCGAACCTTTCCCCGATCGTGCCGAACCTTTCCCCGATCGGGCTGAGGTATCGAAGTCCTGCTCAGGCCCTTCGATACCTCAGGGCGAACGGGGTGGGGGATGGCGAACGGGGTGGGGATGGCGAACGGGATGGCGAACGGGATGCGATGGCGAACGGCGCGCGTGTCAAAAGGGATAGAGATCGAACGGAACGCGGGTTAAACGTCCCGGATCGCAAACGGAGCAGGAATGGCAGTCAGAGCAGGAAGGCAAAAATTGACGAACGACAGCGTCGTCGTCGCAACAATCGAAGACCACACAAACGCGGACTTCCCGCTTGATTTGCGACAAATAAAAACCCCGCACAGCTTGCGCCATGCGGGGTTTTTGATCAGCACATGCCGACGTTCACTTTCGTGACGCGTCAGCTGGGCAGACGGACATCACATGTCCATGCCGCCCATTCCGCCCATGCCACCCATACCGCCCATGCCACCGCCGCCGCCAGCGCCCGACTCGTCTTTCGGCGCTTCGGAAACCATGCACTCGGTGGTCAACATCAGTGACGCAACCGACGCTGCGTTTTGCAGTGCAGTGCGGGTCACTTTGGTGGGGTCCAGGATGCCCATTTCGATCATGTCGCCGTAGGTGCCGTTGGCCGCGTTGTAGCCGTAGGTGCCCTTGCCAGCCAACACTGCGTTCACCACAACGCTTGGCTCTTCGCCGGCGTTGGAAACGATGATGCGCATGGGTTCTTCAATGGCGCGCAAGATCAGCTTGATGCCAGCTTCTTGGTCAGGGTTGTCGCCCTTGATGGTTCCTGCGGTTTGCTTGGCACGCAACAGCGCCACGCCACCACCGGCCACGATGCCTTCTTCCACTGCGGCGCGCGTGGCGTGCAGGGCGTCTTCAACGCGGGCTTTCTTTTCTTTCATCTCAACTTCGGTGGCTGCACCGACTTTGATCAGCGCCACGCCGCCAGCCAACTTGGCCACGCGCTCTTGCAGCTTCTCGCGGTCGTAGTCAGATGTGGCTTCTTCGATTTGCACGCGCACTTGCTTCACTCGGGCTTCGATGTCGCCAGCCGCACCCATGCCGTCGATGATGATGGTGTTTTCTTTGCCCACCTCAACGCGCTTGGCTTGACCCAAATCAGCCAGCGTGACCTTCTCAAGCGTCAAGCCCACTTCTTCAGCAATCACCTTGCCGCCGGTCAGGATGGCGATGTCTTCCAGCATGGCTTTGCGGCGGTCGCCGAAGCCAGGGGCCTTCACTGCCACCACTTTCAAAATGCCGCGAATCGTGTTGACCACCAGCGTTGCCAAAGCCTCGCCTTCAACTTCTTCAGCCACGATCAACAGCGGACGGCCAGCCTTGGCGACTTGCTCCAAGGTGGGCAGCAGGTCGCGAATGTTGCTGATTTTTTTGTCAAACAACAGCACAAACGGATTGTCCAGAATGGCCGATTGCTTTTCTGGGTTGTTTATGAAGTAAGGGCTCAGGTAGCCGCGGTCAAACTGCATGCCTTCAACCACTTCCAGCTCGCTGTTCAGGCTCTTACCGTCTTCCACGGTGATGACGCCTTCTTTGCCAACCTTGTCCATGGCTTCAGCAATGATGCGGCCGACTTCTTCGTCGCTGTTGGCAGAAATGGTGCCGACCTGAGCAATTTCTTTGCTCGTGGTGGTGGGCTTGCTCTGCTTCTTCAGCTGCTCGACCAGGGCCGTCACGGCCTTGTCGATGCCACGCTTCAGGTCCATCGGGTTCATGCCCGCGGCCACGTACTTCATGCCTTCGCGAACGATGGCTTGTGCGAGCACGGTGGCGGTGGTGGTGCCGTCACCGGCGATGTCGGAGGTCTTGGAAGCGACTTCCTTGACCATCTGTGCGCCCATGTTCTGGAGCTTGTCCTTCAGTTCGATTTCCTTGGCCACGGACACAC
Organism: Burkholderiales bacterium; assembly: GCA_025358485.1. Taxonomy (GTDB): domain Bacteria; phylum Pseudomonadota; class Gammaproteobacteria; order Burkholderiales; family Burkholderiaceae_C; genus JANYJJ01. Next base: position 94 of record JANYJJ010000004.1, on the reverse strand, counting down.
CGTCCTTGGTCACGGTCGGGCCGCCGAACGAACGCTCGAGCACCACGTTGCGGCCCTTCGGGCCCAGGGTCACCTTGACGGCGTTCGCCAGGAT
>JANYJJ010000001.1 GCA_025358485.1 Burkholderiales bacterium | reverse complement strand
CATCGAGTGCGATCCAGGCGCTCAAGCTCACCCATTCGCGCGAGTACTACGTGCCCAGCATGAGCTGCCGCACCGTCATTTACAAAGGCTTGTTGCTGGCAGGGCAGGTGGGGGCGTACTACAAAGACCTGACCGACCCGCGCGTGACCTCGGCCTTGGCTTTGGTGCACCAGCGTTTCAGCACCAACACTTTCCCCGAATGGCCGCTGGCCCACCCTTACCGCATGGTGGCCCACAACGGTGAAATCAACACCGTCAAAGGCAATTTCAACTGGATGCGCGCGCGCGAAGGTGTGATGAAGTCGCCGGTGCTGGGTGATGACTTGCGCAAGCTGTATCCCATTAGTTTTGAGAGCCAGTCTGACACCGCCACCTTCGACAACGCCTTGGAGTTGCTGACCATGAGCGGCTATTCGCTGGCCCACGCCGCGATGATGATGATTCCCGAAGCCTGGGAACAGCACAGCACCATGGACGAGCGCCGCCGCGCGTTTTACGAATATCACGCCGCCATGATGGAGCCTTGGGACGGCCCGGCTGCGATGGTGTTCACCGACGGCCGCCAGATCGGTGCCACGCTGGACCGCAACGGCCTGCGCCCCACGCGCTACATCATCACCGACGACGATTTGGTGGTCGGCGCATCAGAGTCGGGCGTGCTGCCCATTCCTGAAAACCGCATCGTCAAAAAATGGCGTTTGCAGCCGGGCAAGATGTTGCTGATTGACCTGGAGCAAGGCCGCATCATTGAAGACGAAGAACTGAAAAATCAGTTTGCTTCGGCCAAGCCTTATCGCCAGTGGATAGAGAGCGTGCGCGTGAAGTTGGACGACGTGCCGATGGACGCGTCGGCCGACTTGCAGCTTGCCGCTTTAACTGAATCTTTGCTCGACCGCCAGCAAGCGTTTGGCTACACCCAGGAGGACATCAAGTTCTTGCTCAGCCCAATGGCGCTGAACGGCGAAGAGGGCACCGGTTCCATGGGCAACGACTCACCGTTGGCGGTGCTGTCTGACAAAAACAAGCCGCTGTACAACTACTTCAAGCAACTCTTTGCGCAGGTCACCAACCCGCCGATTGACCCGATCCGCGAAAACATCGTGATGAGTTTGGTCAGCTTCATCGGCCCCAAACCCAACTTGCTCGACATCAACGCGGTGAACCCGCCCATGCGTTTGGAAGTGACGCAGCCGGTGCTCGACTTCGATGCCATGGCGCGCTTGCGGCAAATTGAAAAGCACACCAAAGGCAAATTCCAAAGCTACGAACTCGACATCACCTACCCGCTGGCTTGGGGTGACGAAGGCGTTGAAGCCAAGCTGGCTTCGCTGTGCGCCGAGTGCGTGGACGCCATCAAAACCGGCCACAACATTCTCATCATCACCGACCGAAAAATGAGCCGCGACTGGGTGGCAATCCCAGCGGCGCTGGCGCTCTCGGCCGTCCACCAACACCTGGTGCGTGAAGGCATGCGCATGTTGGCGGGCTTGGTGGTGGAAACCGGCTCGGCGCGCGAAGCCCATCACTTCGCGGTGTTGGCGGGCTACGGTGCCGAGGCCGTTCACCCTTATCTGGCGATGGAGACATTGGTCGCTTTGCACCAAGGTTTGCCCTCAGACATGTCAGCCGAAAAGGCCGTCTACAACTACGTCAAAGCCATCGGCAAAGGTCTGTCAAAAATCATGTCCAAGATGGGCGTGAGCACCTACATGAGCTACTGCGGTGCGCAGTTGTTTGAAGCCATTGGCCTGGACAAAAACTTGGTCGAACATTACTTCCGTGGCACCGCTTCGCAGGTCGGCGGCATCGGCGTTTTTGAAGTGGCTGAAGAAGCCATACGCATGCACCGCGCCGCGTTTGGCGACGACCCCGTGCTCGCTGGCATGTTGGACGCAGGCGGCGAATACGCGTGGCGAGTCAGGGGCGAGGAGCACATGTGGACGCCTGATGCGATTGCCAAATTGCAGCACAGCACGCGCGCCAACAAGTTCGACACCTACAAGGAATATGCACAGCTCATCAACGACCAGTCGCGTCGCCACATGACCTTGCGCGGCTTGTTTGAATTCAAGCTTGACCCGAGCAAGGCCATCCCTTTGGACGAGGTTGAAGCGGCCAGCGAAATCGTCAAACGCTTTGCCACAGGCGCGATGTCGCTGGGCTCGATCAGCACCGAAGCGCACGCCACTTTGGCGGTGGCCATGAACCGCATCGGCGGCAAGTCCAACACCGGCGAAGGCGGTGAAGACCCTGCGCGTTACCGCAATGAGTTGAAGGGCACACCCATCGCGCAGGGCACCAAGTTCAGCGAGATCATCGGCGCGGGCGACATTCAAGTCGACTTTGCTTTGAACCAAGGCGATTCGCTGCGCAGCAAGATCAAGCAAGTGGCCTCGGGCCGCTTTGGTGTGACCACCGAATACCTGGTGTCGGCCGACCAGATTCAAATCAAGATGGCGCAGGGTGCCAAGCCGGGCGAGGGCGGTCAGCTGCCTGGCGGCAAGGTCAGCGACTACATCGGCAAGCTGCGTTATTCAGTGCCAGGCGTGGGCTTGATTTCGCCGCCCCCGCATCACGATATTTATTCCATTGAAGACCTCGCGCAACTCATCCATGACCTGAAAAATGCGAATCAACGCGCCAGCATCAGCGTCAAGTTGGTCAGCGAAGTCGGCGTGGGCACGGTGGCCACGGGCGTGGTCAAAGCCAAGGCCGATCACCTCGTGATTGCCGGCCACGACGGCGGCACCGGTGCCTCGCCGTGGTCGTCTATCAAGCACGCGGGCACACCGTGGGAAATGGGCTTGGCCGAGACGCAACAAACCTTGGTGCTGAACCGCTTGCGCGGACGCGTGCGCGTTCAGGCCGACGGCCAAATGAAGACCGGCCGCGACGTGGTGATCGGTGCCTTGTTGGGCGCCGACGAGTTCGGCTTTGCCACCGCGCCGCTGGTGGTGGAAGGCTGCATCATGATGCGCAAATGCCACCTCAACACCTGCCCGGTGGGCGTGGCCACGCAAGACCCGGTGCTGCGCAAAAAATTCCAGGGTCGCCCTGAACACGTGGTGAATTTTTTCTTCTTCATTGCAGAAGAAGCGCGCCAAATCATGGCGCAAATGGGCATACGAAAGTTTGATGATTTGATAGGCCGTGCTGACTTGTTGGACACGCGCAAAGGCGTGGCGCACTGGAAGGCCAAGGGCTTGGATTTCACGCGCATTTTTTACCAACCGTCTGTGCCTGCCGAGGTGGCCAAGCGTCAGGTCAGCGGTCAAGACCACGGTCTGGAACGCGCGCTCGACGTCAAGCTGATCCAAAAGTGTTTGCCCGCGTTGGAGCGCGGTGAAAAGGTGCAGCTGATCGAAGAAGTTCGCAACGTCAACCGCACCGTGGGTGCCATGTTGTCCGGCGAGTTGGTGCGCCGCCATCCTGAAGGCCTGCCCGACCAAAGCATCTTCATGCAAATGGAGGGCACAGGCGGCCAAAGCTTTGGAGCTTTCTTGGCCAAAGGCATCACCATGTATTTGATTGGTGACGCCAACGACTACACCGGCAAGGGCTTGAGCGGCGGGCGCATTGCCATTCGCCCGAGCATTGAGTTTCGCGGTGATGCGACCAAAAACATCATCGTTGGCAACACCGTGCTTTACGGTGCCACCAGCGGCGAAGCCTTCTTCCGCGGCGTGGCGGGTGAGCGCTTCGCGGTGAGGTTGTCAGGTGCCACAGCGGTGGTTGAAGGCACGGGTGACCACGGCTGCGAGTACATGACCGGTGGCACGGTGGTGGTGTTGGGTCAAACCGGGCGCAACTTCGCGGCCGGCATGAGCGGCGGCGTAGCCTATGTGTACGACGAAGACGGCCGCTTTGCCGAGCGTTGCAACACGGCCATGGTGTCGCTCGACAAGGTGTTGTCTTTGGCTGAGCAAGAACTGGGCGGAAACCAAGCGGTGTGGCACCACGGCGTGGCCGATGAAGTGGCGCTCAAGAAGCTGATTGAAGACCACCACAAGTGGACAGGCTCGCTGCGGGCACGCGACATCTTGGATCACTGGGCTCAGTCGCGCGCCAAGTTTGTGAAGGTCTTCCCGACCGAGTACAAACGCGCGCTGACGGAGATGGCCGCAAAGGCCGCGCAGACGAATTTGAAGGCCCCCGCCAAAGCCGCTGCGCTTGACGCGGTGCCTGCCAAGTAAGCAATCAAACACAGAGCAAAAGCATCATGGGAAAAGTCACCGGTTTCATGGAATTCGAGCGTTTGGAAGAGGGCTACGCGCCCGCGGTCGAGCGCGTCAAAAACTATGCTGAATTCGTCATCGGCCTGAAGCCCGAAGACGCGCAAAAGCAAAGCGCCCGCTGCATGGACTGCGGCACGCCGTTTTGCAACAGCGGCTGCCCGGTCAACAACATCATTCCCGATTTCAACAATTTGGTTTATGGCGGTGACTGGAAAAACGCTTTCCATGTTCTCGACTCGACCAACAACTTCCCCGAATTCACCGGCCGCATTTGTCCTGCGCCCTGTGAAGCGGCCTGCACTTTGACGGTGAATGACGACGCGGTGGGCATCAAAAGCATCGAGCACGCCATCATCGACCGCGCTTGGGCCGAGGGCTGGGTCGTGCCGCGTCCGGCCATCGCCAAGACCGGTAAAACCGTGGCCATCATCGGCTCAGGCCCGGCCGGTATGGCCGCAGCGCAGCAGCTTGCGCGCGTGGGCCATGACGTGACGGTGTTTGAGAAGAACGACCGTGTGGGCGGCCTGCTGCGCTACGGCATTCCCGATTTCAAAATGGCCAAAATTCACATCGACCGCCGCGTTAAACAACTCGAAGCTGAAGGTGTGAAATTCCGGCTAGGCGTGATGGTGGGTGCCGCGACCGACCCGCTGGGCAAAGGCAGCAAGGTCACCAACTGGGCCAAAGAAAACATCACGCCAGAGGAATTGAAAACTCAGTTCGATGCGGTGCTGTTGGCCGGTGGAGCAGAGCAATCACGCGACCTGCCCGTGCCCGGCCGCGACTTGGAGGGCGTTCACTTCGCGATGGAGTTTTTGCCGTCGCAAAACAAGGTCAACGCCGGTGACAAAGTGAAAGGCCAATTGCGCGCCGATGGCAAGCACGTGGTGGTCATCGGCGGTGGCGACACCGGCAGCGACTGCGTGGGCACCAGCAACCGCCACGGAGCCTCAAGCGTCACCCAATTTGAGTTGATGCCACAGCCACCTGAGCGTGAAAACACGCCATTGGTGTGGCCGTACTGGCCCATCAAACTGCGCACCTCCAGCAGCCACGAAGAAGGCTGCGACCGAGAATTTGCCGTCGCCACCAAAGAGTTCATCGCCGGTGAAGGCAAAGACAAAAACAAGGTCAAGGCATTGAAATCGGTGCGGGTGGAATGGCAGGGCGGCAAGATGGTGGAAGTGCCGGGGTCAGAGCAAATCGTGCCCGCCGACTTGGTGCTGTTGGCCATGGGCTTCGTCAGCCCGGTGGCCAGCGTGCTGGACGCCTTCGGCATCACCAAAGACAAGCGCGGCAACGCCGCAGCGCACACCGATTTCATCGGCGGCTATGAAACCAATGTGGCCAAAGTGTTTGCGGCCGGTGATGTGCGCCGCGGCCAGTCGCTGGTGGTGTGGGCCATCCGCGAAGGCCGCCAAGCCGCGCATGCGGTGGACAGTTTTTTGATGGGTGAGAGCAATCTGCCGCGTTGAAGTTGAGGTGCTCAGGTGCTCAGGTGCTCAGGTGCTGAGATTCAAAAATTGACAGAGACTTGAATTATTTCCGCTACATTTTGATAATTCACTGTCTCGCGTTCAAGTCAGGAGTCCGGCATGCAAAGCACCATCACCGAGCGCGGCCAAACTGTCGTTCCGGCCCAAATACGCAAGCTGTTTCACCTCAGTCCGGCGGACCGCCTGGAGTGGCTGGTTGATGCTGACGGCATCCGCGTGCTGCCGGTTCGAGCTGATCCCGTGTTGGCATTTCGCGGTCAAGGCAAAGGTGGATCGGTCGGGCGCTTGCTTGAAGACAGGCAGTTGGAAGCTCGAAAACTACAAGCCCGACTTCGCAAGTGATCTGAGCCGCGCCTTGGATGAAGACCTACGTTTTAGACACCTCTGCCTTGCTGGCGCTGCGAGACGATGAGCCCGGCGCCGACCGCGTGGCTGAGTTGCTTGGTTTGGCACAGTCGCGCAAATGCGTGTGCTTGGCCAGTTTCATCAGCTTGATGGAGCTGATGTACCGCGTGTGGCGTGACGACGGCGAAGCGCTGGCCCAGCTTGCCCATGACCAATGTTTGGCGCTCCCCATCACATGGATACATGAATCACCTGAGCTGCTCAAGGCGGCTGCGGCCCTGAAGGCAAAACACCCACTGTCGTTGGCAGATGCGTGGATTGCCGCCACAGCCGAATCGCAGCGAGCCACCTTGGTTCACAAAGACCCTGAGTTTTCCGCCGTTGCAGTTGCGCAGGAAGTTTTGCCGCTGAAAGCCGCAGCAACCAAGAGAGCCCGCGCTGTGCTCAAGCGTTGAGCGGGGTTTGTTTGTCTCACCTGACCTCACGCTCGTCGACGTGTGTCAATTCGCAAAGCAATCCACGCTCATCAAGCCTTCAGCTTCATCCCATATCATGCGTAGGAACCCGCGGCCGACGTTGTTGACGGCCAGTCTTGCTCATGACTTCAATCGCTACTCCTGCACCCTCATCCAACCCATCCAACACGCCACCCTTGGTTGAGCTGCGCAACGTCACCTGCGGCTATGGCGACCGGGTGATCTTGAAAGACGTCAGCTTGCGCTTGCCGCGCGGCAGTGTGGTGGGGCTGATGGGCACGTCGGGTGGGGGAAAAACCACCGTGCTGCGCCTGATTGGTCGGCAAATTGAGCCCATGACCGGCCAGGTGCTGTTCGATGGTGTTGACCTGGCCACGCTAGACCGCGAAGCGCTTTATGCCGTGCGTCGCCGCATGGGACTGTTGTTTCAGTTTGGAGCCCTGTTCACCGACTTGTCGGTGTTCGACAACGTCGCATTCCCGCTGCGCGAGCACACCAATTTGAGTGAATCCATGATTCGCGATTTGGTGCTCATGAAGTTGAACGCCGTGGGCCTGCGCGGTGCGCGCGATTTGCTGCCGTCGCAAGTTTCGGGCGGTATGGCGCGGCGAGTTGCTTTGGCGCGCGCGATCGCCCTGGACCCTGAACTGATCATGTACGACGAGCCTTTCGCCGGGCTCGACCCGATTTCCATGGGCATGGCATCGCGTTTGATCCGCGACCTTAACCACGCCTTGGGCGTGACCAGCGTGGTCGTCTCGCACGACGTGGAAGAAACCTTTGCCATCGCCGATCACATCGTGTTTGTGGCCAATGGCAGCGTCGTGGCTCAGGGCACGCCGCAAGACATTCGCAACAGCACCGACCCGCTGGTCAAACAGTTTTTCAACGCCTTGCCCGACGGGCCGGTGCGCTTTCACTATCCCGCCGTGTCCATGGCCGACGACTTCGGATTGAGGGCGCCTTCATGAACTGGTTCAACCCAGTCGCGGTGGGCATGGCCACGCGCGAATGGCTCGCCGATGTCGGCGAAGCCACACGTTTGTTTGGCCGCTTGTTGGCGGTGACGGGCCCCACGCTGCGCCGCTTCGGTTTGGTCACCGAACAGGTGTTTTTTGTCGGTAACAAGTCGCTGTCACTGATTGCAGTGTCCGGCTTGTTTGTGGGCTTTGTGCTGGCGCTTCAGGGTTACTACACCTTGCAGCGCTACGGCTCGGCAGAGGCTGTGGGCTTGCTGGTGGCGCTGTCATTGGTGCGCGAGTTGGGCCCGGTGGTCACGGCCTTGTTATTTGCCGGTCGCGCGGGCACGTCGCTGACTGCTGAAATTGGTTTGATGAAGGCCGGCGAGCAATTGGCGGCCATGGAAATGATGGCAGTCGACCCGGTGCAGCGCGTGCTGTCACCACGCTTTTGGGCTGGCCTCATTTCCATGCCGCTGCTGGCCGCTGTGTTCAGCGCGGTCGGGATTTTCGGTGGCTGGTTGGTGTCGGTGCCCTTGATAGGCATTGACTCGGGTTCGTTCTGGTCGCAGATGCAAGGCGGTGTGGATGTGTGGGCCGACGTGGGCAACGGCGTGGTGAAAAGTTTGGTGTTCGGGGTGGCGGTGACTTTCATTGCGCTGCGTCAAGGCCACGCCTGCCAGCCCACGCCGGAAGGCGTGTCGGCAGCCACCACGCGCACCGTCGTGCTGGCATCGCTGTCGGTGTTGGCGTTGGACTTCATCCTGACTGCGATGATGTTTTCAATTTGATGGAAAAAGAGAAAGAGGCCGCAAATGCAAAAGTCTCGTCATGACGTGTGGGTGGGTTTGTTTGTGCTGATCGGTGCCGCAGCGGTGCTGTTCTTGGCGCTGAAGGCGGGCAATTTGCTGAGCCTGAACTTCGATGAAACCTACCCAGTGGTGGCCAAGTTCGACAACATCGGCGGCTTGAAAGCACGCGCAGCGGTGAAGAGCGCGGGCGTGGTGGTCGGGAGGGTCGAGTCGATCAGCTTCGACGACAAAACTTTCCAAGCCAAGGTCGCCATGCAGATGCAAAAGAAGTTTGCTTTTCCTAAAGACAGCTCGGCCAAGATCCTGACTGCCGGTTTGTTGGGTGAGCAGTACATCGGTGTCGAGCCCGGTGCGGCCGAGAAAAACATGGCCGCCGGTGACGTGATCACACAAACCCAATCGGCCGTGGTGCTGGAAAATTTGATCAGCCAATTTTTGTTCAACAAGGCCGCTGATGGGGCCACACCTGCGGCCGGTGGATCAAAAGACGGAGCAAAAAAATGAGCGTCTCTTTACGTCGTGCGTCTGGCTGGGTTGGGTGTTTGGCGGTTTCGGCGGCGCTGAGTGCTTGCTCGACTTTGGACGCAAGGACTGAAGGCCAAAAACTCGACCCGTGGGAAGGCTGGAACCGCAAGGTTTTTTCGTTCAATGAAGGCCTCGACGCGGCCGTGCTCAAGCCCGCAGCCACGGCCTACAGCAAGTTTGTGCCGCAATTCGTACGTCAAGGCGTCGGCAATTTTTTTGGCAACGCGGCTGATGCGTGGTCATTTGTTAACAACATGCTGCAGGGCCGGGTAGAAGCGGGTGGCAAAGACTTGATCCGCTTTGGCACCAACACCGTGTTTGGCTTGGGCGGCGTCATCGACGTGGCGAGTGAAATGGGCCTGTACCACCAGTATGAGGATTTTGGTCAAACCTTGGGCCGTTGGGGTGTGGGCGCGGGGGCCTACATCGTCTGGCCGCTGCTGGGGCCATCCACTGTGCGTGAGTCGTTTGCGCTGCCGTTTGACCGTGCGGTGTCACCAGCCTTGGTCATCAACATCGGCGCCTGGCAATTCGGTTTGGCCGGACTGCAAATTGTCAACACACGCGCTGACTTCCTGGGTGCAAGTCGGGTGCTCGACGACATTGCGCTCGACAAATACACCTTTGTGCGCGACGCTTATTTGCAGCGGCGGCGCAGCCTAATTTCTGACGGCAATGAGCCCGGATTGCCCGATGAATCTAAACCCGACGGCAAATCAGACGCACCGACTTTGCCCCTGCCGCCAAAAAAGAAGTAGGCGTGTTGCCAACCGCGCTTGTACCGCGTGCGTTGAAGTCACGTTAGCGGTTCGTTTTATGAACCGTTGAACTCTGCGAAGAGCCAACGGATCACAACGTCACCGTGGCAGCCCGCCAACTCTGAGGAATAAACCATGTCTACAAAAAACACAGTCCGTTCGCTCTTGTTGAGCTTCTCGGTGTTGCTGGGCGCCGCCTTTGCGGTGCATGCCGAAACGTCGCCAGACGCGCTTATCAAACAAGTGTCGACCGATGTGCTCGACGCCGTGAAGGCCGACAAGTCCATCCAAGCTGGTGATGTACAAAAAGTTGTCGCCCTGGTTGACGTGAAGGTCATGCCTCACATCAACTTTCAGCGCATGACGGCGTCGGCTGTGGGTCGCTACTGGCGTCAAGCCACGCCCGATCAGCAAAAGCGCCTGCAAGAGGAATTCAAAACCTTGTTGGTGCGTACCTACTCGGGCGCTTTGGCGCAAGTCAAAGACCAAACCGTGGCGCTGAAGCCGATGCGCTCCACGCCGCAAGACACCGAGGTGGTGGTGCGCACGGAAGTGCGTGGCAAAGGCGACCCCGTCCAACTCGACTACCGCCTTGAAAAATCGGGCGACGCCTGGAAGATCTACGACGTCAACGTGGTCGGCGTGTGGTTGGTTGAAAACTACCGCAACAGCTTTGCCCAAGAAATCGGTGCCAACGGCATCGATGGTCTGATCGCCAAGCTGGCCGAGCGCAACAAGGCAGCGGCCGCCCGGACCTGAAACTCAAGCTGAAGCCGAAGCCAAAGCCAAAGCCAAAGCCAAAGCTGAACGGAACCGCGACATGCTGCTGCTGCCTGCCTCCATCAACGCCCGCGACGCCCGCGACGCGCTGCACATGCTGGCGCAGTCGCTGAAGCGTGAGCCGGCGTCTGAAGCGGTCATTGACGCTTCTGCGTTGCAGCAGTTCGACTCATCCGCCTTGGCGGTGTTGCTGGAATGTCAGCGTTTGGCGCAGGCTTCGGGGCGCAGTTTCGCGGTGCGCGGCGCGCCCGCGAAGCTGGGGCAATTGGCACAGCTTTACGGCATGAACGAGTTGCTGTTGCCTGCTTCGGCGTCGGCTTGAGGCTCAAGCACTGACTCAGGTTAAATTAAATCAAATCAACTCGGCTGCGCGTCGCGCTTGGCGCGCAGGTTCTTTTTGATCTCTTGCAGCATGGGCCGCAAGCTGCCCGGCAGGCGCAACGCCACGGCGGTGGTCAAGATGTCGATCACCGTGAGGTGCAGCAAGCGCGACACCATGGGGCTGTAGCGCTCGAAGTCTTCGGGGTGATCCACAGCCAGCAAAATTTGCTGCGATCCCACCGCGGTTTGCGCAATCAGCGAGCCACTGGCAGTGATGAGGATGGTGGTCGCGCCCTTTTTGCGCGCAATCTCACACACGTCCAACAAATCGCGGCTGCGGCCTGAATTGCTGATGATCACGGCGCAGTCGCCGGGGCTGAGCATGGTGGCACTCATCACCTGCACGTGGCCGTCGCTGACCGCTGCGGCATGCACCCCCAAGCGGAAGAATTTGTGCTGTGCATCCAGGGCCACGATGCCTGAGTTGCCCACGCCGTAAAACTCGATGCGCTTGCCGCGGAGGCCGGCTTGCGTCAGCGCCTCGATGGCGCGCTCAAACGCGTGATTGGCAGCGTCGTTGCGGTACTTCAGCAGGGCCGACACCGCGTTGTCGATCACCTTGACAATGAGGTCGCCGGGCTTGTCGTCTTCGTCCACCGAGCGGTGCACAAAAGGCACGCCTTCGTTCACACTGCCCGCCAATTTGCGTTTGAAATCGGTCAAGCCGTCGTAGCCCACGCTGCGACAAAATCGCACCACCGTGGGTTTGCTGACATGCGAGCGCTCGGCCAATTCACTGACCGGCAAGTTCGCAAAACTGCGCGGGTCGGCCAACACCAACTTGGCCACGCGTTGCTCGGCCGGCGGCAAAGCCGGAATGCAAGCGCGGATCCGGTCAAGCATGTTGCGCGATCAAATTCACTGTTCTTCGGACCACGCGAAACCGTCGCGAGCCACCAACGCGCTTGCTGCGGCCGGGCCCCACGTGCCAGCCGCGTACACACGCGGACCGCTGGTGTCGCGCGCCCAGGCGTTCAACACCGGCTCCACCCAGCGCCATGCTTCTTCTTGCTCGTCGCTGCGCACAAACAAATTCAAACGGCCTGCGATGGCTTCCAACAGCAGCCGCTCGTAAGCGCCCACGCGGTTTTCTTCAAAGGCTTTGTCGAAGTCCAAATCAAGCGACACCGGCGACAGCGCTTCCGACTGCGAGGTGCCCTTGGCCGCCAGCAAATGCAGCTCCAAACCGTCTTCTGGTTGCAGCTTGATGACCAGCTTGTTGGGCTGGTTCACGCCCGGAAAAATGGTGTGCGGTGTGGCCCTGAAATTGACCACGATTTGCGCCTCACGCGAGGCCAGGCGTTTGCCTGTGCGCAGGTAAAACGGCACGCCCGCCCAACGCCAGTTCTGCACCTCGGTGCGCAGGGCCACAAAGGTTTCAACCTGGCTGCCCGTGGGCACTTTGACTTCTTCCAAATAGCCCACGGCCGGATGGCCCTGCGCATTGCCAGCGCGGTACTGACCGCGCACCACATCGCGCGCCACGCTCTCGTCGGTGAACGGTTTCAGTGACTTCAGCACCTTGAGTTTTTCGCTGCGTATCGCGTCGGCGTCATTGCGGCTCGGCGGCTCCATGGCCACCATGGTGAGCAGTTGCAGCGCATGGTTTTGAATCATGTCGCGCAGTGCGCCGGTGCGATCGTAGAAATCGCCGCGCGTGCCCACGCCAAAGTCTTCGGCCAAAGTGATTTGGATGTTGGCAATGCTTTCACGTCGCCACAGCGGCTCGAACAGCACATTGCCAAAGCGCAGCGCCATCAGGTTTTGAACCGAAGGCTTGCCCAAGTAGTGGTCAATGCGAAAGGCTTGCTGCTCAGCAAAAACTGACTTCACCACGCGGTTGATTTCTTGCGCGCTGGCCAAGTCGTGGCCCAGCGGTTTTTCCAAAACCACGCGCACGCGCGCTTCGTTCAGGCCCACCGCGCCGAGTTGCGCGCAAATTTGCGGGAACAAATGTGGGCTGGTGGCCAGGTACATCACGACGGTGTCGGCCTGACGTTCGTTGATCCATTCTTTGAGGCGGCCGTAGTGCTCAGGCTGCGACAAATCCATGCGCTTGTAGTGCAGCATTTGCGCAAACTTGTCGAACTCTTCGTCGCTGGGGCGCTTGGCACCGTCCACATCTTGGAAGCGTTCTTTCAGCCAAGCGCGGTAGTGATCGTCGGTTTGTTCGTCGCGCGCCACCGCCAAAATGCGCCCGCCTGCGGGCAGCTTGCCGTGGCGAAATGCTTGCAGCAAAGCAGGCATCAATTTGCGCCAAGTGAGGTCGCCGGTGCCGCCAAAAAATACGAGGTCGAATGACATAAAAAAGCTCGCTCAGGTCAATGGGTAAGGGTCGCGCATGTAACTTAGTTTCATCACAATGATGCCTAAGTTTCTTACTCGGGTCAACGCGCCGAGCGCGCTTGCAGCACTTGGTCGCAGCGCGGTTTAAAGTCTTGCGCATGGATTTCGAAAGCTTCAACGCAGCCGCGTGGGACGACCACGCCACCGACCCGCGAGCGGTGGCTTTGCGTCTGCGTGAGCAAGGCGTCGGCCTGATCAACAGCGAAGCTCAGTTGGTTCAATTGATGAACTTGGCGCATCACTTGCACGGCGAGCACCTGCACCAGTGGGCAGACGGTGTGGCCTGTATTGAGGCTTTGATGGCGTCGGCTTTTTTTTCCGCCGACGGCGAGAGCGGCCACACATCGCGTCGCTGTGTGGCGAGTTTGTCGCTCACCGCGCAAGACGGATTCAATGTTGCAGATTTCACTGTCTCAGACCAAATCCGCGTACTGGCCATGGCCGCCGCGAACTTGGCGGATATCGACGCAGCACGCGGCTTGCGCTTGCTTCGGGCTGCGCTCAATCAAGTTGAGCAAAGCGATTTGCCGCACACCGATCCGATGAACCGCGCGCTGGCGGTGTCGGGCCACAACTTGGCCGCAGCCGTGGAAGAAAAGCCCACTCTGACTGCCGAAGAGATCAGTCTGATGTTGACGGCGTCACAAGCCTCGCGCGTGCACTGGGAACGCGCCGGCACGTGGCTGCAAGTCGAACGCGCCGAGTACCAACTGGCCGCAGTGAATTTGAAGGCCGGCGATGTGGCGCAAGCCGAATTTCATGCGCGTGAGTGCGGTCGCATCGTGGCGGAAAACGGTGGGCCTGAATTGGAGTGGTTTTGCGTTTGAGGCTTTGTCAAGGGTGATGCTGGCTGCGCAAAATGAAGCCGCTTTCAAGCTCGCCTGCGAGGATGCACAGAAGGCGTTTGATGGCTTGGAAGACGCCAACAAATCTTGGTGCAAGGAAGCGTTAAACAAGCTGCGTTCGGAGTAACGCGGGACTGCTCCCTCCCCCGACCCGGCCCCCGGAAGTCGCCAGTGGAACAAAGCAAAAACAAGAACAAAACCTAAGCAAAGCCACAATCAAGAAATGAAAATCATCAAACTCCGCGACGGCAAAGAGCGGTCTTTGCAACGACGTCACCCTTGGGTCTTCGGCGGCAGCATTGCAAGCGGCAAGGCCGACCCCGGTGAAACAGTTCGAGTCGAATCTGCCGAGGGCAAATTCTTGGCCTGGGCGGCCTACAGCCCCGAGTCGATGATTCGACTGCGTGCCTGGAGTTTCACTGAGACCGAACGCATCGACGCCGCTTTCTTCGAGCGACGCATTGCGCAGGCCGTCACCACGCGCGCGCGCTTGCCCATCCACAGCAACGGCGTGCGCTTGATTCATGGTGAGGCCGACGGCCTGCCGGGCTTGATCGTTGACCGATACGCCGACACGCTGTGCGCGCAGTTTTCATCGGTCGGGGTCGAGCGTTGGAAAGCCACCATCGCTGACGCGCTGCTCAAAGTCACGGGCTTGAGCCGCCTGTATGAACGCAGCGATGCGTCGTCGCGCAACTTGGAAGGTTTGGCCCCCGTGGCGGGCTGGCTGCGTGGTGAGGGGCCCACCGACATCCACATCACTGAACACTTTGCCGACCAAGACTGGCAGCTCACCGTCGATGTGGCCGAAGGTCATAAAACCGGCTTCTACCTGGACCAGCGCAGCAACCGCAAATTCTTCGCCGACACGGTCAAACACTTTGGCTACCAGCGCGTGCTGAATTGCTACTGCTACACCGGCGGCTTCAGCGTGGCGGCTTTGGCCGCGTTTTCGACCGGCGCGGCGCATGTGACCAGCGTCGACTCGTCAGCCCCGGCTTTGGCCCGCGCGGCGGCGCATGTGCATCTCAACGGCTTCGACAGCGCGCGTCACAGCACGCTGGATGCCGACGTGAACCAGACGATGCGCGACTTCATCAAGCAAGGCCGCAAGTTCGATTGCATCGTGCTCGACCCGCCTAAATTTGCGCCCACAGCGGCGCACGCTGAACGTGCTGCGCGTGCCTACAAAGACATCAACCGCTTGGCCTTCATGCTGCTGGAGCCGGGTGGCGCACTGTTCACGTTTTCGTGCTCGGGTGGAATCAGCGCCGACCTGTTTCACAAGATCGTGGCGGGTGCCGGTTTGGACGCGGGTGCCGACGGCTTGATTTATGCGCACCTGAATGCCGCACCTGATCACCCGATGACGGTGACGTTTCCTGAGGGCGAGTATTTGAAGGGGCTGGTCATCATCAAGCGATGAGCGCGGCAGGGTCGGCGCTCAATTTGATTCCTTGATCAAGCGCCCACTCCCCGACTGTATGGGCCGCGCATTCATCGGGTACAACTTGGAAAAAATTGCAATCTGCTCGGCCGAAATCGTCACCGGCGTTTTCATCACCATCCACAGCACACCTTCGCTGCACGGCGGTGTGGTGAGCGAACCCATGTAGGTGTAGTAGCTGCGCTCGGTGGGCAGCAACTCGTTCAAGTCAAGCGGCAAACGCGCGATGACTTCATCGCCCTTTTCAAGTGGCAGGTTGTTCCAAATGGCTTGCACCAAAGGCTGCGCGTTGCCTCGGTCCAGCAGCACCGCCACCACGGCCAATCTGCCCTCAATGTCTTTGTGAACCAGGTGCGCCACCATGTCGAACAGGCGGCCGTTGATGCGTTCTTCAGACGGTCGGTGGAAATGAAATTGCTGCAACTCGAAGCGCTTGCCGGTCACTTCAATGAAGTTGCCCGGGGCCACATTCACCTGCACCGTGTGGCCGTTGTCCAGCACGCGGAAGTTGCTGGAGCGGTAGTCAAACTGCACCGAGTCCAGCTGCACTTTGATGCCGTCGCGGATGTCGATGGGGCTTTGGCGCTTGCCCGTGCCGCAGGTCGCAAATTCGTTTTTCAGTTGCGCCCAAGCCTGCGGGCCGCCTTCGCCTTGGTAGTCCCAATGCGCAGCGTGGGCGGCTGTTGAATGACCGTCCGGCACGGCAGCGCGGTGAGCATCGGCGGCTGCTTTGGCCGTGCTGCTGTGGCTGGTGGCCTGTGTGGTGTGTGTGGCGTGGGTGCTGTAAGCCTTGCTGCGTGCGGCCGCAGGGGCGGGCGTGGGCACCGCAGGTGGCGCGGAACTGGGGTTGGAGATCACACGAATCACGCCAGATCCGCCGCTCGATGTCGAGCGGCCTGCGCCCAATTTTTCAGCCAGACGCTCGCGCACGATGTCGAGTGGATCGCGGCGTTCGCGGGTTGTGGTGGCGGTGGCAGTGGCAGTCGGGACTGCGGTTGCAATCGTGGGCGCAACTGCGGTTGCAACGGCGGGCACAGCGGCAGGCACAACGGCCGACGCCTCCCCCACGGGTTTGATCTCTGGCTTCTTGACTTCGGTTTTCTTGGCGGTTGCGGCAGTTGCAGCGGGCGCATCGTTGGCATTGGCAGATGGGCTCAACAGTGCGGCCGTCACCGCAACCACAACGGCACAGGCCAGCAACGAGCGTGAAAAGTACGACGTGGGCATCTCGGGTCTCCGGCACCCAACCTTGGGGCTTCAGCGCAGATATCGGCACGCCGGTGGCACTCTTGAACCTAGAAACAGCGGATGAACGGCCAGCGCTTCAAGTCACCCGAGGCTTGACCCACATCCAAGCGAGCACGCCCACGCTCATCATCAGCGTCGAGGCCACGGCCAGCGCCACGGCAGAATGCATCACTAAGGGTGCGATCACGCCTGCCACCAGGGCGTTGGCCAAGCTGCCGATGCAGGCCTGCATCGACGACGCCATGCCGCGCCGCTCAGGCACCAGGTCCAGCACCAACAGCGTGACCACAGGCACCATCAGAGCCCAGCCAAAAGCGTAAATTGCAATCGGAAACAGCGCCCACCAAGCCGTTGGCGTGAACAGCAGGTTGAGTACCAAGTTCAACAACGACACACCGATCATCACCACGAAGCCGTTGCGAATTTGGTGCTTGGGTTTCATGTTGCCCGCGCGCCGCCCCGATATCCAAGCGCCCGACATGATCCCGCCTATGGTCAGCACAAAAAACCAGAAAAACTGGCCCGGCCCCAAGCGCAAGATTTCGCCCAAAAACACGGGCGCGGACAACACGTACAAGAACATGCCGTTGAAGGGAATGCCGCTGGCCAAAGCCAACATCAAGAAGCGTGGGCTGGAGCCCAACTCGCGGTAGCCCCGCATCAAGTTGCGGAAATTCAGCGGCTGTTTTTGCGAAGGGTGCAGCGTCTCGGGCAGCAGTTTGTAGTTGAGTGCCCACAGCACTACACCCACCAGCGTCAAGAACCAAAAAATGCTGTGCCAGTCGGCGTGGATGAACAAAAAGCCGCCCACGATGGGTGCGACGGCCGGGGCGACGCCAAAGTAAATCGTGACCTGCGACATCACGCGCTGCGCGTCAGCGGGCGGGAACATGTCGCGTATGACAGCGCGTGACACGACGATGCCCGCGCCGGCTGACATGCCTTGCACGGCGCGAAAAAACACCAACTGGCCGATGCTTTGCGACAGCGCGCAACCTGCCGATGCCAGCGTGAAAAGTGCCACGCCCCACAGCACGACAGGTCGTCGGCCCAGGCTGTCAGACAAAGCGCCGTGAAACAAATTCATCACTGCAAAACCAAACAAATATGCCGACAGCGTCTGCTGCATTTCCACCGGCGTGGCACCGATGGATTTGGCGATGCCGGTGAAAGCGGGCAAGTAGGTGTCAATTGAAAACGGCCCGAGCATGCCCAGGCAAGCCAGCAAAACAGGCAGCGCCCAGCGAGGGCCTTTCCAGAGGGTTTGTGAATTGGGGTTCAAGGTTTTTTCGCTGATTGGGAGGTGGCTGATTCTTGCTCCCCTTTGACGGAGGAGGGGTCAGTTTTGCGCCCTCCCCCTTGACGGGGGAGGGCAGGGGAGGGGGTGAATTCGTTGAACACGAGCGGTCTCAGTGATGAGTTTTCACCTCTCCCCAACCCTCCCCGTCAAGGGGAGGGGGCAACGCACTCAGTCCCCGTCGAAGGGAGGGGGCCTGAGTATTGCCCCCTCCCCCTTGACGGGGGAGGGCAGGGGAGGGGGTGAATTCGTTGAACACGAGCGGTC
>JANYJJ010000211.1 GCA_025358485.1 Burkholderiales bacterium | reverse complement strand
GTCGAGAGGAGGGAGCAAATCAGCTGAAAAAAGTGTGAAGCAAGCCGATAGGCCGGATTCTGTGCATTGACGTCCTCTTGCGAAGTCGTCAACGTGACCGCCATTCCTCTGGGCCGTGCATCGCTGCACGGCTCGGTGCCACCTACCCGCCAGCTCCGCGGACGACATCAACGCTGGCCTATTTGGTGTTGCTGCGCGCAGAGATTGCCCGTTTCACCCAGTGCGAGACTTTCGCCCCACACTGACTCGTCTCTGTTGCTCTGATCCTCACCTCGCGGTGGACAGTCGTTAGCTGCTGCGCTGTCCTGTGCAGTCCGGACCTTCCTCCAGTGCGCTCTTTCGAGACCTTGCACCAGCGGCGGTCTGGCTTGCTTCACGGCTTGATTATCCCTTCCGCAGTGGGTTCAGTGGCCTGAACACCTGAATGTCTGCGTAAAAGCCGGGCACTTCATTGGCGTCCCACCAACCCGGCACTCCCAAGACGGGCAGGGCAAAGTGTGGCTTCGATGCCAGCAGTTCGGGTGTCAACACCTCGATCAAATGAGTTTGCAGATCGACACGCTCAGGTATCACCCACACATGCGCCGTCATGGCCTTGCGCGGTTGCGTCAACTTGTCCATCAGCGCATGCCCAAACAAGGTCAGCGATGCATCTGCCCACGCGGCGCGGTGCGTGACAAACAGCGCCTGCCAATCGCGAACACGCAAGGCTTCGGTGATGACAGCAGGCGCTTGCAACACGGCTGCGTTCTCATCGAACAGCGTCAACGCGTCACGCACCCGGCCGCGTGTGGATTGCACGCCATCTTGATCAAGTTGCTGCGCTTGCAGCTCATTCAAGCGGCGTTTGAGTTGCGGAAATTTCAGCCACACCAAACCGTTGAACAAGTCATGCAAGTTGTCGCGTGTGGGCACGCACGCGGTGCGGGCAATAAAGGCTTCGTAGGCTTCGCCTTTGGGCAAATCGAGTTGCGGCACGAAGCTCAAGCGGCCTGCGTTCAGGCTCACGGGCGCTTGCTCGGCGAGCGCGCCGTTCAAGCTTGTTGCGATTGAAGTGGTGCTGTTGGGGCAGGCCGTGAGCCGCTCAATTGCGTCGCGATAAGGGCTCAACCACGGTGGCGGCGGGCCAGCCAAACCCGCCGCTTCGAGCAGCGCTGCGGCAGACGCAATCAACGGGTCGCTGCGCCTCGGTATTGCACTTTGTTGGGCGCTCGTTCGGGCGTCAGCACAAACAAATCGGGATACTTTTTGAACAGCTTGGTCGAAGGCGCGCTTTTGGCCAACAAGCCTTCAGAACGCAACCGCTCGGCCGCCACGCCCAATTGCAAAGGCGCGCCCGTGCGCAGTTCGGGCAGCACGCTCATGATGCGCGCGAGGTCGTCGGGAAGGGCGGACAGACGTGATGCTGAGGGCTGCGTCGCAGGGGCCACTGGTGCTGCGAGTGCGGTCACGGCAGGTCGAGAGCGAGCGTTTTCTTTTGTGTTGTCTGTTGTATTTGCTCTCGCAGCTTCGCGCGGCGCGCGAGGCTGGCGTGCCGGACGCGCTGGCGTGGTTGCGGGCGCTTGTGCGGCTGACTTCGCTGCCACTTGGGCCGCAGCAAGCTCGACCTCTGTCGCGCGTGCTCTGCCACGCGGCGCGGCTTTGCGAACAGGCGAATCAGAGTTATTTGCGCTTCGGGTGCCAGCTCCTGAGCGGCGATGCTCAATGTCCACGAAGCGGTCATACACCAGCTTCGAATCGTCCGCCGTTTTGCCCTCTTGGCCTATGCCTTCCACACGGCAACCTTTTTCGCGCAGGCGGATCACCAACGGCGCGAAGTCGGAGTCGGAAGACACCAACACCACCACGTCAGGCCGCTCAGAAATCACCAAGTCAACGGCGTCAACCGCCAACGCAATGTCGGTGGAATTTTTGCCAGTGGACACATTCACGATGGGCCGTATCGACAGCGCTTTGAACAGCTTCAAATGCTTGGCCGCCAACTCAGCGGTGCAGTAAGCGCGGCGCACGTGGATGGCGCGCTGCTCGGCCATCACGCGCTCGAAGGCTTGGGTGATCACGTCAGCCGAGACGTTGTCGGCGTCGATCAGCAACATGACGCGGTTTTGATCGCGGTTGAGCCGTCGGTTGTGGTGCGGGTTTGTGTTGTCCATCAGATCAGTCTCCATGCCAAGGTTTCACCACCGCGAAGCGGCTTGAGTTGTGCGTCACCAAACGGCAGCACGTCAGGCAGGGTCCAGGCTTCGCGCTTCAAGGTGACGGTGCCGGTGTTGCGCGGCAAGCCGTAAAAGTCGGGGCCGTTGAAGCTGGAAAATCTTTCAAAGTGCATAAGCGCACCGGCGTCATCGAACACCTGCGCATACAACTCCAACGCTGACAGCGCGGTGTAGCAGCCAGCGCAGCCGGTGGTGTCTTTCAAGTGCGACGCGTGCGGCGCGCTGTCGGTGCCCAAGAAGAATTTGGCGCTGCTGCCGGTGGCGGCTGCAACCAAAGCCAAGCGGTGTTTTTCGCGCTTCAACACAGGCAGGCAGTAATAGTGTGGCCGCACGCCGCCGATGAACATGGCGTTGCGGTTGTAGAGCAAATGGTGGGCCGTGATGGTGGCGGCGGTGTTGGCGTCGGCCCCAGCTACATATTGGGCCGCCTCAAGCGTGGTGATGTGTTCGAACACAATTTTCAGCGCCGGAAAATCACGTCGCAGCGGGATGAGTTGGGTGTCGATGAACACGGCCTCGCGGTCGAACAAATCGATGTCGGCATTCGTCACTTCACCGTGCACGAGCAAAGGCATGCCGACGCGCTGCATGGCTTCCAGCGTGGCGTAGGTCTTGCGCAAATCGGTCACCCCGGCGTCGCTGTTGGTGGTGGCGCCGGCAGGGTAAAGCTTGACTGCCACCACGCCAGCTTCTTTGGCGCGAATGATTTCATCGGGCGGCAAATGGTCGGTGAGGTACAGCGTCATCAGCGGCTCGAAGTGCGCGTCGGCTGGCATCGCAGCCTTGATGCGCTCGCGATAAGCCTCGGCCAGCGCGGTGGTGGTCACCGGCGGCTTGAGGTTGGGCATGATGACGGCGCGCGCAAATTGGCGCGCGGTGTCGGGCACCACCGCGGCCATGGCAGCGCCGTCGCGCACATGCAAATGCCAGTCGTCCGGCGTGGTGATGGTGATGGTGTTTTCAGGGCTTGAACTCATGCCTTGATTCTGTCATCCACGTCTGTCACCCGCTCTAAACTGAAGCCACCTGATGCAGCAATGGATTTGAGCCATGGGCCACGACGCTCTTCACGATGAAGTCCCGACGCTGAGCGGCGCCTTTGCGCCCGTCGACCGCGAATGCGTCATCACCGACGCGCTCGACATCGAAGGCGAAGTGCCCGCCGACCTCAACGGCTTGTACGTGCGCACCGGCCCCAACCGCCGCTTTGCCGCGCCCGGCCGCTATCACTGGTTTGACGGCGACGGCATGCTGCACGCCGTGCGCTTTGAGCGTGGCCGTGTCGAGTACCGCAACCGCTGGGTTATGACCGACGGCCTGCAAGAAGAACTCGCGGCGGGCCAAGCGCTGTGGCAGGGCATCAAAGATCCTCCGCGCAAAGATCGCCCGGACAATCCTGTGAAAAACACGTCCAACACCGACGTGAAGTACTTCGCTGGCAGCTTGATTTCGATGTGGTATCTCGGCGGCGATGTGTACCGCTGCGACCCCGACAGTCTGGCCACGCTGGGCAAACTCAGCACCGACCCGCGCTTGTTTGGCGTGCCGATTTCTGCGCATTCGCGGGTCGATGAACGCACCGGCGAATTGATGTTTTTTGCTTATGGCAAAACGGCGCCCTACATGCACTACGGCGTGCTCGACCGCTTCGGGGTGCTCAAAAATTTCATTCCCGTTGCGTTGCCCGGCTCGCGCTTGCCACACGACATGGCCATCACGCCCAACTACAGCGTGCTGCACGACTTGCCGCTGTTCCAAGACGCCGATGCGCTGGCCGCTGGCCGCCACAAATTGAAGTTTCACGGCAACACGCCCGCCCGTTTTGCGGTGGTGCCGCGGCACGGTCGCGTCGACCAAATTCGCTGGTTCGAAGCCAGCCCCACCTACCTGTATCACGTGTCCAACGCCTGGGAAGAAGACGACGGCCAAGGAGGCATTGAAATCGTCATGACAGGCACGCCGTTTCGCATTCCGCGTGACGCGCAGGGCGGCTTGATGTACGACGAAGTGCCGCGCCTCACCGCGCAGTTGGCGCACGACTTTTACTTCCATGAGTGGCGCTTCAACCTGCGCACCGGCCGCACCCGCGAGCGCGTGATTGACGATGTGATCAACAGCGAATTTCCCGTCATCAACTCGTGGATGCAAGGCTTTCAAACTCGCTATTCGTGGCACACCCTGATGGGCCCGGCGCTGCGTGCTGAAGAGCCGCGCTTCTGCGGCGTGGTGAAGTACGACTTGCTGCGCGGCAGTTGCCAGACGTATCACGAGGGGCCGAATATGTGGTGGAGTGAAGCGCGGTTCGCGGCCAAAGAAGCACCTCAGGACGCGCCGAAGGATCTTTCATCCGCAGAAGACGACGGCTACCTCGTCGGTTTTGTTTGGGACGGCGACGCGCACAAGTCCAAAGTGGTGGTCATGGACGCTGCCAACATTGCAGCCGGGCCCCTTTGCCGCATCACGTTGCCGGTGCGCGTGCCGAATGGATTTCATGCAACTTGGGTCAGCGATGCGCGTTTGAAACGCGGCTACTGAATCGAAGACGACGACCCGTTTGCCTGCAGCTGGCTACGAATTTTTCGCGATGGCTTTCAATGCGTGCATCACGTCGCGCGTCCCGGTGTACAGCTTCAAATACTGCTCGAACATCGCGTCGTAAACGGCTCGGTGTTGAGCGTTTGGCGTGATCATCCTGTCGGGCTTGACCCAGCGGTGGATGTCGCCAGCTTCCAACAAGCCTGCGGCCCGGCCTGCAAAAAACGCGTCGCCGTAACTGGCACCTAGCGTCACTTTCGTCAGCACCTGCGGCACGCCTGTGATGTCAGAGACGATTTGCAAGCCAGTGTCCGACTGCGTGCCGCCGCCCACCGCCAAAACACGCTTCACGGTGGCCCCGATGTCGGCAAAGGTTTGCAGGTTGTGGCGCACGCCGTAGCCCACGGCTTCCAGCACGGCGCGAAACATTTGCTCGCGTGTGTGCGTCAGGCCCAGGCCCGCGATCACGCCGCTGGCGTGGGGGTCGTTGATGGGTGTGCGTTCGCCGCTGAAGTAGGGCAACACCAACAGCCCGCCGCTGCCGGGCGGCACGGCAGCTGCTGCGGCAAACAGGCTGGCGTAGCCGTTCGTTTGTGACAGGTCGGCCGACAAGTCGCGCGCCAACTCGTCTTTGAACCACCGCGTCAGGCTGCCGGTGGTGCCCATGCCAGCCGCCAAGTTGAAGCGGCCGGGGGTGGCACCTGCCACCGTCCACACGCGGGCGTCGGGCGTGGGCGCGTTTTGCGACAAGATGAAGAAGGTGGTGCTGCCGTGCATCAGCATCAGGTCGCCGGGCTCAGTGGCGCCCACGCTGATGGCCTCGCTCAGCGCGTCGATGGTGCCAAAGGCCACGGGCGTGCCCACGGCCAAACCCATGGCGCTGGCGGCCTCAACGTGCAGCGTGCCTGCCAGATCCTCTGCCCAACCCAACTCCGGCAAGCGGTCAATCGACACCATGCTGCTCGCGTAGCGGCTGTCCCATGCGCCAGTGGCGGGGTTGTACAGCGGCATGAAGTGGCTGGCGCTGTGGCGGTCCATGCACAAACGGCCGGTCGCCTTGTAGACGAGGTAAGACGTGGCCGACGTGAGTTTTGCGGTGGCGCGCCACACCTCGGGCTCGTGTTGCCGTAGCCAGCGAATTTTCGGGCCGATGGCTTGGCTGCTGAGTTCCATCAGCGAAAAATCAAAAATCTCAGCCTCACCAATCTCGGCTTCAAGCTGCGCAATTTCTGCGCTGGCGCGGGTGTCCACGCCGTAAAGAATGCCGGGTCGAAGGGGACGCATGGCAGCGTCCAGCGGCAACAGGCAAGGGCCAATCGCGCTCATCGCCAGCCCGACTATCGCGCCGGGTGCGACGCCCGATTTGGCGACGATGTCTTGGCTCAAGCGGCACACATCGTTCCACCAAATCAAGTCGGCGTCTTGCTCCACAAAACCGGGTTGTGGCATGGAGATGCCGTGCTCGGCCACTGCCGTTTGCACCACATTGCCAGCCAAGTCGGTGAGCACCGCCTTGCTGCTGTAGGTGCCAACGTCGATGCCGAGCAAGTACTTCACCGTCAAGCCTTCGTTGGCACGCGATCAGGCGCGAGTTGTGGTGGCTTGGCCATGCCGCCCATCAACTCAAACAGCTTGTAAATGGCGGTGGCGTTCAGCTCACCCCAGCCCAGGTTTTGGGCCGCCTTGTTCAGCTCGTGAACGGTGTTGGAGATCATCACCGGCACGCCGATGGCTTCGGAGTGGTTGCGGATCAGCTCGGTGTCTTTGACCATGGTGCGCAGGTGAAATGACACCGCAAAATCGCCCTCGACCATGGCCTTGCCTGCCCCTTCAATGATGGGCGAGCGGAAGTCTGATTCGCTCCACAGCTTGATCAATTCGTGGCAATCGAGCCCTGACTTTTTCGCCATCGCCAACGACTCAGCCAACGAGGCCACGATGGCCGACACCAAATGGTTGCCGCACAACTTCGCGGCCGAGCCTGCGCCCACCGGGCCCATGTGGTGCACCGTGGCGGCCACCTCGTTCAGCACCGGCAAGGCAGCGCTCCAGGTCGCGTCGTCGGCCCCCACCATCACCCACATCCCGCCCGAATGCGCCTCGGCCCGGCTGCCATGCACGGGTGCGTCGATGTAGCTCGCGCCCACGGCTTTGAACTGCTCTGCCACGGCGCGCGAGGTTTGCGGAAGTTGCGTGCTCATGTCGATGAACACTTGCCCAGCGCGTGCGTTCGCCAGCAAGCCCTGCGGCCCGTTCACCACGTCGTGCAGCGCCGCCTCGTTCCACACCAACACGATGACGTGGCTGGCGTTGGCTGCCGCCTCGCGCGGCGTCGCGCAAAGCCGCGCGCCCGCTGCCTCCAGCGTGGCGTTGTTGGGGTTGGCGGGGTTGCGGTTGTAGCAACTCAACTCGTGGCCCTTGGAAAGCAAGGTCAGGCCCACGCCTGTGCCCATCACGCCGCATCCGACGATGGCAATTTTCATGAGTGGCTTTCAGTGCTTGGTTGGTGGCCCTGCACGCAGTGGTGGTGCATGGTGTCGATGATGAGAAAACCCACCGTGGCACCCGCGTCCTGCAGGCCCAAAGATTTTTCTTGGAAGCACGCGGCCTTGCCGTGCTGCGCGATCATTGATTTGGTGGCCTCCAGGGCCGTGGCGGCTGCTTGCGCGGCATGCTGCAAGGCGTCTGGCAAAGCCGCTTGCGCCTGCGCCGACGCTTCCAGTGACGTGACGATGGGCCCCAGCACATCGACCAAAGTTTTGTCACCAGGTTTGGCTTTGCCACGCTCGACCACACCGTCGTGATAGGCCCGCCAAAACGCGGCCAGCTCGGCGGTGCCCAGCGATTCGGCGTCGCCCACGGCCTTGCCGCCGCGCATGAAGCCGGTGGCAGTCAGCGTGCCCATGGTCGAGGGCGCGGCCTTTGCCATCGCCATCCCTGCCAACTGCAAGCTGCGGCCGATGGAGTTGCTTTCCAGCGTGGCTTCCACCGAATCGGCGGCCGCGACGAAGGCCTTGTTCATCGTCAAGCCCAAATCGCTGTCGCCCACCTTGCCGTCAAGTGCGATCAAAAAATCGCGTTGCGTTGCGAACACGTGGCGCAGTAGCGTGAACAGCGTGAGCAGTTCCGGTTTGGCGATGCGCAGCAGCTGGGTGCCGGTCATGGCGGGGCTCAAGCGAGTTGGTTTTGCATGAAGAACGGCGAGGCGGCTGGTGCGGCAATCAGGCGCTTCAATTCGTCGTCAAGGTAGAGCAAAGATATCGATGCACCGGCCATTTCCATGGACGTGGCGAACTCGCCCACGTAGGTGTGAAACACCGATACGCCGTGCTCTGCCAACACCGCCGCCACTTTGCGGAACAAGATATACAGCTCTTCCTTCGGTGTGGCACCCAGGCCGTTGACCAGCACCGCCACTTCGTCGCCGCGCTTCAACGGGTGTTCGGCAAATATGGGGCGCAGCATCTCCACCACCACCTCGTCGGCCGCGCGCAAAGCACCGCGCCGTATGCCCGGCTCGCCGTGTATGCCCATGCCAATTTCCATCTCCGACTCACCGATGGAAAAGGTGGCGTGACCTATCTCCGGCACGATGCAGCTGCTCAGCGCCACGCCCATGGTGCGGGTGTTGGCGCAGGCCTTTTCGGCCACGCGTTTCACATCAATCAACGACATGCCTTCGGCCGCAGCAGCGCCTGCGGCCTTGTAGACAAACACAATGCCCGCCACGCCGCGGCGTTTGTGTTCTTGGCCCGGTGGTGACGAGGCGACGTCGTCATTGCCCACCACCGACAACACTTTGATGCCCTCCATCTCCGCCATCTCGGTAGCCATGTCGAAATTCAAAATGTCGCCGGTGTAGTTGCCGTAGATGTAGAGCACGCCCGCGCCTTGGTCGATGGCTTTGGTCACCTCCCACATTTGGTCGGCGCTGGGTGACTGAAACACGCCGCCCACGGCCGCGCCGTCGAGCAAGCCCGTGCCCACGTAGCCCAGAAAAAGCGGCAAATGCCCCGAGCCACCACCGGTGGCCAAACCCACTTTTCCCTTGACCCGCTGGGTCGAGACCAGGCAGCGTTTGTCTTGCGCCACAAAGCCCAACTCGCGTGGGTGAGCGGCGTAAATGCCTTCCAGCATTTCGTCAACAAAATCTTCGGCTCGGTTCAAAAATTTCTTCATGATTTGTTCCTTGTGTTGTCTGTGGTGTCTGTGTTGCTTGACCTAGAAGAAAAAATTCAACGCCGACGACGCACCACGAAAAATGCACCCGCCACCAAAATGAACGACCCGACCACCACGCGCTGCCACGTGCTGGGCACGCCCATCATGATGAGCACGCTGTTGATGACGACCACCAAAATCACGCCCAGCAAAGTGCCGGTGACGGTGCCCGTGCCGCCGGTGATGCGCGCCCCGCCCAACACCACGGCCGCGATCACATCGATTTCCATGCCAGCCAAGTCAAACGGGTTGGCAAGTCGGTTGGCGCACACGTGGATGAGGCCCGCCACACCGGCCAAAGCACCGGCATAAGCGAAGGTGAAAAAGTGCACCGCGCGCAGGTTGTAGCCCAAGCGTTCGGCCACCGCCAAACTGCCTCCGGTGGCAAAAATGGCGCGGCCCATCAAGGTGCGGTTGAGAATCCACCACGTCAAGAAAGCAGCCGCCGGAAGCGCTAAAAAAAACACCGGCAACCACGCGCGGGTGCCGCGCGCCGACTTGGTGTCAAACAGCGCCAGCTTGCCGAAGCTGTCCATTTGCTCGGGCAAGTTCAGTATCCACACCGTGCCGATGAAGGTGAGCAAAAAACCGCGAAACAGGTACTGCGTGCCGATGGTCACGATGAGTGACGGGGCTTTCAGCTGATGCACCAAAAAGCCGTTGAGCAGGCCCAACAAACCGCCACCGATGGTGGATGCTGCAAAGATCAAAAACAGCGGCGCAGTCGGAAATTGGGTGGCCACCCACTGCGTCACCGAATACATCGACAAGGCCGCAATGGCGGTGAACGACACGTCGATGCCGCCCGCCGCCAAGATCACAAACACACCCAGCGCAAACAGCCCGATCACCACGCTGGAACGTGCAATGTCGAACAAGCTGGAGGCCTGAAAAAAATTCGGGTTGATGACGCCCACGGTGAGGCACAGGCAGATTAACAAGAACAGCGTGAACAGCTCGGGGCGGCGGTCGAGTTGTTCACGCAGGCGAGCCAGCAACCCGCTGCTGCTTGCTTCAGTGGGTAGTACGTGGTTCAACTCTGAGGGCGCACTCATGCGGCGGTCTTTTCTGGCGACTTCACTGAACCCTTCGCTGGCCCATTCACCGACCCCGCCATCATGGCGTCGTACAGCGCTTCTTCGCTGGTCGCACTGGCTTGAAACTCAGCTTCCAAGCGCCCGTTGCGCATCACCAAAATGCGGTCGCAGTTTTGCAGCAGCTCAGGCAAGTCGTCGCTGATGATGATGAGGGCCATGCCTTTTTCGGCCAAGCCTTGAATCACTTTGTAGATGGTGTCTTTCGACCCCACATCCACGCCCACGGTGGGGCCGTGCAGGAGCAGCAACTTCGGGGCAATGGTCAGCCACCGCGCGATCAACACGCGTTGCTGGTTGCCACCCGAAAGTGACTGAACCGGCAAGTCCACATTCGGCGTGGCGATTTGCAATTGGGTGACCAAAGCCACGGCGGTGACACGCGATTTGTCGCGATCCAGCAGCCCGAACGCGCCGCGCATTTTGTCGAGCACCAAGGCCACCATGTTGGCCAAGATCGGTTTGTCCAGGAACAGCCCTTCGCCCAATCGGTCTTCAGGCACATAGCCGATGCCGTGGGCGATGGCGTCTGCGGGTTGTTTGAGCAGCGCGGGCACGCCTTCCATTCGCACTGAACCCGCAGCGGCGGGCAGCACACCGGCCAAGGCCAACGCCAATTCATTGCGGCCTGAATCCATCAACCCTGTGATGCCCAGCACTTCGCCCGCCGCCACGCGCAGGCTCACGTCGCGAAAGTGCTTGGGATGTGTCAGGCCGGTCACCTCCAACATCACCGCGCTGTTTGCGGTGCCGCGCCGATAGCGGCTGGCGTCGATGGACCTGCCCGTCATCAAGTGGCCTAGATCGGCTTTGCTGTAATTTTGAATCGGGCCTTGCGCCACGCACTGCCCATCGCGAAACACGATGACCTCGCCGCCAATGCGAAAGCATTCATCGAGTTTGTGGGTGACGAAAAGCACGGCCACGTTGTCGCGCTGCAAGTCGCTCACCACGCGCACGAGGTTGTCTACTTCGCGCCGTGTGAGCGAGGTGGTGGGCTCGTCCATGATGACCAATTTAGCCCGCGTGGCAATGGCCCGCGAGATGGCCACAAGCTGTCGCACGGCCAGCGGCAGTTCGCCCACAACGGTGTTCAAGAAGGTGTCGGTGTCGGGCAAATTGACCGACTTCAACGCGCGCTGCGCCGTGCTGCGAAGCAGCGTGCGGTCAAGGCGCCGACCGAGTCGGCCGTTGCCTGAAACCAGCTGCTCAGACAGCGCCACGTTTTCGGCCACGGTGAGGTTGGGGATGAGAGACAGGTCTTGATAAACCGTCTCTATGCCCGCTGCCAAAGACGCAATGGGCGTCAACGATGGGTGCGCCTGGCCTTCGAGCCGGATGCTGCCTTCGTCAGGCGGCTGCGCACCCGAGATGATTTTGATGAGTGTGCTTTTGCCGCAGCCGTTTTCACCGAGCAAGTGATAAACCTGACCGCGCGAAATGCTCACGTTCACACCGCGCAGCGCATGCACACCGCCGAAGCGCTTGTGCACATTCACCACCTCCAAGAAGGGAGTGGCCACGCTGACTTGCCCTGATGCGTTCGGGGTCATGTCAGCGTGGTTTTCTCTTTGCTGGCGCGGTTCAGAACAAGAAGTTCTTGTAGGTTGCCTTGTCGGCAATCACCATGGCGTTGCCCACCAACAGCAAGCCACCGCCTGGGCCCTTGGTCACGCTGACTTTTTCGTAGCCCTTCACACCCAAGTTGATGCCGTCGGTGAGGGGCTTCTTCTCAAGCAGCATCTTGGCCGCTTTGTTCATGGCCAAGCCTGCGTCTTTCGGGTCCCAGAAGCCGATGGCGGTGATGGCACCCGACTCCAAAAGCTTGGCGGACGGCGTGGGCAGGCCCGTGCCCACCAAGCAAACCTTGCCCACCAAACCGGCCTCTTCAATGGCGCGGCCAATGCCAATCACGTCGTTACCGGCCGAGCTTTGAAAGCCTTTGAGGTCGGGGTGCTTGCGCAAAACTTCTTTGGCTTTCTCATACGTTTTGTTGGCGTCGTCGAAGGATTCGTTCTTCGCGTCCACCAGCGTCATGCCGGCGTACTTTTTGGCGTTGGCGGCACCGGCATCCACCCACTGCAAGTGCGTGCGGCTGCCCAAAGATCCGACAAACGATGTCCACTTGCCAGCCTTGCCCATGCAAGCAGCCAGCCTTTCATTCAGCGCCGTGCCGTAGGCCGCGTTGTCAAAGGCTTCGATGTTGGCGTTGGTGTTTTTTTGGTTGTCGGCTTCGTGCGTGACCACCACGATGCCGCGGTCCATGGCGCGTTTGAGCACGCCTTCAATCACCGCCGGGTCCATCGGCACCACGGCCAGGGCGCTCACTTTTTTGGCGACCAGGTCGTCAATGATTTTGAGTTGCTGGGCCGCGTCTGCTGTGGCGGGGCCGCTTTGGCTGGCGCTGACAGTGGGCGTGGTGCTGGCAAATTCTTTGACGCCCACCTCCATGCGGTCGAACCAAGGAATGCCGCTGATCTTGACCACGGTGGCGATGACGGGTTTGTCTTGTGCCACCACGGTTCCGAAGGCTGCGGCCAGTGCCACGCTGAGCAAACCAACTTTGAACGACCGTGATGCAGTTGTCTTAGAAAAAGAAGAAGTGAGTTTCATGATGTCTCCAATGGTTGAACCCTCAGGACGCATTCTTCGGTGCAGGAGGGGGCTGCATCGACGAGTTAACAAACGGCTACCGGCGCTGAAACAAACGGCGAAGATCGTAGCGACCGACGGCCAAAAAAACCAGCAACAAAAGGCCCCAAGCGCAGTCGCGAAAGAAGTTAGAAAAGTTTGCAAAATTCAGCATGCTGGAAAGCAACTGCAAGGCTGTGGCCGACAGAAACAGGCAAATCATTCGGCCGTAACCGCCTTCGGGTTTGACGCCCGCCATCACCGTGATCAGGATGGCAATGAGCAAATACGACTGTCCGTAGTCCCACTTCACATTGACGTTGCGCGAGGCAATCAACACACCCGCCAGGGCGGCCAGCAAGCCCGACAAGCCGTAAGTGGCGACCAGCAAACGCACTTGTGAAAACCCGGCGTAAAGGGCCGCCTTGGGGTTGGTGCCCATCAAAAATAGACGGATGCCGAAGGGGCTGAACTTGAGCAGCAAGCCCACCAACAGCGCCACCGCTGCGAAGATCAAAAACGAAATTGGCACGCCCAACAACAGCCCGCTGCCGATGTGCATGAGTGGTTCGGCGCTGCCCACGCGCACCGACGGCCCGCCAGAAATCACCACCGCCAGACCGGTGAAAAGCAACTGAGTTCCCAAGGTGCACAGGATGGGTGTGAGGCCCAGCTTGGCGATGAGCAGGCCGTTGAAGATGCCGCCCATCGCGCCTACGCACAAAGCCAGCGCGATAAATAAAAGGGTGAACAGCACCGGCGCTTCTTCGGCGCTCACTTGGCCTTGCAGCAGCGTTGCCGAGGTCACGCCCGCGAGGTTGGCCAAAGCGATGCCCGACAGGTCGATGCCGCCGTTTCCTGACGACATGGCCAGCATCACGCCGATGGCCAGCAAACCGAGTTCGGGCAACTGGCCCGCCATCGATTGCAGGTTGTAGGGGTCGATGAATGCGCCTTTTGAAATGGCTGCGCCCACGGCCAACACAAACAAGTTGATGCCGATCAGGAACAACAGTTGCGGGTCGCGGGTCATCTTTTAGTTACTGAATGTGCGGGAATACGCGGCTTAATTTACTAAAGATGCTAAGTGCCTGTGGCCTGAGCAAAATCAGGAAAAACCCGGGGTGAATTGAACTGTAACTACGGGGTAAGCGGCGTGCACAGCTGGCCTGTTTTCAGGCTATGAACGCATCATTTCGACGCCAAATCGCCCTACAATTTACTAAACAAAAACTCAAAGGGAAAGTGCAATGGCGTCAACAGTTCGGGACGTGGCGGAACGAGCGCAGGTGTCGGCGGCCACCGTGTCATTGGTGCTGAACGGCAAAGGCGCTATCTCGTTGGAGACGCGTCAACGCGTGCTGACCGCCGCGGCCGATTTGAACTACGAGGCGCGCCCGTCCAAGGTGGTCAAGCCGCCAAAGGCATCAAGCGCCGCGCGGCTGGAAACCTTGCGATTTTTGAAAATCGCGAAACACGGCTCCACCGTCAACCGAGACCACAACACCTTCATTTCCGACTATATCGACGGCATGTCCAAACAAGCCGCCGCCTGCGGCTACGCGTTGGAAGTGGTCAGCTTTGAAGGCACGCCGTTGCCGGACATCGTGGCTTCGTTGAAAGGAGCCGACCTGAGCGGCGTGGTCGTGCTGGGCACCGAGTTGAGCGAAGCCGACGTGAAGCTATTTGACGCCGTGACAGTGCCGCTGGTGGTCATCGACACCTCCTACGATTTGCTCGAATGCAACTTCGTCAACATGAACAACAAAGACGCCGTGTTCAAAGCGCTGGCGCACTTTGCAGGCCGCGGTTTTCGCAACATTGGCTTCATTGCCAGCAATGTGCAAACCACCAACTTCCATCTGCGACACGAAGCCTTCGTCGAAGGCATGAAGCGCTTAGGCTTGAGCTGTGGGCCCAGCGACATCGTCGTGGTGGACTCAACCTACGAAGGTGCTTATCGCGACATGCTGGCCCTGCTGCGCTCAGGCTTGGTGGTGCCGCACGGCTACGTTTGCACCAACGACGTCATCACCTACGGCTGCATCAAAGCTTTGCGCGAATTTGACATCCGCATCCCGCAAGACCTGTCCATCATCGGCTTCGACAACCTGCCCATGAGCGCGACCATGGACCCGCCGCTGACCACCATCGACGTCTCCAAACGAAAAATCGGCAGCCTCGCCATTACTTTACTCGCCGAGAACATCAGCTCCAAAGTTCGCGAACCGGCGGTCAAGATTTTGGTGGGCGCGGAGCTGGTGGTGAGGAACAGCGTGGCCAAAAAAGTCGGCCATAAGCAGGCGGGGCAGAAGCAGGCGGGGCAGAAGGAAGCGTTGCGCGCGGGTTTGGCTGCAATGTCGTTTGGGGTGCCGGTGGTTTGACCCGCGGGTTGCAGAAGGCCTTTGGCGCTCGTACTGCCGCCGCCATCCCCGCCTGGTTTTTAGAGCGTTTTATTGAATGAATATAATTATTGAAATTTTATAATTGAAATTAATTCATGAGCAACATCTACCGCCGTCCCGCACTGGCTGCCCAAATGGCGCAGCAACTGCTCAAGCCTGGCGTTCTGGATGAAGGCCTGCGCTCCGGCTTGTTTTTATCGGGTCTGCGACGCACCGGCAAGACCACGTTCTTGCTCAACGACCTCATACCTGCGCTGGAAGATGCAGGCGCACTCGTGATTTACGTGGACTTGTGGAGCGACACCCAAACCAGCCCGGCTGCTTTGGTACTCGCAGCCGTGCGCAAGTCGTTGGCAGAGCTTCAAACCCCCGCGTCGAGCATGCTGCAAAGGCTAAAACGGGTGGGCGGCGTTGATGTCGCCGCGCTCGGATTCAAGTTCGGGTTCAAGCTCGACAACCTGGGTCTGAAAGGCGGACCCACGCTGGCGCAGGCGCTCACTGAAGTCGTCGACCAAGCCAAAACCGATGTGGTGTTGATCGTTGACGAAGTGCAGCATGCCATCACGTCAGACGACGGCAACCAAATGCTGCTGGCGATCAAATCGGCTCGCGACGCCGTCAATCCCCGCCCTGGAACGCAGGGGCATTTCATCTTCATCGGAACTGGCTCACACCGCGCCTTGGTGAGCGAGCTGACCGCGCGCAGGAACCAAGCATTTGCGGGTGCCAACTCGCTGCCCTACCCCGTTCTCGGCACAGACTACGTCCAGCATTTATTGACAAGACTGGTTCAGGAGGGTGCGCAACACTTGCCGTCGCCTGCGGTCACGAACCAAGCGTTTGCCACGCTGGGCAACCGGCCAGAAGAGCTGCTCAAGGCGCTTCGACAGTTGAATCGCCACTTGCCGCCTGGCGGCAATCCCGACGAGCATTTGCCGGTGATCGCCGAAACACTTCGTTCGACCGCAGCTGACATTGACCTGATGAAAGTCGAGCAGCTCGGCAGCTTGGCCACCGCGATTTTCGAGCGCATCGCAGCCACCGACGGTGATGCGCGCGGTTTGTTTTCCGCCGAGGCCGCAGCCGACTACACCAAAACCGTTGGCAGAACCGTTCGCGTCGAAGAAACTCAACCCGTCGTAAACGAGCTTCTGGCCGCCAACCTCATCATGCGCAGGGGACACGGTATGTACGGCATCACCGACCCGTTTGTGCAGGAAATTTGGCGGGAGAAGAAGGCGTTGGAAGGCGAGGGCTGACCGCGTTGGCAGTGAGGTGCGGCGAACAGCCGCCCTGACCAACTCAAATCCGCCCCACACACCCCGCCGCGCCACACTGGCAAACCAACCTGCCTTCGTGGTGCGTTTCGCCGTAGTTCACGGTGATTTCTTCGTCCACTTCGATGCTGCGCAGCGCGTAAAACTCAACCCGTCCTTGGCGTATGCACAGGCGCGCGTTGGGCGCGCAGGAATGGTTGGTGTAGCGCATGGGGTCGCTTGACTTGGTGAAGTCGATGGCGCGTTTGCTTGACACCTCAACAATCATGATGCGCTCGTGGCGCGTAGCGCGGATGCGGGCGTCTGACACGCTGATGGATTCGCCGCGTATTTCGCCGATTTTCTTGAGCTTGGGGATGACTTCTTGCGCAAACACGCCCAGGCCGTCGATGCTGCTCGGGCGGGCTTGCACGTCGAACTTTTGATAAGTTGGGCGGGTGCGCGCTGGCGGTTCAGCCAGCGTTGGGGCGGTCAATGTGCTCAGGCTGACCAAGCGTTCAGCCCAACAGCCCGGTCGCCACCGGATGCTCAGGCATCAACACGACGGCTTGCGGCTTCCAGCCTTTTTTGCGGTGCTCGGCCACCACGTTGGTGTAAATGCCGCCGCGCACGTACCACTTGGCGGTGATGCGTGCAAAACGCGGATGGGTGGCTTTCACGATGTCGTCCAGGATGTCGTTGGTGACCTTTTCGTGGAAGGCGCCTTCATTGCGGAAGCTCCACATGTACATCTTCAGGCTCTTGAGTTCGACGCATAGTTTGTCGGCCACGATGTCGATGGTGAAGGCGGCAAAGTCGGGCTGGCCGGTCAGCGGGCAGTGGCAGGTGAACTCGGGAATTTGAAACTGAATGACGTAGTCGCGGTGGGCGCTGGGGTTGGCAAAAACATCAAGTTTTTTGCTCGGCACGGAGGGCGGTGTGGCGGGCTTGGCGCGCTCGGTTGATGTCGATTGAAAGGAAGTTTTCAGCGCGGGTTTTGTAGCGGTTTTCAGAGCGGCAGTCTTGGCCATGGCGGTCACGTTTGGAGAGCTGTTTTGGAAGGTCGCGATGCTATCATCGCGCCTCTTCAGGATTTGCATAAAATTCGCATTTCCTCAAATAAATCAATGACTTACGCCACCTTGTCCAGGTCAGGCCGTAGGCAAATATTGCCCAGCCCATGCGCCTGAATTCCATCAAGCTGTCCGGCTTCAAGTCGTTCGCTGAACCCACCAACTTTCAACTGCCCGGTCAATTGGTGGGCGTGGTGGGCCCCAATGGTTGCGGCAAGTCCAACATCATGGACGCGGTGCGTTGGGTGCTCGGGGAAAGCAAGGCGAGCGAGCTGCGCGGCGAGTCGATGCAGGACGTGATCTTCAACGGCTCGGGCAACCGCAAACCAGCCAGCCGCGCCAGTGTGGAGTTGGCCTTCGGCAACGAAGACGGCCGCGCCGGTGGGCAGTGGAATCAGTTTGCTGAGATTGCGGTGAAGCGCGTGCTCACGCGCGACGGCACCAGCAGCTACTACATCAACAACCAACCCGTGCGCCGCCGCGATGTGCAAGACGTGTTCCTTGGCACCGGCCTGGGCCCACGCGCCTACGCCATCATTGGCCAAGGCACCATCAGCCGCATCATTGAAAGCAAGCCCGAAGAACTGCGCTTGTTTTTGGAGGAAGCAGCCGGCGTGTCGAAGTACAAAGAGCGTCGCCGCGAGACCGAGAACCGGCTGAAAGACACGCGCGAAAACCTGACCCGCGTGGACGACATTCTTCGCGAGCTGAACAGCAACCTCGACAAGCTGGAAAAGCAAGCCGAAGTGGCCACGCAGTACCGCGGCCTGCAAGAGCAAGGCACGCTCAAGCTGCATCAGTTGTGGTTTTTGAAACACCGCGACGCGTCTGCCGAGCAGCTGCGCGTGACCAAAGAAGTGCAAGCTGCCGTCACCGCTTTGGAGGCCCGCACCGCCGAGCTGCGCCACGGCGAGGCCGAGCTGGAAACCATACGTCAGGCGCACTACGCCGCCAGCGATGAGCTGCACACCTCGCAAGGTTTTTTGGCTGAAGCGGCGTTGGAAGTCAGCCGCCTGGAAGAGCGCATTCGTTATGTGGTGGAAGGCCGCCAACGGGCCGAGGCGCAGTTGATCGAATTGAAAGCGCAAAGCCAGCATTGGGCTGAGCGCCAAGCGCAGGCGCAAGAAGAGTTGGAGCGCACGGCCGAGAACATCGCTGGTGCCGACGAGCAATCTGAAGTGCTGGCTGCACAGGCTGAAGAACAAGCCGCGAACCAACCCGTGTTGGAAGAAGCCGTGCGCGCGGCGCAAGCCGCCGCCAACGAACAGCGCACCGTGGTGGCCGGTGTGCAGCAGCAAATTCAAGTGCTGGCGTCTGAAAGTCGCAACGTCGAAGACCAGAACAACCGCTTGGGCGTGCGGCGCGAAAAGTTGGTGGCTGAAAAGCAGCAACTGGCCGCGCCCGACATGCAGCGTTTGAATGAGTTGAAGCAGCAGTTCGCCGTTGCCGAAGAAACCCAAAGCGTCGCCGATGCGCGGTTGGAAGAACTCAACACCCAAGCGCCGCTGACTGAAGAAGACCGACGCCACCGTCAAGCCCAAGCCAACGCGGAAGGCGGCCGTTTGACGGAGCTGAGCGCGCGTCTGGAAGCGCTGCGCGCCTTGCAAGAAAAAGTGCAAACCGAAGGCAAGCTGAAGCCGTGGTTGGCCAAACACGGCCTGGAATCTTTGCAAGGTTTGTGGACGCGAATTCACATCGAATCGGGTTGGGAGACTGCCTTGGAGTCGGCCCTGCGCGAGCGCATCAACGCGCTGGAAGTGGGCCGGATCGAGTCTGTGCGCGCCTTCGCGTCTGACGCCCCGCCGGCCAAGTTGGCCTTCTACACGCCGCCGCAGGCTGCCATTGCGAACAGTCACCAAACGCTGCCGCGCTTGAGCGATTTGCTGCGATTGGTGGGTGTTGGCGAAGCAGGTTTGAAGGCCTTGCTCAACGATTGGCTGGAAGGCGTCTACACCGCCGCCCACATGGACGAAGCCTTGGCCGCGCGCAGCAAGTTGAGCCACGGCGAAGTCATCATGACCCGCGAAGGTCACACCGTGAGCCAGTTTGCAGTGGCGTTTTACGCGCCCGATTCTGAGCAAGCCGGCATGCTGGCGCGCGCCCAAGAAATTGAGAACTTGGGCCGGCAATTGCGCGCGCAAACGCTCATCAGCGAGGAGTCGCGCAGCGCCTTGGTACGCGCCGAGGCGGCCTACACCGACACCGCGCAGCGCTTGGTGGTGGCCCGTCGTGAGGCGACCGAAGCACAGAGTCGCGCGCATCAATTGCAAGTGGAATTGCTGCGCTTGTCACAGCAAGCCGAGCAGACCAGTTCGCGCCGTGGTCAGTTGGACGACGAGTTGGCTGAAATCAACGGCCAGCAAGAAGAACTGGCCGAACGCCGCGCCACAGGCGAAGGTCGCTTCGAAGAGCTGGACATGCAGTTGGCCACGACGCAAGAACGCCATGCTGACTTGGATGAAGCCGTCATCAACGGCGAGCGCAAACTCAGCGATGCGCGCGAACAACTGCGCGCGCTGGAGCGCAAAGCGCAAGAGGCGCAGTTCTCATCGCGGTCGCTGGCGGCGCGGCGCAGCGAGTTGCAGCGCGGCATCGATGCGGCCTTGCAGCAAGTGGCAGTGAATCAAAAAACCGAAGCCAGCTTGAGCGAAGAACTGGCGCGCCTCACCGACGCGTCGGCCCAAGTGGGCTTGCAAGCCGCGCTGGCCTTGCGCCTGACGCGCGAGACCGCCTTGGGCGCCAAGCGCAGTGAATACGACGACCTGACCCTGCGCCTGTGCCGCGCCGACGAACAGCGCATGGCGCATGAGCAAAGCCTGCAACCGCTGCGCGACCAAATCACCAAACTGCAATTGGAAGAACAAGCCGCGCAGCTTGGCGGCGCGCAGTATTTGGAGCAATTGGTGGCGGTTGCGGTCGACATGGACGTGCTGGCGCAAGGCATCGAAACGGGTGCGGTGAAGTTGCACGGTTTGCAAAGCGAGATTGACCGCATCACGCGCGACATCAACGCTTTGGGCGCGGTGAATTTGGCCGCGCTGGACGAACTGACGGCCTCTACCGAGCGCAAGACTTTTCTAGATGCGCAGTACGCCGACTTGAACGAGGCCATCACCACGCTGCAAGACGCCATTCACAAAATTGACTTGGAAACACGCGACTTGTTGAGCAGCACGTTTGACCAAGTCAACCTGCATTTCGGCCGCATGTTCCCGAGCTTGTTTGGCGGCGGCAATGCCAAGTTGGTGATGACCGGCGACGAGATTTTGGACTCGGGCGTGCAGGTCATGGCGCATCCGCCAGGCAAGAAAAACAGCACCATCCATTTGCTGTCGGGAGGCGAAAAAGCGCTCACGGCCATCGCCTTGGTGTTTGCGATTTTTCAGCTCAACCCCGCGCCGTTTTGTTTGCTGGACGAGGTCGATGCGCCGCTGGACGACGCCAACACCGAGCGCTATGCCAAGCTGGTCAAAGAGATGGCCAAGGGCACGCAGTTCTTGTTCATCAGTCACAACAAAATTGCCATGGAAATGGCCGAGCAACTCATCGGCGTGACCATGCAAGAGCAAGGCGTGTCGCGCATCGTGACGGTGGACATGGAAGTGGCTGTCCAGTTGGCCGAGGCCGCATGAAAACGCATGTGAAAGCACGTTTGAAACCGCGTTTGAAACCGCGTTTGCAGCTCCTAACATTTTCTGAGAAACACCCATGGCAGATCTGATGACCGCCTTGGCCGCTGCGGGTGGCTTGGTGCTGGCCGGTGTGGTGGCGCACGGTGCGTGGTCCGCGCGCAAGGCCGGGCCCAAACAAAGCGAGCCTGTGCGGGCAGATCCAGCCGACCGCGCCGACCCGGCCGAGCAGCGTGAGCCGGTGATGGACGTTGCCTATGCAGAAAGTGCTGCAAACGCCACAAACGCCACAAACCCCGCAAATGCCGCAAACGCAGCAAGCGCCGTTGGCTTGGCAGCAAGTGAGCTGCCTGAATTCCAACTGCCGCGCCGTAACACGCCGCGCTTGGATGCGCTGATCGATGCGATGGCCACGCTGAAATTGGACGCGCCTGTTTCCGGCGCTTTTGTGCTGGCCCACTTGCCCAGCACGCGCCGGGCCGGTGGCAAACCATTTGCCATCGAAGGGCTCAGCACCGTCAATGGTGAGTGGGAAGCACCCATGCCCAAAGCTCAGTACAGCGAGCTGCAAGCCGGTGTGCAAATGGCCAATCGCACCGGCGCGTTGAACGAAATTGAGTATTCAGAATTTGTGCAAAAAATCCAGGCTTTCGCCGAGTCAGTGAACGCCATGCCCGACTTCCCCGACATGCTTGACGTGGTGGCGCGGGCGCGCGAGTTGGACGCTTTTGCGGGCGACCACGACGCCCAATTGGCCGTGCACTTGAAAGCGCGCGGTGCCGCCTGGAGCGTTGGCTACATCCAGCAGCACGCCTCGCGTCAAGGCTTTGTGGCGGGCGTGTTGCCGGGCCGCATGGTGTTGCCCAGCCAAGAAGAAGGCGCGCCGCCCGTGCTGTCGCTCAGCTTCGATTCACAAGTGGCCTTGGCCGCGCAAGACCCCAACACCAGCAGCCCCGTGTCACTGCGCGATGTGACTGTGAGCTTTGACGTGCCGCAGACGGCCCCAAGCACTGATCCCAACGTTGCGCTGGTTGCGACACCAGCCCCATTTGCAGCGTGGCAAGCCAGCGCGCAAGCTCTGGCCCTGAGCATGGAAGCGGCGCTGGTGGACGACAACGGCAACGCCTTGAGCAACGAAGGTTTTGCGTCGATTGGCGGCGAGCTGAACCAGCTTTATCAGCGCTTGGAAGCGCATGATTTGGCCGCAGGGTCAGCCGCCGCGCGGCGTTTGTTCAGCTGATGGTGGGTTGACCTCGGGCGAGCCCGAGCCGCGCAGCGCAAAACAGCAGATCTGTGCCAGATCGAACCGCTGAAGCCCGCGCAGTGTGTTGACGCGTTGTCTTGGGTCACAGTCCTTTGCAGGTGCTTCAGGGCCAGCGTCAAAGCCAACGGCAGAGATGGCCATCGGTTGCTGAAGCGCTGCAACGATGCTCTGCGCTCGCCTACCAAAAAAACACAAACAAACTTCGTTCGGGTTGAAGGAGCTGAAGTCACGCGACAATTTCTCCATGCCTCAAGCCCCCAACTCCACTGCCTTGCGCGCCGCCGACCTGCGCGCGCAGTTGCTCACCCACGCCCACAACTACTACGTGCTCGACAGGCCGCAAATTCCCGACGCCGAGTACGACAAGCTGTTCCAGGAATTGCAAGCGATCGAGGCTGCGCATCCTGAATTGTTGACGGCCGATTCGCCGACGCAGCGCGTCATCGGTCAAGTGTTGGACGGCTTCAAACCGATGCGTCACGCGGTGGCGATGTTGAGCATACGCACCGAGACCGACACCGAGTCCAGCGGTGCCAGCAACTTTGATGCGCGAGTGCGCAAAGAGTTGAAGCTGCTTGAGGCGGACGCGCCGGTCGAATACGCGGCCGAGCTGAAGTTCGACGGCTTGGCCATCAACTTGCGTTACGAGCACGGCGTGTTGGTGCAAGCCACCACGCGCGGTGACGGCGAGACCGGCGAAGACGTCACACAAAACATCCGCACCATTGCTGCGCTGCCGCTGCGCTTGATGGGCGCGGGTGCGGTCAGTGCGCCGGTGCTAGAAGTGCGCGGTGAGGTCTACATGGCCCGCGCTGATTTCGATGCGCTGAACGAGCGCCAACGCGCCCTGATTGCATCTGGCGCGAAGAACGAAAAGACCTTCGTGAACCCGCGCAATGCGGCTGCGGGCGCGGTGCGCCAACTCGACCCCGCCATCGCCGCCAAACGGCCATTGAGCTTTTATGCCTACGGTTTGGGTGATGTGCAAGGCTGGAGTATTCCAACGACCCACAGCGCCATGCTCGACGCCTTGCGCGCCATGGGCTTGCCGGTGTGCGCCGACCGCGTGGTGGCCCAAGGTGCCTCTGGTTTGGTGGCGTTTCACCAAGCCATGGGGGCCAAGCGCGACGCGCTGCCGTTTGACATCGACGGGGTGGTCTACAAAGTAAACGCTATCGAGCTGCAAAAGCAGTTGGGTTTTGTGAGCCGCGAGCCGCGCTGGGCGGTGGCGCACAAGTACCCGGCGCAGGAGCAAATGACGGTGGTGCGCGCCATCGACATTCAAGTTGGTCGCACCGGCAAGTTAACTCCCGTGGCCAAGTTGGAGCCTGTGTTTGTGGGCGGCACCACCGTCAGCAACGCCACGCTGCACAACGAAGATGAGACGCGCCGCAAAGACGTGCGCATCGGCGACACCGTGATCGTGCGGCGTGCGGGTGATGTGATTCCTGAGGTGGTGGGGGTGGTGTTGGATGTGTCGACGCGTCGGGATGCTTTGTCCTTCGATACCTCAGGACGAACGGAACATGGAGATCAGGCTCACGCTTCCTTCGATACCTCAGGACGAACGGTGAACGTAGCTCGGGGCGGTCTGTCCTTCGACACCTTTGGACGAGCGGAACGTGGAGATCGGGATCGCGCTTCCTTCGACACCTCAGGACGAACGGAAAAAGCAGCTCAGGGCGAGGCATCCTTCGATACCTCAGGACGAGCGGAACGTGGAGATCAGGATCAAACGTCCTTCGATGCATCAGGACGGTCGGAAGAGCCAGCTCAGGGCCAACGGGAAGCCAGAGTCAGGGGCGAGCCTTTTGATCTGTTCAAGCGCTTGAACGGCGTTTGCCCCATTTGCGCCAGTGCCATCGCCCGTGAAGAAGGCGAGGTCGATTGGCGTTGCACTGGCGGGCTGTTCTGCCCTGCGCAGCGCAAGCAAGCCATCCTGCACTTTGCGGGTCGTCGCGCCATGGACGTTGAAGGCTTGGGCGACAAGCTGGTTGACCAGTTGGTCGATGCCGGATTGATTCGCACCTTGCCCGAGCTTTACACCTTGGGTTTGGCCAAGCTCAGTGTGTTGGAACGCATGGGCGAAAAGAGCGCACAAAATTTGTTGGCGGGCCTGCAGCAAAGCAAGCAAACCACCTTGGCGCGCTTCCTGTACTCACTGGGCATACGCCACGTCGGCGAGACCACCGCCAAAGACCTGGCCAAGCATTTCGGTTCACTCGACCGCTTGCTGGGTGCGTCCGTCGAGCAACTGCTGCAAGTCAATGACGTCGGCCCCGTGGTCGCATCCAGCCTGCGCAGCTTCTTCGATCAGCCGCACAACGTCGAAGTGGTGGAACAACTGCGCGCCGCTGGTGTCACGTGGGAAGAGTCCGACGGCACCGAAGATCGCACGCCAAAACCGCTGACCGGAAAAACCTTTGTGCTCACCGGCACGCTGCCTACCTTGTCGCGCGACTCTGCCAAAGAATTGATCGAAGCCGCAGGCGGCAAAGTGGCAGGTTCGGTGTCGAAGAAAACGCACTACGTGGTCGCCGGTGAAGAAGCGGGGAGCAAGCTTGACAAGGCGCGCGAGCTTCAGATCACGGTGCTCGACGAGGCCGGGTTGTTGGATTTGTTGGCTGAATGAAAGCGCCCAGCGTTCACAAAAACGGCAAGTCCACCGGCGACACCACGTCCACATTGGCCGCCATCGGCCAGCCCTCACGCACCGGGGCCACCACATAAGCGCGTTGCACACCGACGTCTTCACAGGCTTGCCAAAAGCCTTTGGTTGGTTTGGGTGCGCTGGAAAATTTGATCTCCACGCCGATTTTTTTGCTGCCGGTCTCGATCACCATGTCTAGC
This sequence comes from Burkholderiales bacterium, assembly GCA_025358485.1. Lineage (GTDB taxonomy): Bacteria > Pseudomonadota > Gammaproteobacteria > Burkholderiales > Burkholderiaceae_C > JANYJJ01. Next base: position 21,337 of record JANYJJ010000211.1, on the reverse strand, counting down.
TCCGCGCCTGCTGCGGTTCGGTAGAAAGACACCTGACTGCCCTCGTCCAGTTGGCTGCAAATTTGTTCCACCACAAAGCCTTCCCACGAAGCGCCCGTGCTCGGGTGCCCCAGCAAGTCGTTCACGCTGCGCATGCCCAAAAGGTAGTGCAACAAGCCGCTGTCGCGCACGTACACCTTGGGCGACTTCACCAGGCGTTTGCCCAAGTTGGCGTGGTAAGGCTCCAAGCGTCGCAGCATCAGGGCGCTGCACAAATGGTCGAGGTAGCGCGTGACGGTGGGCGCAGACAGACCCAATGAATTGGCAATGCTCGACGCGTTGAAAAGCTGACCGTGCAAGTGCGCTGTCATGCGCCAAAAACGGTTCATCAATTCCGGCTGCACGGCGATGCCCAAGTTGGGCAAATCGGTGTTCAAAAAATGCCGAACAAAACTCTCGCGCCACACCCACGACGTCAGGTCATTCGCTGCGGTGAAGCTGTCTGGAAAACCACCACGCAGCCACAGGGTTTGGATGTCTTCAAAACGCCGATGCACTTCGCTCAGCAGCAGCGGTGCCATGTCCACCAGCGTCAGCCGACCCGCCAACGACTGCGATTGCCGCAGCAGTTTGAACGAGGCTGAGCCCAGCACCAAGAAGCGACCCGCGCGCCGATCCGCATCGATCTCGCCGCGCATTTCGCTGAACACGTCGGGCAGATTTTGAATCTCATCCAGCACCAACAAGCGGTGTCGATTGCTTTGAAAAAATGCACCGGGTTGCGCCAGCTTCGCTCGGTCAGCGGCGGTTTCCAAGTCGAGATAAAGCGAGTTGGCGTGCTCTTGGGCTATCTCGCGGGCCAGTGTGGTTTTGCCAATTTGGCGCGCACCCAAAATGGCCACAGCGGGGCTGAAGCCGAGTTGGTGGCGAATTTTTTCAGCGGCAGATCGATCAAACATCCTTGTATATTAAACATGACGTATTAAATATGCAAGGAAAAAATATCAAGGTATTTGAAGGTTCCGTCAGCTCAAGTCCGCGCCACTGCCAGCCATTTCTCAAGCAAAGCCGGGTCAGCCAACAGCGCTGCGCTGTCGCCGCTGTGCACCACCGCGCCGCGGTCCAACACGATGGCGCGTTGGGTGATGGGCAGAATTAACCGGGGGTTTTGTTCGACGATGATGACGCTCAGGCCTTCTTCTTGGGTCACGCGCGCAATCGAACGCAGCAACTCTTCCACGATGATGGGTGCCAAGCCTTCGAGGGGCTCGTCAAGCAACAACAGTTTTGGGTTCAACACCAAGGCGCGCGCGACCGCCAGCATCTGCTGCTCACCGCCCGACAACTGATTGCCGAGGTTGGTTTTGCGTTCGGCCAAGCGCGGGAACATTTCATACGCACGCGCCACATTCCACGGGCCGACTCTGGCCACGGCGGTGAGGTTTTCTTCTACGGTGAGCGACTTGAAAATGTTGCGTTCTTGCGGAACCCAGCCTATGCCTGCAGCAGCGCGGCGATGCGGCGGCGTGGCGCTGATGTCAACGCCGCCGAGGTGAATGCTGCCCGCGTGGCGGCGCGTCACGCCGACCAAGGTGTTGAGCAGCGTGGTTTTGCCGGTGCCGTTGCGGCCCAACAAGGCCAGCGACTCGCCTTGCGCCAGATTGAACGACACGCCCTGCACCACCACAGCTTCGCCGTAGCCAGATTTCAAGCCATTTACTGTCAAAAGCGCTGTCAGCAAGTCAGCCATGTTCTGCTTGCCCATGGCTTTGGCCGAGATAGACCGCTTTCACGCGCGGGTCGGTTGAGATGCTTTGCACATCGCCCTCGGCAAACACCGCGCCATTCACCATCACGGTCACCGTGCGCGCAAAGTTGAAGACCAAGTCCATGTCGTGTTCGATCAGCAAGATCGACACGTCGGCGGGCAGCGCGTTGACGGTGTCAAAAATCTCTTCGCGTTCGCCTTCGGGCACACCGGCCACCGGCTCGTCGAGCAAGAGCACGCGCGGCTCGCAGGCCAGGGCGGTGGCAATTTCTAGCAAGCGCCGTTTGCCGTAGGCGAGTTGCGACACGGTTTGGTTCATCACGTCGTCAAGGTGAAATTGCTTGAGCAAGGCCTCGCATTTTTCAAGCACGCGTGCGTCGGTTCCCAGCGGCTTCCACCACTGCGCGCTGATGCCGAGTTGCCTTGAGGCCGTCAGCGCCAGCGACTGCAAAGGCGTCAGCTCATTGAACAGTTGGTTGATTTGAAAGGTGCGCACCATGCCGCGCCGCACCCGCAAGTGCGACGCCAAATGCGTGATGTCTTGGCCGTCCAAGGCAATGCGCCCGGCGGTGGGTGCGAGCACGCCGGTCAGCAAATTGATGAGCGTGGTTTTGCCTGCGCCGTTGGGGCCGATGAGGGCGTGGCGTGCGCCTTTTTCAAGCTTCAAAGACACGTCGTTGGTGGCCAGCAAACCGCCGAAGCGCTTTTGCAGTGCGTGGGTTTCAAGCACGGTGCTGGTCATGATGCGTTGCCACGGTTTGCGCGCAGCCACGTCCATGGTTTCAACAGACGCTCGCGGCCCACCAACATCAAGACCACCAAGAACAAGCCTATCCAAAACGTCCAGTACTGCGGCGTCCATGCAGCAATCCAGTCGTGCAGCAGCTTGAACGCGATGGCCCCAAAAATGCCGCCGTACAAATAGCCGGTCCCGCCTATCACCAGCACCAACAACACGTCGGCGCTGCGGTGAAAGTCCAGCACGTCCAACGACGCAAAGCCGCTGGTCTGCGCCGTGAGCGCACCGGCTGCACCAGCCAGCGCGGCAGCCACGGTGTAGACCGCCGCAATGCGCGCATTCACCGACAAGCCGATGCTGGCAGCGCGCAAACGGTTGTCGCGCAGCGCCTTCAGCGACACACCAAACGGCGAGTGCACCAGCTTGCGCGCCACGAGCAACAGCACGACCAACACCGTGAGCGAATAGCCAAACGCCACGCGGCCTTGCAGGTCAAACGCAAAGCTGCCGAAGGGCGTGATGAGCGGCCCCATCGCCACGCCTTGCAGGCCGTCGGCCCCGCCGGTGATGTGGTCTAACTTGTTGGCCAGCTCGTACAAGACAGACGCCACGCCCAGCGTGACCATGAGGCGCGTCAGGTCGGAGCCGCGCAAGATCAACAAGCTGCACAGCGCACCAAACGCGGCGCTGATGGCAATGGCCATGGCCAAACCCACCCACGGGTCGGGCATCACATGTTTGGCAAACAACGCGGCGCTGTAGGCACCCACGCCGAAGAAGGCCGCGTGGCCCAGCGAGACGATGCCGGCATAGCCCAGCACCAAATCCAGCGACACCGCAAACAGCGCGAGGATGGCAATTTCGTTCAGCAACAACGAATGCTTGCCCAGCAAAAACCACGACCCTGCGGCGGCCAAAAGCAAGGCCACTTCCCACCAGCGCCAAGCGGTGTCTTGCTTCAAGGACGCTTTTACCGATTCATGAACAGACAAGGATTTCATTTGGTGGCCCCGCGTCCAAACAGCCCTTGCGGACGCCACACCAAAATCAAAATCATCAGCGCATAAACAATGAACGCACCGAGCTTGGGCACGTAGTACTTGCCAGCCACATCGGCAATGCCCAGCAGCAGCGCCGCCAGCAACGGCCCGGTGATGGTGGTGGTGCCGCCCACTGAGACAACGATCAAAAAGTAAATCATGAATTTGAGCGGGAAGGTGGGGTCGAGGCCCAAGATTTCAGCGCCCAGCGCGCCGCCCAAACCCGCCAAGCCCGAGCCCACGGCAAAGGTCAGCAAGAACACGCGGTTCACGTCGATGCCCAAGCCAGACGCCACGCGCGGGTCGTCCACCGCCGCGCGCAAGCGGCTGCCAAAGCGGCTGCGCGACAACACCGTTTGCAGCACGATGGTCAGCAGCGCGCACACCACGATGATGAACAGGCGGTACTTGCCGATGCCTATGTATTCAGACGCTGCACCCAAGTCGAGGCGACCTTTCAAATACGACGGCAACTGCATGATTTGTTGTTGCGAGCCGATGAAGTAATCCACCGCCGCCACCGTCATGAAGACCAAGCCAATCGAGAACAGCACTTGGTCGAGGTGGGGCTTGGCGTACATGGGCCGGTACAGCGTGCGTTCTAGCAACGCGCCTGCTGCGGCGCTGACGATGAAGGCAATTGGCAGGGTGGCCAAGAAAGGCACGCCCATTTTGTTCATCAGGAGCACGGTGGTGTAGCCACCGGCCATGGCGAAAGCGCCGTGCGCCAAGTTGATGAAATTCATCAAGCCCAAAGTCACGGCCAAGCCCACTGCCAATACGAAAAGCAGCATGCCGTAGGCGACGCCGTCGAAGAGGAGGGTCAGCATGGAGGGTGGTGTTTCTGCGAGGCGGGAAGTTTGCGTGATGGCTGAAGAGCGTCGGGAAGAAATGGCGAGACGGCGAGGCAGCGGGGCAGCGGGGCAGCGGGGCAGTGGGGCAGAGAAGGGGCGAATTGGTGAATCGGAGAAACGGCGTGTCGGCGAGACAGCAGCAGGTGTTTGGCGCTACAGCCATCCCGCCTCAACCCCGTTCGGGCTGAGGTATCGAAGCCTGTGCCACGCCGATTATTTCTGCAAGCCTTTCCTTCGGTATCTCAGTCCTGACGACCGGGGGTTGCTGGCCCTTCGATACCTCAGGGCGAACGGGTTTTGGATGGCAACAGGCGTGTGACCCCGCAACCGTTTTGCCACCTTCCCCCCCGCAGCCTTGCCCGACCCGCCCCGACCCGACCCGACCCGACCCGACCCGACCCGACCCGACCCGACCCGACCCGACCCGTTCGGGCTGAGGTATCGAAGCCAGCGCCACGCACATCATTTCCCAAGCGCTGACTTCTGAACCCCTCAGCCCGCCCGTTCGGAGTTTGCTGGCCCTTCGATACCTCAGGGCGAACGGGGCGGGCGGGTGCGGGCGCGAGTGCGAAAGCGAGTGCGAAAGCGAGTGCAAGTGCAAGTGCAAGTGCGGGCAGTAGTCGCTGGCTTTCACAGGTTCAACGCAGAAAGCCCCGACCGGCGAATGAATTTCTGCCTCAGGATGCCAACGCGTCCCCACGAAACACCACACGCACTGCACCCACCCCCGTCACTTCGCCTTGCCCGGGTCCTTCACTGCTTTTTGCACATCAAATTCCATGTTGTACAACTGCCCGTTCACGCGTTCCACTTTGCGGATGTAGACGTCTTGCACGATGTCGCGGCTTTGACCGTCGATCAAGATTTGACCGCGCGGGCTCTCAAACAACTGGCCTTTCATTGCGGCCAACAACGCATCACCACCGCCTGCGCCTTTGGTGGCTTCGAGCGCTTTGTAGATCACGCGCATACCGTCGTAACCGGCCACGCCCATGAAGTTGGGGCGCATGCCTTTGTTGGCGGCTTCAAACGCAGCGACGAATTTTTTGTTCAATGCCGACGGGTGCGATGCCGAATAGTGGTGCGAGGTCACCACACCCAAAGCCACGTCGCCCATGTCGTTCAACTGGTCGTCGTCGGTCACGTCGCCGGTGGCGATCAGGCGGATGCCTGATTTGTCCAAGCCGCGTTCGCCAAACTGCTTCATGAAGGCCGCGCCCTGGCCGGACGGCAAAAACACAAACAAGGCTTCGGGTTTGGTGTCGCTCACGCGCTGCAAAAAGGGCGCGAAATCGGGGCTGCGCAGCGGCGAGCGAATCTCGCCGACGATGGTGCCGCCGTTCAATTGGAAGCGGTCTTTGAAAGTGCGCTCAGCGTCAATGCCGGGACCGTAATCGGCCACCATGGTCATGGCTTTTTTGATTTTGTTTTTCGCTGCCCACTCGGCAATGCCCAAGGTCACTTGCGGCAGCGTGAAGCTGGTTCGCACGATGTAGGGCGACTGCTCGGTGATGATGGACGTGGCCGCGGCGGTCACCACCATCGGCGTTTTGCTTTGTGTGGCAATGGGCGCGGTGGCCAGGGCCAAAGGTGTCAAGCCAAAACCGGCCAGCACATCGACCTTGTCGTTCACCACCAACTCTTGCGCGGTGCGGCGCGTGGCATCGGCCACACCGCCGTCGTCTTTGAAAATCACTTCGATTTTTCGGCCTGCCACTGTGGTGCCGTTTTGCGCCATGTACAAGCGCGCGGCGGCTTCAATCTGGCGGCCGGTGGAAGCCGACTGGCCCGTCATCGGCAAGATGAAACCGATTTTGAACGGGGCTTGTTGGGCTTGAACGGCGGGTGTCAAAACCAGGCCAAGGGTCATGGCGCCGAGCGCGACGATTGATTTGGTGAAGCGGCGTTTTTGCATGTTGTTGTCTCCAAAAAAATAGCGTGTTGAATTGAATGAATTGTCGGTGAGGTTGAAGGTCGAACTCGGCGAATTCACACCTGCCTGACCCCCGCATGAACCCGAATGCCGAAGCCGTTACCCGTCTGCGCGATATGCCGAGTCAAGCACCAACGCGCCGCCACCGCCCGCGCGGTGGACGCGTGACACGCAGGCGCACAAGCGCTGATTGTTCAATTTTTCATGTGCGCTGAAAAACACGTCTCTGTGGTCTACGGTGCCGCTTACGCTGACAACGTCCATGGCGCACAAGCCGCATTCGCCGCGCTCGCATTCGTGAAGTGTTTGCACACCGGCTTCTTCCAACACGCTGAGCAAGCTGCGGTTCGCGGGCACTTCCAAGCGCAATTGGTGGCGCGGAATGTCGACCCAAAAGGCCTGTGTTTCAAACTGACCGCTGTTGCCGAAAGTCTCGAAGCGCAGGTCGGCCACCGCGCGCCCTGCGCGTGCCCAAGCGGCGCGTGCGGCGTCAAGCAAGGGCAGCGGGCCGCAGATCAACAATTGGCTGTGGTCGGGCAAAGCGGCAATCTCGTGGTCGAGGTTGATTTGCTCGCCCGCGTCGTCGCAAAACACTTCCAACTCATCGCCCAAAGCGGCGCGCAGTTCTTCCACGTAGGCCAGCTCAGCGCGGCTGCGTGCGCCGTAGCGCATCTGCACCTTGGCACCGCGCGTGGCCAAGCTTTGCGCCATGCCCAACATGGGCGTGATGCCAATCCCGCCTGCCACCAAAAGAAAGTGCGGCGCGGGCCCAGTCAAATTCGTGGTCAGCTCGAAGTGGTTGCCGGGCTGGCTGATGTTCAGCCTGTCGCCCGCGTTCAGGCTCCACATGAAGCGCGAGCCACCGCGACTGTTCAGTGCGCGCTTCACGGCGATGCGGTAGACGCCGTCGGCCTGTGAGCGCGTGGGCAAACTGACCAGTGAATAAGAACGCGTTTGGTCTTCGCCGTTGACTTGCACAGCCACGTTGATGTGCGCGCCCACGTGCCAAGGCGTCACGCCGCGTTCCGGGAGCAACTCAAATTCACGCACTGTGGGCGTGAGGTCGCGGTGCGCGCGAACGGTGGCTTTGCTCCAAGTGTTCGGGTGTTTCATGTCACGTTTTCGTTGCGGCGCGACGGCGAATCAAGCTCGCTCCCGGCAGCAGTTGCAGCGCCCTTTGGCTTTGCAGCGCGCGGCCCAAATTGCGGTGCGCAATGCGGGCGTGTTCGCGCATCAGCGCCTCGGCCCGTGCGCCTTCGCGCTTCACGATGGCTTCCATCACACCGCGGTGCTGCTCTTGCGCCACCACCAAAACGTCCCTAGCGTCAGGCCCGGTAGATCGGCTCATCACAAAGCCGTTGGGTGACGCAAACGGCAGGGTCGCGGCGCGTTGAATTTGGCGTTGCACCACGGCGCTGCCCGACATTTTTGCCAGCAATTCATGGAAGAGGCCGTTCTGCGTAACGTAGCCGCTGAATGATTCTTCACTCAGCGCGCTGTGAGTCAGCAACTGGTCGATTTGGTCTAAGCACGTGCGGGCCGCAATTAATAAATCGGTGCTGATGCCGCGCTCGGCGGCCAGCCTGGCAGCCAAGCCCTCCAAGGTGCCGCGCAGCTCAATGGCGTCGTGGATGTCGGCTTCAGAAAAGTCTTTCACCGCGAAGCCGCCGTTGGGCAGCGCGTCGAGCAAACCTTCTTCTTGCAAGCGCACCAGCGCGGCGCGGATGGGCGTGCGCGAAGCGCTTAGCAGCTCCACCAACGCCAGCTCGGCGATGCGGTTGCCGGGGGCCAATTCGCCGCTCAAAATCAGCTCGCGCAGGCGCAGTTGCACGCGCACGGTTTGCGACGCGCCTGCGGCTTCGTTGGGGCTGACCGGTGATGCTGCGACGCTCATTCAGCTCGCGACTTTCATGGGAATGACGCGCGATGGCTTGGGCTGATTCGAAGGTTCAGCAACCACTTCGGCGTCCACCATCTTGGCAATCAGTTTGCGCGCCCACATGGAACCCGCGTCGATGTTGAGGTTGTAAAAAACGTGGTCGGGGTTGTCGTGGATGGCTTGTTGCTGCGCTTCCAAAATCAACTCGTCTTCGGCAAAGATGGCGGCCACGCCTTCGCGCAGCTCGTGCGTCAAGCGTTGCTCGTTCAAGCAGTAGTTGCGCGCGAAGGCCCAAAAGTAATGGCAGCTGCCGTCGGTCTCGGGCGTGATGGTGTTCAGCACAAAACCGTTCACACCTTCGGAGCGGTTGCCCGCATTGGTGCTCTGGGGCTTGGCACCCGTGCCCGCAGGCGCGACACCCACGTCAATCGCAATCGTGCAGGGCGCTTCAAAGCGCACGATTTGCCAGCGATCAACGTTTCCTTCAAAACCCGTGGCGTGCTTGAGTTGCCCGGCCCAAAACGGCGGCGCGTTGATGCCTTCCATCCAACGCGTCACCGTGGCGGTGCGGTCACCGTGGGTGGCGACGAAGGGCGCTTCGGTCACGGCGGTTTGGCCGATGCTCGATCCATGCACAAAGGTTTCGTGCGTCAGGTCCATCAGGTTGTCGAGCACCAAGCGGTAGTCGCACTTCACGGTGATGAGCTTGCCGTCTCCCGTCCATGCAGGGTCATCGTTCCAGTGCAGGTCGGGCACTTTGCTGGCATCGGCCAAGGCTGCGTCGCCCATCCACAGCCAAATGAAGCGGTGCTTTTGAACGCTGGGGTAGGCGCGCACGCTGGCCGATGGGTTGATGGTTTCTTGCGACGGCATGTGCGTGCAGCGGCCATCGGCGTTGTAGACCAGGCCGTGATAACCGCATGTGATGTGGTCGTTGTTGAGGTGCCCTTTTGACAGGGGCAGCAAGCGGTGCCAACAGGCGTCTGCCAGCGCAGCCACGCTGCCGTCGGCGCGCCGAAACATCACGATTTTCTGACCGCAAATGGTGCGGCTGAGCAGGGCAGATTTGACCTCCACATCGCAGGCGGCGGCGTACCAAGCGTTCAGCGGATAGGTTTTCATGCGCTACTCCGGCACACAGTTTGTGTATACATAAACCGAATTATGAACGCAGAAATACTCCGATAAATACGGGTTTACACGGTTATGAACTCGGTTGATGTACGCAAAAAATGCGCGGAGCCACAAACCGGAGACATCCAACATGAATGCCAACGCCACAGCCGCATCTGCTGAGCAAGCACCGCCATTTCGTGCCGACCACGTCGGCAGTTTTTTGCGCCCCAAGCGCTTGCTGGAAGCGCGTGAAAAGTTCAAGAAGGGCGAGCTGAACGCCGACGGTTTGCGTGTGGTCGAAGACGACGCCATTGCCGAAATCGTGAAGTTTCAAGAAGACGTGGGCTTGCAAAGCATCACCGATGGTGAGTTCCGCCGCACCTACTTTCACGTCGACTTTTTGGCCAAGATGGGCGGCGTGAAAACCGACATTCCAGTGACCATACAAAAGCCCGACGGCACGCTGGAACTGGCGCCGCCCATCATGCGAGTGGTGGGCAAAGTGCAGCACACGCAAGACATTCAGTTGGCTGATTTCAACTTCTTGCAAAGCCAGTTGGCCCCTGGAAAAACCGCCAAGGTCACCATCCCTTCGCCCACCATGCTGCACTTCCGCGGTGGCCGGGCAGGCATCAGCAAAGAGCACTACCCCGAGCTCGAACCCTTCTACCAAGACGTGGCCAACGCCTACGGCGACGAGCTGCGTTCGTTGGCCGCAGCCGGTTCCACTTACGTGCAAATGGACGACACCAACCTGGCCTATTTGTGCGACGAAAAAATGCGCGAAGCCGCACGCGCGCGCGGCGACGACCCCAACGAATTGCCGCACCGATATGCGTCATTCATCAACCGTGTGGTGGCGCAAAAGCCAGCAGGAATGCGCCTAGCAGTGCATTTGTGCCGTGGCAACTTCATGAGCACCTGGGCCGCGCAAGGCGGCTACGAACCCGTGGCCGAAGCCTTGCTCAGCGAGATGAATGTCGATGCCTACTTTTTGGAATACGACGACGCCCGCAGCGGCGACTTCAAGCCCCTGCGCTTCTTGCCCAAAGGCAAAACCGTGGTGCTGGGATTGGTGACGACCAAGCTCGGCCAGTTGGAATCAAAAGACGACTTGAAGCGCCGCATTGACGAAGCCGCGAAATACGTTCCGTTGGATCAACTCGCCCTGTCACCCCAGTGCGGCTTCAGCAGCACAGTGCACGGGAACGCCATCGCAGTAGAGGCGCAGCGCGCGAAATTGCGGTTGGTGGTGGAGGTGGCGCAGGAGGTTTGGGGTTGAAATTTTTGGTCGTTGACAAAGGCTTCACAGCGCAGCAGTCCAAGCGAGCGCCGCGATCGCGGTGGGTCTGAATGAACAAACCAGTCCCCGTTCGCCCTGAGGTGTTGAAGGGCTCGCGCAAGAGTTAAAAAATCACAGAAAAATCTCAGCAAAATCTGAATTTAAGCGGCTCGTCAGCCAGCAGTCGCGGAACTGACCCATCAGAAAAAGCAGACAGGACTTTCCTATGACCAATCCCCTCGCCGTCACTACCCTCACGCAAGCCGACATCGATGGTCGCGTCTTCACCCTCTACGACGAGTACTGCCATGGCCGCATAGACCGCCGCGCCTTTCTCGACCGCGCCGCCGCACTCGGCCTGCTGACGGGCGCGCTGGCGTTGCTGCCCAATTACGCACGGGCGCAAACCATCTCCTTCACCGACCCGCGCATCAAGGCCAGCTACGTCACCTACCCGTCACCCGGAGGCAGCTCGGGCACCATGCGCGGCTACCTGGTTCAACCTTCGGGCACCGGCCGCAGCGGCCCCTTCCCAAGCGTCCTCGTGATCCATGAAAACCGCGGCCTCAACCCCTACATCGAAGACGTGGCACGACGTGCCGCAGCAGAAGGTTTTTTGGCGCTCGCGCCTGACGGCCTCTTTCCTGTGGGCGGCTACCCCGGCAACGACGACGACGGCCGCACCCTGCAAGCCGGACTAGACCAAACCAAGCTGCGCACCGACATGCTGAACAGCGCGCGCTTTTTGAAGGCCCACAAACTCAGCACCGGCAAGCTCGGAGTCACCGGCTTCTGTTGGGGCGGCGGCACCACCAACTTTTTGGCAGCCGAGATGGGCGACAACATGCACGCAGGCGCACCTTTCTACGGCGCAGCAGCTGAGACGGCCGGCGTGGCACGCATCAAAGCCCCGCTGCTGGTGCACCACGCTGAAAACGACGAGCGCATCAACACCATGTGGCCCGCTTTTGAGGCCGCATTGAAAGCGCAGGGCGTGCCGCACGAAGGGCACTTTTACGCGGGCACGCAACACGGATTTCACAACAATTCAACGCCGCGTTATCAAGAAGCTGCGGCCAAGTTGGCGTGGGAGCGAACGGTGGCGCATTTTCGGAAGTATTTGGGCTGAGCGGCGATTCACGCCCTGGCGCTTGTTGCTCAACGATTAGCTCGGCAAACTGCGTTTGGTGGCACCGACCATCGTGTTTGCGTCCGTGACCACGGGCACCATGGAAATCAGTTCCCGAAAGTCTCAGCGTCTAACTGCAAACCCAATTGGCCGCGCGCTTTCCATCTGCGGGCCACGACGCAGTGTTTAAGAAGCGCATTCTTGAACGCAGAAACCGCAATTGAAATGTCGCACTATTCAGCTAAAATGTAGATACATACCTGGATATCCATCATGGATCTACAAATAGCCAAATGGGGCAACAGTCTGGCCCTCAGAATCCCGGCTGAAGTTGTGCGTCAGCTCGGCCTGCGTCAGGGTGCCACTGTCGAGGCGCAGATCACCGTCGATGGCACTCTGTCCATTCGGCCCGCGCAATGGAGCCGCAAGGCATTCGCCCTTGAGCTTGCTGAGGTGCGCAGCGCCATGCCCATGGGCGAATCTGTGATTCAAGAAGTGCGCAACGCGGCGCGGTACTGACGTGGTCTATGTTGACACCAGCGTGCTCGTGCCCCTGTTCCTGAACGAGCCGCACAGCGTGGCCGTCTCAGCTTGGTACGCACGCGAGAGGCGCGAGTTGATGGCAGCGGCTTGGTGCATTCCTGAATTTGCCAGTGCGCTTGGCATCAAGCAGCGCACGGGTGTCATCAACGCGCAGCAAGCCCAAACTGCCTGGGCGAAATTTGAACGCATGGTGGCGGCCGACCTTCGATTGCTGTCGGTAGAGCCCGCCCACTTTCATCGCGCCGCCGGGCTGGTGCTGGATGCCGCCAGCGCGCTGCGCGCCGGTGACGCGCTGCACTTGGCGTGCGCCGAGGCCGCGGGTGCGAAGCTCATCGCCACTTTGGACGACGTGCTGAGCCGCAACGCACAGCGCCTCAAAATCAAGGCGGTTGTGTTGCGCGGCGCGCTCTAACAAGCGCCGACGATGCGAAGTGCCGAGAGGGCACTTATCCAAGTCAAGTTTTTTCGCCCAGGTCGGTGGGTTGCTTGATGGCCGATTGCCGACGGAGTCGTTTCAGGCAAGCTCCGCTTTGCGGCCTGGGTGCAAGACCTAGGGCTTGGCCAGCAACTGAGCGCCACTGAGCTTGGCGGCACCCTTGTCGAAGGTCCACAGCGGCTGTTCGTTGGCTTGGGTGGTCAACGCGACGTGTAGGCAGTCGGCAAAATCCGCCGAGCTCTCGCGGAACAACTGCAGCGCCACTTCCAGCGCACGCTCGGATTCGAAGCTCAGCTCAGACGCAGAAAATAGGCTCGACAGTGTCAGCAGCACGTCTGCCTTCGCGAACTCGAAGCCAGACCTCAACACCCATTCAAGTTCCAACACCACAGTCACCGGTACGAACAACGTCACGCCTTCGCTGACGCAGCGGCTGATCAGCCGCTTCGCGGCAGCGAGTTGCGCGGCGTCGTCCTCGACGATGTAACGCACTAAAACATGGGTGTCGAGTGCTGCCATGTTCGCGTCATCCTCATCCTCATCCTCAGCCTTGGCCTCAGCGCCAGGGGTTCATGTCGTCGAGACTGACGCGCTTGCCCTTCGGGGCCTTGAGCATGCCCGCCATGTCGAGGATCGACCGGGTCTTGGCCCGAACAATGATGGTGCCATCTGGCATCACAGACCAGACCAGCCGCGTTCCAGGTTTGGCGTGCACGCGAGCCCTGATGTCTGCGGGCACGGTGGTCTGCCCTTTGGCGGTGATGGTGGATTCCGTCATGGCTATTCTCCTTACTTAGCTACGCACTGTAATGCGCGCCGTGATCGTGCTCATGCCCATGCCCATGCCACTACCGTAGTCCGGCAGCGACACCTCGGAGTCCGCCACCAATCGCTGGTCTGACCGTGACACTGCCCGCCCGGACGTGCGCTTTCGATGCACGGCGGCGGCCTGTAAAAGGAGGGAAGGAATTCGATGTGACCTGGCGGAACTTGACAGGTAAACAGCAGAGAAGCTGCCCCTTTGTCCGACAGATCAGGATTGCCGGGAGCGCTAGCTTGGGGCGAGTGGCGATGCATGTTTTGCCTGCATTCAGGACGAACGAAGGACGGATTTCATTCACTCTGCGACCCAAGCTGTAGTCACTCGCCATATCAAACCCGCGCCATTGAATCCAGCGCCCGCGCAATGCGGTGCTTCGCCACCGTCGTGCGTGGTGCCTTGCCCGCAAACCACGTGCGCACGTCTTCTTCCAAGCCCAAGCCGTGCATATAGTTGTACAGCGCCTTTTTCAGCGCCACGCCGAGCACGTCGTGGTTCACGCCGGTGGGGTCGATGAAGGCGATGTCGTTGCAGGCGAAGGTTCCGGCGGGCAGTGGCTGCAAAGTGACGCCGTAGTCTTGCGGGTTCATGCCCACGGGGGAGTGCACTGTGCACGCAAAGCGGTGAAAAAAGCCGGACTGGATGCAGCCCGCTTCGAACAGCTGGCGCACGTATTCAAGCGCGTCTACCGTGTCTTGCACGGTCTGCGTGGGGAAGCCGTACATCAGGTAGGCGTGTACCAAGATGCCTGCGTCTGAAAACGCTTTGGTGACCTGCGCCACTTGCTCAACCGACACGCCTTTTTTCATCAACTTCAGCAAGCGGTCCGATGCCACTTCCAGGCCGCCTGAAATGGCGATGCAGCCGCTGTCGGCCAACTCTTGGCAGAGCTGCGGCGTGAAGGACTTCTCAAACCGAATGTTGCCCCACCACGAGATGGCGGTTTGCCTGCGTTGCAATTCGGCGGCCAGGGTTTTCAAGGCTTTGGGCGGTGCGGCTTCGTCAACAAAGTGGAAGCCTGTCTCGCCAGTTTCAGCGACGATGGCTTCAATGCGGTCGACCAAAGTTTCAGCGCTTGCGCCCTCGTAGCGCGAGATGTAGTCCAGGCTCACATCGCAAAAACTGCATTTTTTCCAGTAGCACCCGTGCGCCACAGTGAGTTTGTTCCAGCGGCCGTCTGACCACAGACGGTGCATGGGGTTCAGCATGTCCAGCAGCGACAAATAGCGGCCCAGCGGCAGGCCGTCCCACGTGGGCGTGCCCACTTCTGCGAAGGCCACATCGGCTTCGATCATGTTGATGTACTTGACTTGAGCTGCGCACTCTGAAGTGGCCGCCGTTCGGACAAACGTCCTCACCAAACGTTGCTGCGAACGCTTGCCTTGCAGGTGATCCAACAGCGCCAGCAGCGGCCGTTCGCCGGAGTCGAGGGTCACGTAGTCGAAGTAGTCAAACACGCGCGGCTCGGCCAAATCACGCAGCTCGGTGTTCACAAAACCACCACCGAGCGCTAACACAACGGACGGGTCGTGCGCCTTGATCGCCTGCGCTATTCGGAACGCGGCATACACCGAACCGGGGAAGGGCGTGGACACCAACACCAAGGTGGGCGCATGGCGCTTCACGGCGTCCAAAGTCAATGCCACCAGCGTGCTGTCAACCAGATTCAGCGGTGCGGTCAGCGCTTGGGCCAGCGGCTCGAAGCTGGCTTGGCTGCCTGCCAAAGACTCGGCGTAGCGCACAAACTCAAAGCGCGGATCGACGCCGTCGCGCAGCACATCGGCGATGTCGTTCAAGTACAGCGTTGCAATGTGACGCGCGCGGTCTTGCGCGCCCAATGCGCCGAAAGCCCAGGCAAGCGGGTCGCCGCCGCTTTCATCCCCACCCGCGTCCACATAAACATCCAGCGACGCAAAGCGCGGCCCCTCGGGCAAAAACGCGCGGCTGCCGATGCGGTGCGCCAGCGTGGCGTCGCGGCCTTGCAAGAATGAGATGGCGGCAGTGATGGTGGCGGCGTAGCGCTCAAACTGCGCATCAAACGCTTGCACCAGCGGCGTTCGTTTGGCGGCAGGTGATGCGTGAATCACATCGCGCACTTGCTGCAAACCGTGGCGTGAAAACAGCGTCAACACCAAGGCCAAGGCCAAGTCTTCTTGCGCGGCGCTGAAGCCACGTGAACGCAAAAAACCGGTGATGTAGGCGGTGGACGGGTAGGGCGTGTTGAGCTGCGTCATCGGCGGGATGACGCTGAGGATGCGCGGTGTTTTCACGTGTTGTGCAGTCACAAAATTGAGGTCATTCATGGAGCGGCGTCAAGCAGTCGGGGTCGCCTCAAAAGAAGCCCCGTGTCGGGTGACTAGGCGAATGCTTCGCTGCATTTGGACAAGGTGTTGAGTCAGCTTCTTGACGACACAGCGCAGTTCGCAGGCGCGCTTGGTCTAGCCAAAGTTTCAGCTTTGCACGTGAGGCTGGCGCGAACCGTCGGGGGCTTGCTTGAGCATGGAACCAATATAGTTGATCAAAGGGCAGCGTCCCCTTTTGCGGGCACGGCTCATTTGTGAATCGCAGCGAAACAAGGATTAACGCGGACCATTTTCATGACCATCACTCTGACCAAAGAAGCCCGCGCCCAAGCGGTGGCGTCAATAGAGCGCTACTTCCTTGAGAACATGGAACAAAAGATCGGCAACATCGCTGCCAGCGGTTTGCTTGGTTTCGTCTTGGAAGAAGTCGGCCCCTTGATCTACAACCAAGCGGTGGCTGCCGTGCAAGAACGGCTGCAAGAACGCGTCTCTGAAATTGACATTGAAATTCACGAGGATGAGTTTGTTTATTGGCGCAAATTCGACAAAGCCGAGAAGTTGAAGTGAAGCGCTTTCGAGTTTCAAAACCACACGCATGTCCACGTGGAGGGAAGCAGAGCAGTTCACCGAAGCGCACACCTGATCAATCTGTTTCTTGGCACCGAGATGCGCACCGTTTTCGCCAAGGCCAGCGCCACGCTGTTTAATTTGGTGCAGACCACCAAGCCGTCGGCGCGTGCCCCAGGACAGGCCGAAGTGGGCCAGTTGTTGGGCTCACAGCTTAGTTTGAACGGCACGTTGCGCGTCATCGGGCTGCAAGTGCGGCAAAACGCTCAGCAGTTGGGCGCTGCGGAAAGCTTGAACGCCGACAACGCGAAAGTAGTCAATTGAGTGCCGAGGTGCGAGTACCGAGTACCGAGTACCGAGTGGCAACTGGCCTCTGCCTGTGGTGCGGCGGTGAGCGAAGTGGTCAGCACGATCAACGGTTTCACTTTCATGATGCAGGCTGTCGCAGCAAGCCCCCGTTGATGGACGCGGCGGTGCTCGCGGAGTCCAAAAAATTGACAGCGTCCACTCTGATGCTGCCGCGCTGCGGCGCAAAGAAGACTCGCGCAACGGCTGGTGCAGTCGGTGGGTCACAAAGGCTTGACGCTTGCATCGCATTGAAGCGGCGCGCGTTGCTCAAGCTTCGGCGGGTTTCTCCAGCGCAGCGCGCTGACCCTCCAGATATTGGCGTAGCTGTGCGCTCGGAGCCAACGCGATGGCGCGCTCCAGCGCTTTCACGGCCTCCAGAGGCTGCTGCGCCAGCGTCAACAAATGCGCCCGCGCTGCCCACGCGGGCTGAAACGCCTCGCGCGCGCCAACGTCGATCTGATCCAGTGCGGCCAAGCCAGCTGCAGGGCTCTGTGCCTGACCGATGGCAATGGCGCGACCCACAGCGGCGCCCAGGCACGGGGCTGTGCGCATCAAGCCCTCGTAAAGCAAAGCGAGCGCAGACCAATCGGTGAAACCGGTTTGAGCGCGCGCCACATGCACCGATTGAATGGCAGCTTCCAATTGGAACCGGCCCGGGGCGTTCAGTCGCTGGGCACGTTGCAGCAGGCGTTCGCCCCATGCGATTTGCCTGACATCCCAAAGACCTGTGTCTTGCGACTCGAGTGGCACGTAAGCGCCACCGGGTGCCACGCGCGCCGCACACCGTGCGTTCGACAGCGAAATGCAGGCGGCCAAACCCAGCACCTCGGCATCGTCAGGCAGCAGGCGGGCCAGGAGATCGGCGAGGTAGCGCGCTTCATCGGCCAGTTCGTTCGCATCCACCTCGCCTTGCGCGGCGCTTGCGATGCTGTCCCAACCAATGGCAAACGCACCGTAGACGGCTTCGAGCACCGCCTCTAGACGCTCGGGCATGTCAGACAAGCTGGGCAACTCGAACGGGATCACAGCGTGCTTGATTTTGCGTTTTACCCGCACCAAGCGCTGCGCCATGGCTGTGGCTGGAATCAGGTAGGCCCGGGCAATCACGTCGGCCTCCAGGCCCAGCACCGTTTGCAGCATCAGTGGCGCGCGCATGGCTGCATCGATGGCGGGGTGGGCGCAAACAAACAGCAGCTTCAGGCGGTCGTCCGGAATGGCGTCCAGGTCGATGCAGGCGGCGGTGATGAACATGGCATCCATCTCATCTTCATCCATGGGCAGGCTGGTGCGCACGGCGGCACTCCCGCGCACATCACGTTGCTGGTTGCGCGCCACCGTGAGCAGCCACGCTTCTGGGTTGTTGGGAACGCCCTGTGTGCCCCACTGTTCCAGGGCGCCGCGGAAGGCCTCGGCCAGCGCGTCTTGCGCTCCTGCGAGGTCTGCGCCGCGCGAAGCCAGCAAGGAAAGCAGACGTCCATAGGAGTCGCGCGCCGCGGCTTCCACCGCGCGCTCAGCCGATCGAGAAATAGGCGTGTTTTGCGTCACCTTCAGGCCGTGGCCGAAGGCCGCACCTCTATCAATCCGCGCTTGGCAGCGGGGCATTCCTCGGCCCACCTGAGCGCTTCGTCCAGGTTGGCCACATCGATCACGTAAAAGCCGCCGAGTTGCTCTTTGCTCGCTGCGTAGGGGCCGTCTTGCACCCGCCGTGCACCGTCCCTGAGTGTGATGACGGTCGCCGTGCCGCTGGGGCGGAGCCAGTCTGTGGCCACGAACACACCTGCGTCTTTCAGGGTCTGCGTGTAAGCCTGAAAAGCGGCTTGCACTTGGTGGAGTGCGACGGCGGGGGCGTTGGCCATGGCGGCTTCATCGTTGTACAAAAACAAGGTGTATTTCATGATGGATTCCCTGTGGGTGATTTGAAAATGTGTGCGCAGTGGTGCTCACATCAACATGACGAATGTGTCGGTCGATGATCGACAAATTTCGTCTGCGCGGTAAATTTTTTTTCGGCTTCAACCCAGCCAAGCTTTGCCCAAACCCGCCAGATTGGCCAAGAGCAGCAACGCGATCGCCACCACCGTCAGGATGTTGCCCACCTTGCGCCGCTCAGGGCTGCGCACATAGCCGCGCCAGTAAAGCACCCGCGCCACCAGAAACAAGGCTCCGGCCGCTGACACCCACAGTGGATTCCAAAACCTGCTTGCCATCCAAAGCAACGGCATGAACATCACCAGCCGCTCCATGGTGTTCAAGTGCACACGCACCAGACATTCGAAAGCTTCGCTGCCCTCCATGCGCGGTGCATTGATGCCCAACGCAGCGCGCGCTTTGCCAACCAACGCGCCGAAGAAAAAGTACTGCATCAAAGACAACACAGTGATGGTGATGATGGCGTTCATGCGGATTCCTTGGCGTGTGGTGAAGATTGAAGCAGGGTGAATTGAGCCGAGTCGAGGTCAATTGAATTGGGTAGATTGCGTTGCCCTCAAAGCGATGACGAAGGCGACGGTGCTTAATCGACATCTAGGCCGCAAATTTTGCGAATACTTTTTTTGGAACGCACTCACCATGACCCGCGAAGAAAAATTTCAAACCGCCACCACCGAGTTGGGCCACAGCTTTGAAGGTGAAATCAAAATTGGCGGCAACTACACCTCGGTGGTGCGGCACGGCGATGTGGTTTATGTCAGCGGGCAGATTCCGCGTGTGGGCAACACGGTGATGGTGATGGGGCGCGTTGGCAGAGCTGTCGGACAAACCTCTTTGGCGCAGGCCAAAGTCGCCGCCGAGATTTGCGCCATGCGCGCTTTGGCCTTGCTGCGCCAACAGTCAGGCGGCTTGGATGCAGTGACCCAAATTTTGCGCGTGACGGTGTACGTGCAAGCCGCTGAGGACTTCACCCAGCTCAGCGAAGTCGGTGATGCAGCGTCAAAGGTTTTTTATGCCGTTTTGGGTGAGGCGGGTGTTCACACGCGCACTTCGGTTGGCGTGTTTCAGTTGCCCAAAAACGCGTCGGTGGAGTTGGATTTGATTGCCGCAGTGAGCGCCAAAGTGTGACCGCCGAGCAATGAGCGTGGCGACGGCCCCCCAACATCGCACCCATCGTTTCGTTTGACCTGAACCCACCATGACCATTCGTGAAATTCTGAAAATGGGCGATCCGCGCTTGTTGTTGATTGCCAAGCCGGTGCAAAGCTTCAACACCCGGGAAATGCGCACGCTGATAGGTGACATGTTTGACACCATGCACTCGGTGAATGGCGCGGGCTTGGCGGCACCGCAAATTGGCGTCGACTTGGCTTTGGTGATTTTTGGCTTCAAGCAAAACCAGCGCTACCCGGACGCGCAACCCGTGCCTGAGACGGTGCTCATCAACCCCACCATCACGCCGATCAGTGATGCGGAAGAAGAGGGCTGGGAAGGCTGTTTGTCAGTGCCGGGTCTGCGCGGCAAGGTGCCACGCTTTGCGCGCATTCGCTACACCGGGTTTGACGAAGCGGGCCAGGTGATAGACCGCGAAGCAGAGGGCTTCCATGCGCGCGTGGTGCAGCATGAATGCGACCATTTGATCGGCAAGCTCTACCCCATGCGGGTGCGGGACTTCACGCAGTTTGGCTACACCAGCGTGCTGTTTCCTGAGTTGGATGCGAACGAGGACGATTGAACTCCTGTGTTCGATGTCAGCGCCGTTCAAGCCCGCAGCGAAAAGTGAAACGCCGCGCCTTTGTCGACTTCCGCATCGGCCCAAATCTCTCCGCCGTGGCGACGCACGATGCGCTTGACTGAGGCCAAGCCCACGCCTGTGCCCGGAAAGTCATTCACGCTGTGCAGGCGTTGAAACACGCCGAACAAGCGGTCTGAAAATCGCATGTCAAAACCGGCACCGTTGTCGCGCACGGTGAAGGTGTGAACCGGACCTGACGTTGACTGCTGCGCAGGCTCGCCGCGTTCAAACACCACCATGGGCTGCCTGCACTTGCCGGTGTATTTCCAGGCGTTGCCTATCAAGTTTTCCAACACCAAGCGCAGCAGCGTGGGGTCGCCGTGGGCCAACAGGCCAGGCTCAATTTGCAAGTTCACTGCGCGCTCGGGGTGTTGGCGACCCAAGTCATCGGCCACAAAGTTGGCCAATTGCGACAGGTTCACTGGCTGCTGCGCCAAGGGCTGCGAGCTCAGCTGCGACAAGGCCAGCAGCGCATCGATCATGCTGTTCATGCGCGCGGCGGCGGCCAGCACGCGGTCGAGGTGGTCGTTGCCAATGCGGTCCATCACACGGCCGTAATCTTCTTTGACGATTTTGGTGAAGCCTTCCACCACGCGTATGGGCGCACGCAGGTCGTGCGACACGGTGTAGCTGAACGAGGCTTGTTCGTCTTGCTCAGAAGGCGAAGCAGACGCTTTGACCTCTGCAACGGCTGCTTCGGTTGGCGACGAGGCTGAATTTGCGAGCTTGGCGATATTTGCGGTGTTGGCATCCTTCAATTCGACTGCCTGTTGACGCAGGGCCAGCACTTCGGTGTCCACGTCTTTCAGGGCTGCCCGTTCGCGCTCTAACCGACGCCACATCGTGGTCACACCGACGGCCAAAATCAGCAGCCCGA
>JANYJJ010000188.1 GCA_025358485.1 Burkholderiales bacterium | reverse complement strand
GCCGTAAATGCTGGCGATCAAAGTGGGTGGCAGCAGGCCGACGCTGGCCACTGAAAACAGCTTGATGATCTTGTTCGACAAGATCAACTTCTTGATGAATGCCACCGTCGGTTTCATCAACATCAACCAGAACAAGATCATCAAGCTGTTTTCAGTGGCCAGCGTCGGCCTGCTGCCACCCACTTTGATCGCCAGCATTTACGGCATGAATTTCAAAAGCATGCCCGAGTTGAATTGGGAATTGGGCTACCCATACGCGCTGGCGCTGATGGCCCTGTCGGTGGTGGCGCCGTTCATTTACTTCAGGCGCAAAGGGTGGTTGTGAGGGCTTGAGCTCGCGCGTTTTTTTGATTACGCGTCGCGCATTGCAAGCAGCTCTTTACGCTCGGCCAAATACTGCTTCAGGCCCGCATCCAAGTCCCACGGCGTCCAGCCCAGCGTTTGAGCGGTACGGTTGGCCAGGGGTTCATTGCCTGCGGTGATGAAGTCAAGCTGCACCTTGCACAACATCGGGCGCAAATGCAGCGCGCGGCCCAGCGCCTCCACCGGTGCCGTGGCTGCGTAAGCCAAGGCCTTCGGCACTTGCGGCGGCACATAGCTCTTGGCGTGTCGGCGCAGTGTTTGCGACAGCACTTTGAGTGAGCACATGCCGTCGCTCACCAAAAACGCACCCGGGTGGTTGAGCGAACGCACGATGGCGTCTGACAATGACTGCGCGTGCACCAGCGGAAAACGACCCGGCAGCACCACGGGCAGCTTCCACAGTTTCCAGTTCAGCAAACTTTCGATCACGCTGGTGAAGCCTTCACCGGTATTGAGCCCGCCGTACAACGCTGCTGGGTGGATGGTGGTCAGCGAAGTGCCACTTCGCGCGGCAAACGCAGTGGCTTCAACGTAAGCCTGCGTCATGGCGCGAAAGTAGGGCGTCAAACCGTCGAGTGCAGCCACCGGATGGCTTTCGCGGATCACGCCCGCTTGCGCGGCAAACACCTCATAAGTGGACACATAAACCAAGCGGCGCAGCGCTGACTTTTCCATCGCAGCTAAAAACGACTTCAGCAAACTCAAGTTCACGCGCTGAAACACCTCGGCATCAAACGTAAATTGCTCCGGCAAACCAATGCCGTAGATGGCGCAGTCCATGCCCGGAAGCAGCCGAGTGAACGTGGCCTCAGTGAACTCGGGTTCGGTGATGACGCGCACATTGGCCGGGAACTTAAGGCGGCCTGCCTTGCGCACCAGCACGGTGGTGTCGTGGCCCGCTTGCGCCAATGCGTGTGTGAGGGCGTAACCCACTTGACCGGTGGCCCCAATCAGCAAAATTTTCATGGTGTTCGACGTTGTCACGGATGAATCAGAGTGTGGGATAGAAACGAAACTGTACGTCGTTCATCGTTCAGCATGCAGCCCCTCTCAGGCGTGTGGTGAACCGACCCTGTATGGCGTAAAGGCAGAGCGCGCGAACCACTTGGGTGGTGATGTCCATGTTGTCAGAGTCAAGTGATTTGGTCGTGCATGGCATGCGGGGAAGGCTCTTGATCAGGCCTTGAAAGGATTGACCACCACCAAGCCTTCAATTCGTTGCCCACCTTGCAGGTCTTCGGTCAACAGACGTGCGCAGCCGGCTTCAAGTGCGGCCGCCACAATTTGTGCGCCGTAAAAGCTGAAGGCGAAGCGCAACTTCACATCAAGAGCGCGCCGGTAAAGCACGGCGTTGGGCATCACCCGCCACAACGGCAACAGCACGCTGTCCAAAAAGCGGCGAGCCTGTTCGAGCGTTGCCGCGGGTTGGCGCTTGCTGGTCAGCACGTTCAGCGTTTCTTAAAGCACTGGGTGGCTGATGACGGCGCTGCCTTTTTGCAGCGCACTTTCAATCAGTTTTTCCACGATGGCTGGTTTGCGCGTGGCGGTTTCGTCGAACAAATAAGGCACATCGTTGGTGTCGATGAAGTCAACGCTCATTCAACTCATCTCGCGTGAACTTGCGATTGTTGGCCGCCGTGCGTTTGCCTGTGCCTGTGCCTGTGCCTGTGCCTGTGCCTTTGCTGGCCAACGCACCCTGCAATTCGGCGATGCTTGACATTGCCATGGCCACACGTTGATGGCGTTGCACATAGTCGGTCAGCCAAATTCGAAACTGGTCGTTCAGCGTGGTGTGTTCGGCGCGCGCTTGTTCGCGAGCCGCTTCGATGAGGCGGTCATCGGCGCTGAGGGTGATATTTTTCATGGGATTCCGAAATCAGCGCACGAAAAAATATACCCGACGGCGTCAAATGAAACGGCGGCCTGCGCGATGACTGCGGCGATCTGGCAACGCTGCCGACCGGCGCTTGTCGATGTGATCAAGCTGTGATGTTTTGTGTGCTGAATGTGAGTCAGCAGTCGGTTCAGGGCCCGACACGTGTGAGTCGAACAAGCCTGTGCATCTTGCAGCGGCTCGGCACCAACTCACTCCAATCACCACCATCAAGGAACTCACATCATGAACACCAAACACATCCTCGCCGCCCTCGCCATCGCTTTGTCAGGCAGCGCCGCTTTCGCCGCTGAATACACAGAATTCAAAGACACTACCAGCACCGCCAGCCGCGCCAGCGTGCAAGCCGAATTGGTGCGTGCCCAAACAGCGGGTGAACTGACCGAATCCGCACAAACCTACGGCTCATTTCAAGCGAAGGCTTTCACCAGCATGCGCGACCGCGCTGCTGTGCGCAGTGAAGGTGCAATGGCCGTGCATCAACACAGCCTGAACCCGCTTTACGTGGGTGCGTGAAGCAGGCCTCAACGACATCAACCACAGCCGCCTTCGGGCGGCTTTTTGCTTTTGACACCAGCAAGTTGAAGGCATGGACGAGAGCAAGCGCAGGGGCAGTGGCGTCGGCTCTCATCGCGTGGCCTCTGGGTTCGCTGCGCGTGAAACTAACATCGCGACAGAATTCCCTTCATCGGCGCGTTGTCAGTCCGAAGCCCGGAACCCGCGGCCCATCGCCCATAGCCCCATAGCCCCGTAGCCCCGTAGCCCCGTAGCCCTAAATCCCGCCACTTCAAACTCCATGACCCCAACATCCGCTTCAGCGACCAACGACCCCAGCCTGCACCGCATCGTCATCGTTGGCGGCGGAGCGGGCGGCTTGGAACTGGCCACCAAGCTCGGCAACAGCTTGGGCAAAAAAGGCCAGGCCCACGTCACACTGATCGAGAAGGCGCGCTCGCACTTTTGGAAGCCGCTTTTGCACGAGATTGCCGCTGGCAGCATCGACCTGCACGTGCACGCCACTGACTACTTGGCCCAAAGCCACTGGCACGGGTTTCGTTACCGGGTGGGGGAAATGGTGGGCCTAGACCGCGAAAAGCGCTTGGTCATGGTGGGCCC
The DNA here is from genome assembly GCA_025358485.1 of Burkholderiales bacterium. Classification (GTDB taxonomy): domain Bacteria; phylum Pseudomonadota; class Gammaproteobacteria; order Burkholderiales; family Burkholderiaceae_C; genus JANYJJ01. The sequence goes on along the minus strand of JANYJJ010000188.1, from coordinate 30 downwards.
GGTGGTGGACGATGACGGCGTGCTCGTCAT
>JANYJJ010000162.1 GCA_025358485.1 Burkholderiales bacterium | reverse complement strand
AGCGGCGTTCCGGTGCCCGAGATGTACTTGCTGTGCGAAGACGAAGCCGTGATGGGTCGCGCGTTTTACGTGATGGAATTTTTGGAAGGCCGCGTGCTGTGGAATCAGTCGCTGCCCGACTTCGATGTGGCCGGCCGAGGTGCGATTTACGACGAAATGAACCGCGTCATTTCTGCGCTTCATTTGGTCGATGTTGAGGATGCGGGGCTGACGTCTTTTGGCAAACCGGGCAACTACTTCGAGCGCCAAATTGGGCGCTGGAGCAAGCAGTATTTGGCTTCGATTGACCATCCGCGCACCGAGCCCATCAGCGCCATGGAACGCTTGATGCAGTGGCTGCCGGCGCACATCCCTGAAAGCGCGCGCGACGAATCGCAGACCACGGTGGTGCACGGCGACTTTCGCCTCGACAACATGGTGTTTCACCCGACGGAGCCGCGCGTGATTGGCGTGCTCGATTGGGAGCTGTCCACCGTGGGCCATCCTTTGGCCGACTTCAGCTACCACTGCATGTCATGGCACATTTCGCCGGGCGCATTTCGTGGCATCGGCGGTTTGGATTTGTCGGCACTGGGCATTCCGCTGGAAGACGCTTATGTCCGCCGCTACTGCGAACGCACAGCCCGCGCCGACCCGCAAGCAGTGATGGCCGATTGGAACTTCTACATGGCCTACAACCTGTTCCGCATGGCCGGAATTTTGCAGGGCATCGCCAAGCGCGTGGTGGACGGCACGGCGTCCAGCGAGCAAGCCAAACAAGCCGCAGCCGGTGCGCGACCGCTGGCCGAAATGGGCTGGAAGATCGCGCAGCAAAACTGACCCAAAACACTTCAAGCAACCACTTCAAGCCCACCACACACACACACCGAAAGAGCCACCATGGACTTCAGCTATTCCCCCATCACCCAAGAGCTGCAAGCCAAGTTGCTGCGCTTCATGGACGAGCACATTTATCCCAACGAAGGCCGCTTTTGGGCCGAGATCGAGGCCAACACCAAAGCAGGCAAGCGTTGGACTCACCTGACCATGATCGACGAGCTCAAAGTCAAGGCCCGCGCACAAGGCTTGTGGAATTTATTCTTGCCGCCCACGGCCGGTGGCGCGCACGCTGCCGCGAGCTCACACGACAGTTCACACGCCGGCGAATACGCGGTGGGTTTGTCGAATCAAGATTACGCGCCGCTGGCAGAAATCATGGGACGCGTGCCTTGGGCCAGCGAAGTTTTCAACTGCTCGGCACCCGACACCGGCAACATGGAAACCATCGTTCGCTACGGCTCTGCCGAGCACAAAAAACGCTGGCTTGAACCTTTGCTGGCCGGTGAAATGCGCAGCGCATTTGCCATGACCGAGCCCGATGTGGCGTCCAGCGACGCCACCAATGTGTCGTCACGCATAGAGCGCGACGGCGACGATTACGTCATCAACGGGCGCAAGTGGTGGATCTCTGGCGCTGGTGATCCGCGCTGCAAGATTTACATCTTCATGGGCAAGTCCAACCCCGATGCGCCGCGCCATTCGCAGCAGTCCATGATCCTGGTTCCCGCAGACACACCGGGCGTAAAGATCATTCGTCCGCTGCAAGTGTTTGGCTACGACGACGCGCCCCACGGCCACTGCGAAATCACGTTTGAGAACGTGCGGGTGCCGGCCAGCAACATGCTGCTGGGCGAAGGCCGCGGGTTTGAGATTGCGCAAGGCCGCCTGGGGCCAGGCCGCATCCACCACTGCATGCGCTTGGTGGGATTGGCCGAGCGTTCGTTGGAGCTGATGTGCAAGCGCGCCACATCGCGCGTGGCGTTTGGCAAAACGGTGGCATCGCAAACCGTGACGCAAGAACGCATTGCCGAGGCGCGCTGCATGATCGATCAGGCGCGTTTGCTCACCCTCAAAGCCGCGTGGATGATGGACGTGGCCGGCAACAAAACCGCCAAGGCTGAAATCGCCATGATCAAAGTGGTGGCGCCGCAAATGGCCTGCCAAGTGATTGACTGGGCCATGCAAGTGCACGGCGGCGGCGGCATGTGTGAGGACTTCCCTCTGGCTTACTTCTACACCATGGCCCGCACGCTGCGCTTTGCAGACGGCCCGGATGAAGTTCATCGCAACTCGATTGCCAAGTTGGAATTGGGCAAATACGCTTGAAAAAGTCGCCTGAAGTCGAATCGCCGTTCAACATCTCATCTGAAACCGCCCGCGCTTCAACGCGCTGGCGGTTTTTTTATTTCTCGCCTCCAAGCTCGCTTTGCCATGCAGACGTCACTGGCGCAAGCTCGTAGGCAGCGATGGACGGTGAGGTGGCCGTGGCATCGATGCTGCTGGTAGAGACACGCAGCGCTTCCGTGCATGCAGTCGCGAAAACTTTGCTCATCGCATCGAGCGTCGCGACATTGGGTTCAGGCAGCGCCGTGCGCATGTAGGCGCGGCCGCGCAAGCTCATTAAAACCATCGGCACTTCGACAGGCAGCACGCTGGCACTGACCAACAAAAGCGCCGCCGCCAAGTCGCCTTTCAGCCAAGCCTCCACATGCGAAGGCGGGCTGGACAGTGCGGCAAAGTGCGGCTTCAACGCACGCTGACCAGCCAAGTCAGACTGCGCAAACATGGCCACCCAACGCATCTCTTCCGACGTGCTGACATCGACCTGCGTTTGATTGACTTCGGTGTAGCGCTCGAAAGACTCGTTCTCTAATTGCTTCAGCAAAGGCCGGTTCAGTACCAGCATTTGCAGCGAGCTGGGCAACTGCAATTCCATGCGAAAGCGCAGCTCGTGGCTGTTGATGTAAGCGCGCTGCGAAGGCCCCCACTCCAGGCGCCAAGGCTTGCCGCTGAAGTTGGCATCAATCACAAAGCCATCGCCTTCGCGTGTGCGCTTGAAGGTGTAACCCTTGTGCACAGCCCATTCGGCCACGTCCAGCCAAGCGTTGGTCGAAGCGGTCGCTCGCGCGGCACGCTGGGGGCTGAGCCAACGCTGAAGTGTCTTCAGCATGGCACTGCGGGATGAACTAGAGTGAATGAATGAGGCGACAGAGAACGCGCACACGGCATCTCAACCCCCGAAATCAGGAGCGAATTAACCATGAAAACCAGGAAAGCCGTGAGCACGATTGAAGTGTATTCGTGGCCCACACCCAATGGTCACAAGGTGCACATCATGTTGGAGGAATGTGGGCTGTCCTACCGTGCAATACCTATCGACATTGGCGCGGGCGATCAATTCAGGCCCAACTTTTTGCGCATCAGCCCAAACAACAAAATCCCCGCCATCGTCGACCCGAACGGGCCTGACGGCCAAGCGATGTCGCTTTTTGAGTCAGGCGCGATTCTGCTTTACCTCGCATCGAAAACCGGTCAGTTCTTGCCAACAGGAACAAGAGCACGCTTCGAGGTACTTGAGTGGTTGATGTTTCAAATGGGCGGTGTGGGCCCCATGCTCGGGCAAGCGCATCACTTTCGAATTTACGCGCCTGAGAAATTCGAATACGCCTACAACCGCTACACCTTTGAGGCCAAGCGTTTGTACGGCGTGATGAACACGCGCTTGGCGCAGAGCAAGTACATCGGTGGCGCGGACTACAGCATCGCCGACATCGCGATTTTTCCTTGGCTGCGCTCGTGGAAAAACCAAGGCATCGATTGGGCCGATTACCCGCACCTGCGCGCTTGGTTTGATGAAATTGCGGCGCGCCCTGCCGTTGCGCGCGCGGTGGAAGTGTTGGCTCATCACCGCAAACCGCTGACCACCGACGCTGCCCGCGATGTGCTGTTCGGCAACGCGCAATACGAAAAACGCTGATTCACATTTGAATTGGGCGGTGCTTGCGGCCCTGTTCAAACGATGGGGTCCGAAGCAGTTTTTCTAACGCGAGAACACCTCGTTTCTTCGTCGATGAAGCTTCGTACCAAACAGTGAACATCGCAGTTCGCGTCGCCAATGTTGGCCGCGCTCCTTCCACAGGAAACTGCATGAACACGACCAGGGACGCCTCCGCACTGACGCTTGCCGCGCAGCACCAACTCGAAATCGAAGGCAAGGAGCGATTCGGTTTTGGTGCAAATTGGAAGCGCTATCTGAACTTGCTGGACGAGCGCCGCATCGGCGAAGCGATGGCGTCGTTGCAGCACTTCTTGGACGTCAAAGACCTTAACAACAAATCGTTTCTCGACATCGGCTCGGGCAGCGGCTTGTTCAGCTTGGCCGCGCGCCGCTTGGGCGCCCGCGTGCATTCACTCGACTACGACAGCAACTCGGTCGCTTGCACCGAAAGCCTGCGCCAGCGTTTTCACCCCACCGATCCGAAGTGGACCACCACCACCGGCTCGGTGCTTGAAAGCGACACCCTGCCCCCGCGCGAGTCTTACGACATCGTCTACTCGTGGGGCGTGCTGCACCACACCGGCAACCAATGGCTGGCAGCTGACAACGCTGCTGCACGCGTCGCACCCGGTGGCAAGCTCTTTATCGCGCTCTACAACGACCAAGGCTGGCGCAGCAAAGCTTGGTTGAAAACCAAACAGATCTACAACGCCTTGCCCGCTTCCATGCGCTGGTTGGTGCTGTGGCCATGCACGGCCCTCCTGTGGGGCCCCAAAGTCATCCTCGACACCTTCAAGGGCAATCCCTTGAAGAGCTGGAACGCTTACTCCAACACAGGTCAGCGCGGCATGAGCGCATGGTTCGACGTGGTGGACTGGGTGGGCGGCTTGCCGTTCGAAGTTTCTACCCCAGAAGAGGTCATGAACTTCCACCGCGAACGTGGCTTCGTACTCACGCGCATGCGCACCTGCGCTGGCGGCTTGGGCTGCAACCAATTTGTTTTTGAGCGTCGCTGAGTTGACGCGTGAAAACCTCTGACGCAGAAGTCAGCGCGCTGCTGGCAGCGTCATCGGGCGCGCTTGCGCACGATGAGTTCAATGTCCACACCGACGAGGCCGTGGGCTTGGGTGAGCGCATTTTGTTCGTCGTCAACAACGCTTCGTTTTTTGAATCGCATCGCCTGTCAGTGGCCCTGCATGCGCGCCGCCTCGGTTATGCGGTGGGTTTGTGCACGGGTCATGAAGCCAGCCCCACACTGGCTGAGCACGCACTGCCCCGTCTTGCTGAAGCGGGCCTTGCACCTCAACGCGTGTCGTTTCGCAGCGCCCGAATCAACCCGCTGTTGGAGCTGATGGGCTTCATTCAATTGGTGCTTCACATGCGTCGATTCCGGCCCACGCTGGTGCACTGTGCCTCGCCCAAAGGCGTGCTGTACGGCGGCCTGGCGGCGCGCTTGGCGAATGTGCCCGCTGTGGTTTTGGCGGTGTCTGGGATGGGCTACGCGTACACAGAGGCACGCACCGGCGGACACGCCCGCACATCCAGACGCTTGGCCCGCGCGGCCTATGAATGCCTGGCTCGCTGGGCTTATGCCCACCCCAATAAACGTGTGATCGTTCAAAACGAAGACGACGCCGCTGCCGTGACCTCCCAAGGCTTGGCACGCAGCGGCGAAGTGCGTTTGATTGCCGGATCGGGTGTGGTCTTGGACGACTTCATTCACCTGCCCCTGCATGGCCGCGAGCCACTCATCGTGCTGCCCGCACGCCTGCTGCGCGACAAAGGCGTGGTCGAGTTTGTGCAAGCCGCCAAAGCGCTGCGCGCAAAGGCGCCTGAGTGGCGCTTTGTGCTGGCTGGCACGGCCGATTACGACAACCCCAGCGCTGTGCCGCGCAGCATGATTGAGCAGTGGCAACGCGACGGCGACATCAACTGGATGGGCCACATCAGCGACCCGAAAGCCATGGCGGCGCTGTACGCACGCGCCGCGATCGTGTGTTTGCCTTCGTACCGCGAAGGCATGCCGCGCGTCTTGCTTGAGGCCGCCGCAGCAGCTTGTACGGTGGTCACCACCGACGCCATCGGTTGTCGCGACGCGATTGAAAACGGCGTCACCGGTGACTTGGTTCCGGTGGGCAACTCACAAGCCCTGGCAAACACTTTGCTGGCCCTGATGCACGACCCCGATCGGCGCTTGCGCTACGGCGTGGCCGGTCGCGAACGCGCACAGCGCTTGTTTGGAATCGCCTCGGTGCACCACAACACCATGGCCATTTACCGCGAGCTTTTGTCTCATGTTGAAGCCTGAAACATTGAACCCCACCCGGGCTCAACGCCTCATGCTGGTTCAGCTCAATGAGCTGAGCTTTGATGTGGTCGAGCGCTATGTCGAGCGGCTGGGCCTGAAGTCGTTTTCCGCGCTGATGCGAGGTCACTTCATCACCACCCAAGCCGAGCCCGAGTACGAATTGTTGGAGCCATGGATTCAGTGGCCTTCGGTCTACAACGGCCAAGAAGCCGCCGAACACGGCCTGATGCATTTAGGCGACGCCATCGGCCATGCCAGCCCGCAAATTTTTGAGACCTTGGAGCAACGCGGCGTGAACGTAGGCTGCGTGGCGGCCTTCAGCGCGGAAAACCGCTTGCAGAACCCGGCCTACTTCATCCCCGACCCCTGGACTGTCACGCCCAGCGACAGCTCATGGTGGAGCCGCGTGCTGAGTGCGGCGATTTCCCAAATGGTGAACGACAACTCTCAGCGACGCGTGACGCTGCGCAGCTTGGTGCACTTGAGCTTGGGCGTGATGCGCTTTGCGCGGCCGCGTCACTACGACCTCTACCTGCGCTTGGCCGCCACCGCGCGCGGTGCGCCGTGGCGCAAGGCCTTGTTTTTGGACGTGTTGTTACACGACATGCATTGGCGCTTGTTCCATGCCAAGGGCGCGCAGTTTTCGACCGTGTTCTTGAACGCCGGCGCCCACATTCAGCACCACTACCTTCGCAACGCCCGCGCCATGCCTCAAAGCGGCGCCGTCAACCCAAGCAACTACGTGGCCGCGCACCTCGACCCGGTGGCCGAGATGCTGAGCGTCTACGACCGGTTGATGGCTGACTACCTGACGCTGCAGACGCTGCCGACGTCCACCGCGGCAGACTCGACACACACCGCCGCCATCATCGCCACCGGCTTGTCGCAGCAGGCGTATGACCGCGAAAAATACTATTGGCGGCTGCGCAACCATTCGCAGTTTTTGAACACCATGGGCATCACACACCAGCGCGTGTTGCCGCGCATGTCGCGTGACTTTTTGATTGAATTCAACTCGCCGCAAGACGCCACGCGCGCCGAGCGGGCCTTGTCGCATTTGCACGTTTTGCCCTCGGGTGACGCGTTGTTTGGCGTCATTGAAAACCGCACCGACAGCGTGTTCACCACACTGACCTACCCACACGCCATCGGCGCGCAAGACACGGTGGAAGGCGGTGCAAAGCGAATTCGTCTGGCACCTGAAGTTGCCTTGGTGGCCTTGAAAAACGGCATGCACCGATCACAAGGTCACGCTTACTTCAGTCCCGATGCTGCGGCCTTTGCACCCACCGACGGTGCGCATGTGAAGCATCTGCACCACAGCATTCGCGCGTTTTTCAACGCCACCGCATCTGCGGCTGTGCGCACCTGATATTCACACTTCAAGCTCTCATGCACAGTGCCGTCATCAGCTTGTTGTTGTCTTTGATCGCCACCGTGTTGCTGCTGCAATTCGCAGGGCAATTCACAGGGCGTTTGCGTGCGGTCACGCGCACTCACAACCAGCAAGCAATCCCCATAGGCGGCTTGGCCATCATGGCGGGCTTGTGTGGCGGGGTGTTGGTGATGATGGCCAAGTCGTCTTCGCCGTCCCCCTTGTGGTGGGCAGGATTGAGCGCGCTGCTGCCGTTGTTCGTTGTGGCTGTACTCGATGATTTTTGGCTGCGCCCGTCGCTTTTCCGCCGCGCCTCAGTGACCCTGGTGGTGGCGTTCGTCGTGTGTTCACAGTTTGAGCTTTCACTCATTTGGATCATTTCGGCCACCGTTTTTGTGACGGCCGTGACCCATTCAGTCAACGCGGTGGATTCGCGCAACGGTGCCGCCGCCATGTGCAGCTTGCTGATCCACGCGGCGCTGGCTTATGTGGCCTACAGCCTAGGCGACACCACCGTCATGCAAGCCGCATTGATCGTGATGGGTGCCTTGTTGGGCGTGAGCTTCTTCAGTTTTCAAACCGATCTGGCTCGCCTGGGCCACAGCGGCTGCGCGCTGGTGGGGTTCAGCACGGCAGGGTTGTCGGTGTGCTTGACAGCCCGCCACACAGAACTTTCAGCCTGGTTCGCCGTGCTGCTGTGCTCGCACTCCTTGATCGCAGCCGCGGGCGCATGGCAGCGCGGTGGCCACCTGGCACTGGACAGCGCAGACAACCGCGTTCCTTCACTTCTGTACCACCGCATCGTGCGCTGGGCCACGGGCAACCCGCCCGACCGCCGCCGCCCCGAGCGCGACACCAGCGTCATGCCGCATCTGTGGATGCTCAGCGTGGCCAGCATCGCACCGGCGGTGCTGTGGTGGCAGCACCCGCAGGCGCTCGCCACCGCAGTCGCTTTTCGCGTGCTCTTGCAATGGGCAGTGAGCCGCTTGCTGGACCAGCCTTTGATGACAGAACTGCCTGCCAATCCTGCCTTTTTTCACAGGAGCGGCAAGCGCGCAAGCGGCGCAGAGTCAGGTTCACCTTGAAGGAACACCTTTCATTTTTTCGATGCACGGCATCGACACCGATGCGCAACCAAATTTCAACGGCGCAAACAGCCTTCTGCGAAACGACCATGGCCACACTTCACAAGCTCGAACGCACACCAAAACACAAGCCCGCACACCAGCCTTGGAGTCGGGTCATTTGCTTGGCGTTCATCAGCACCTTGCTTGCTGTCGCAAGTCCGTTTGCAAACGCTGCGGACACCACCGCCGGCAGCACCAACGGCCGCCTGATTGACATGGCGGGTTTGCTCAACGGCAATGCATCGGGACGCAGCAACGAAGTGCTCGATCCGGCAAGCAACAAGCGAAGCGGCTCGGGCAGGTCTGGCGGCGGCAGTTTGTCGATGGCCGACAAACCCACCGCAACCCCTCAGTTGCAATTGACCACTTCGGTAGAAACCAAGGTCGAAAACAAAACCACCAACAACTTCACCGGCAGGCCGCCGGTTGAATCATCAGCCGAAAGTGGCGGCGGCACGGGCGACACCACGGCGCAAGCAACCAATGCGCTGATCACGGGCAACGTCAAGAACTTTGAGTTCGCGCAGTTCGTGGCCCAGTCCACCGGCAGAACGCTCAACATCTTCGCTGCCGATCAAATGCGCCAAGGCGGCCGCTTGGGCCAAGCCGACGCCATCACCGTGCCCGCCACCTACCGCGTGGGGCCGGGCGATGAATTGCTGATTCGCGCTTGGGGCCAGATTGACCTTGACGTGCAAATTCAGGTTGACCGCAGCGGCCAGATTTTTTTGCCCAAGGTGGGTCAAACCATGGTGGCCGGCATTGCCGTGGGCGAGCTGGCACCGCACCTGCGCAAAGTCATCAGCCGTCAGTACAAAGACTTCGAATTGACGGCCACCATGGGCGGCTTGCGCAATGTGCAGTTCTACACCTCGGGCTTTGCGGCTCAGCCGGGTTTGCACACTGTGTCCAGCGCAGCGACGGTGTTGCATGCCTTGATGTCGGCTGGTGGCCCTGGCTTGAACGCCGACCCGCGCCGCGTGGTGGTTCGGCGTTTGGGCGCGCCGCCTTTGGGCATGGACTTGTACGAAATGCTGGTTGACGGCAACCGCGGCAACGACGCGCAAATTTTGCCCGGCGACGTGATTCACTTCGAGCCCTCACGCGGCTTGGCGGCTGTGGCCGGACAAGTCAACCGCGAAGCAATTTTTCATGTGCGTGCAGGCAACAGCGTGGGCGACTTGCTGCGCTACGCAGGCGGCCTGACCACCACCGCCGACGCGGCGCAAGTGCGCATAGAGCGTTTGGACAGTGGCCGCCGCGTGATCGAAACCATCACCCTGAACGAAGAAGGCTTGGGCCGCCCCGTGCGCGCCGGTGACTTGCTGATGGTGTTGCCCGTATCGCAGCGCATCGACAACGCCGTCACCTTGCGCGGCAACGTGGCGGTGCCCCTGCGCACACAGTGGCGCGAAGGCATGCGCATCAGCGACCTCATCCCTGATGCCCGCGCCTTGGTGCGCCCTGCCGCTTTGGCGCAGCGCAACGAGCGCAACACGCTGGACAAAATGGTGGAAGGCGCACGCGACATCGACATCTCACGCGACTATCCCGAAGTGAACTGGGACTACGCCACCATCGAGCGCCTGAACCCAGTCACCCACACCATCAGCGTGCTCACGTTCGACCTGGGCCGCGTGCTGTTTCAAAAAGACACCACGCAAAACTTGGTGCTGCAAGCCGGTGACAACGTCATCGTCTATGCCCGCAAAGACTTCGAACAGCCTGAGAGCAAAAAGCTGCGCTTGGTGCGCATTGAAGGCGAAGTGGCGCGCCCGGGTGTGTACGCCATGAATGTGGGCGACACCTTGAGCAGCGTGATTCAACGTGCCGGTGGCGCGAGCCCACAAGCCTATGTTTTCGGAACACGTTTGACCCGCGTCAGCGCGCGCAAGCAAGAAGAGCAGCGCATCAGACAAGCCACCGATCGCGTAGAGCAAGACTACTTCCGCCGCTTGGCCACACGCAGCCAAAACGTGGTCGCACAAGAGGACGCAATGATGTCCAACGCCGAGTTCGAGGCAGTGCGCACTTTGGTGAGCAAGTTGCGTGCATACCGCGCCGAAGGGCGGGTGACCCTCGACATGAAAGGCGCTGCCGCCAAACTCGAAGACCTGCCAGATGTGATCTTGGAAGACGGCGACGCCGTTCAAATTCCGGCGCGCCCTTCTACGGTGACCATGTCAGGCGCGGTGTTCCAAGAAGGCAGCATCTTGTGGCGCAATGGCGGCGACGTCAGCCACTACGTGGAACGCGCCGGTGGCCCACGCAACCACGCTGACCGGGACGGCATCGTCGTGCTGCGGGCTGACGGTTCGGTGCGCACTGCACGCGCTGGCGGTTGGCTGGGCATGGCCAGCGCCGCTGGCAATGACATCAACCCCGGCGACACCATCTTCGTGCCTGAAGACGTCGAACGCGTCAGCAAGACGCGCACGCTGAAAGACTGGACCACCATCCTCTACCAATTTGGCATAGGTGCCACCGCACTCAAAGTGTTGGGGGCGCTATGACATCCAGCGCAGTGCATTCAAAACTCGACGCTCAGCCGAGTCCAATCGACCACCTGAATTCCACGCAAGCCTTGCCGCGCGAACGCCGCGCTGCCAACGCCAACCGCATGGCGCGCATGCCCAAGTGGTGGTGGTACCGCAACTATGTGCTGGCCGCGCCTGCCGCTGCTGCGGTGTTGGCATGTGTGGTGGTTCAATTTGTGCCACCGCGCTTCACTGCCACCGCACGCTTGCTGCCACCACAGGCCAACCAAAACTCGGCACAAATCATTGCCACCCACGCCAACAGCAATGCAGGCTTGGGCATGGCTGCAATGGGTGCAAAAAACCCGTCCGAGGTCTACGCACAGTTGTTCTTGAGCCGCAGCGTGCAAGACCAAGCCATACAGATACTGAAACTGGGCGAACACTACAAACTCACCAACCCTGACGAGATTCGCACCGAGCTGGAAAAGTCCACTGTTGCCAACGTCAACAAAGCGGGCTTGATTGAATTGGCGGTGACCGACCGCGACGCCCTGCGCAGCGCTGAAATTGCAAACGCGCTGATCAGCGGCATGTACACAGTGGGATTGCGGATCACGCAAGAAGCCGCTCGCCGTCAGACCGAGTTTTATGACAATTTGATCGCCGAGACGCGCGAGCGTTTGCGCAAAGCGGACGATCAATTGATGGCGGTGGAAGCGCGCGGCGGTTTGACGCGCCTCAAGGGGCAAGAAGAAGCCACCACCGCGACCATCGTGAGCTTGAAGAATTCGGTGGCAGACCGCGAAGTAGAACTGGCGCGACTTCGACGCTATGCGACCGAGCAGCAACCGGATGTGCAACGCGCACGTGCCGAGTTGAACGCTTTGCACGCGCAGTTGGCTGCGGTTGAAAAGCCACTCGCACGCCGACAAGCAGATATTTTGGTGGCCCCTGCCGATTACCCAGAACTGCGCCGCCTGGTTGAACCCGCGCGCCGTGAGGTCGAGTCGCTCACCGTCGTGTTGACCCAACTGCAACGCAACCGCGAAGCCTCACGCATCGACGATTCCCGAGACCTCACCACCATCGTGGTGCTCGACCCAGCCATCACGCCCAGCCAAAAATCATGGCCGGTGACCAGCCGGGTGATGTTCAGTGCGTTTGCGGGGGTTTTGTTGCTTGCCCTGGGCATTGCGTTTGCAGCTGCTGTCAGTGGCAAGACGCGCCTGACAAACCGCCGTAATTCCAAAGTAGCGGTTGCAGCGTGAATATCCCTTGCTCGCAATCGGCGCGACGCTTCGATTGTGTCGTGCGGCCGTTTTGAGCCCTGAAACCTTGAGCCGCCCTTGAAGTACCGCGCCGAAATTGACGGCCTGCGGGCCGTGGCGGTCTTGTCCGTCATCTTTTTCCACTCGGCAGTGACCTGGTTGAGCGGCGGATATGTTGGCGTTGATATTTTCTTCGTCATCAGCGGTTATCTGATCACCACAATTATCGCAAACAATATCGAAAACGGAAAATTCAGCACCGTTTCGTTTTGTGAACAACGAGCCAAACGGACATTACCCGCGCTGTTTTTCGTCGTAACTGCATCAAGCGTGTTCTTGGTAAGCAACAAGCCTCAGTATCGCGAATTGAACGCAAAGCCTGAGGCTTGTTGCTAATCAGAATCAATTTTTATGCTATTTCAATAACCCAACTGAAAATCATTTGCCTCTAAAAATCCGTTCAAATTTGGAATTTCGGCTGCAGACCAGTTCATTTTGTGTACTTCGGTGAAAGTCGCAGAGGCTGGATCCAGACTCCATAGAGATAACGCAATTCCAAAACCCGTTGGATTCAGAAAAACCAGTTGATCGCGTCCAAGCCCTAGGAAATCTCCCGTCAGAGTTTTCATGCCTTGATTTTTCCACAAAGAGGAATCACCTGTTATGTTCGTCCACGGAATTGTATTTAATATTTGAAATGTATTTGATGTAGGATCGTATTGCCGCACACTTGCAGCCCCTTGCGTGCCACCTACTGTATTGATGAACAAAATTTGCGCTTTTCCAGTTCCTAAAAAGTCACCGGAAACAAGCTTGTCACCGACATCCAACCATCCGTTCAAACTTGTTGCGAGTGTAGTTGTCCAAGGTATGAAAGTCACAGATTGAAGTGTGTTCGACGCGGTCTCGATGCCTGCAATTTGGAAAGCAGCATCCGCGCCAAACGTGTTGAAAAAGAGCAACTGCGCGCGGCCGACTCCGGTGAAATCTCCCGCCAGAAGCTTGTCGTTCGAGTCATGAAAGCCAGCGAGTTTTTGCTCTAGCACGGGACTCCAATCGATCACCGCCTCGGTGGCAATGGTGCCCGCTCCCGCGACATCGGAGAGGGCGCGAATCGAGAAGGCGCCGCCTACGGTCTCTGAATTAAAAAACAGCAATCGCTGTTGTCCTGGTATCAGAAAGTCGCCGCTGAGGACGCTGTCGCCAGCGTCTAGCCATCCGCCCAAGCCCGTGCCCACGCTTGACCATGACTGCTGCGCTCGGGAGAACAAATTTGCTTGGTTTTTAACGATGGATTGTTGGAACCAAACGTTGTCAACGCCCGAGGCATTCAAAAGCAATATTTTTTTTACTTTGCTCGGAGGCGTGGCTGCAAGCGTGTAGGAGCTGGTACCGTTTGGTCGGTATTGAAAAACCGCGCCTTGGTTGCCGGCATTCTCGTAGCCAGTATCGCAACCCGGATTGCCTGTGAAGGCAACGCAGTAATAAGGGCGTAAAAGAGGCGTTGTACCGGTGTAGCGAATTTGGATATTGTTGAAGTTCGGATGCATTGGAATCCATCCGAACATTTTCAATCGCCCTTGAGGTGTCGTTCCTGTAATTGATAAATTACTCAAGGTAATCCAGTCCACAAGACTTGCCGTTCCACCGACGAACCCTTCGCCTGTGATGAAGTTAAAGCTTGAATCGGAGATATTGAAATCTGAGGACGTTGTATATAACGCAGGATGATCGTCAGCCGCAATTCTTGTGTTGTTGATGGTGAACGTTGACCCAGACACCGAAATTATTGGTTTGGTGATCGAACCGGAACCACGCGCGCCGCTGATACAAAAATATCCGCAATTGAAAGTGAAGGCACTGAAATTCACAATTGAATCGTCGATATTGACTGTTTGTTTTCCTATGGACGCTGCTTTTGAATTTACAAAACTCACATCTGTCGAGTTTTCTACTTCAACGGCCCGCATGACATGGTGAATAAATGAAATGGCATAGTCAGACTTGTTTTGAAACTCCATTCCTTTGACAGCGACGTTGGACGACCCCACGACTTTGAAAGTGGCGGAGTAGGCATAGTCGGTGAGCTGACTGGCGTTCGGGTTGACAGTTTTTCCTTGAAAAATGGCACCGCCCGATGGCGCGCAAAGCCTGAGGTTTTGCGCGGCGCGGACAACGAACCGGTTGGTGTCGTTGCTGGAGTAAGGCGCCGAATCGGGTGCCACCATCGAGGGAACCACGTAGGTTCCCGGCCCAAAACAGGCCATGGCACCGCCAGCAACTGCTTTGTTGATTGCCAACCAGCTGTTGAACTGGTTCAACCATGTGCTGCCAGGGTTGATCTTGATGGCGCACTCGTAATTGACAGGCGCAGCTGGCAGATTTGGGAAGCTGCAAAACTCACCGGTTCCGGCGGTGCTGATGGCGCTGACGCCACCGAAAAAACACCCGACTAAAAAACGGATGGCTGCTCGCATTTGGCACACCTTTGGAGTGATTCAACGTGTCTCCAGGAATTTAAGTCTAGCGGTGAGCTGTGTTTTGGAGGTGTTCTTTTTTGAGGGGAATCGTCGCGAAACGTGACGGCAAGCTGTGGCTGACAACTCGGCGAAATACAGCGTCCGTAGTGGGCGTGCCAGCTCAAGGCCGAAATGAAAATTCAGGTGGCAACACTGGCGCTGTCAGCCCGCCACCTGCCCTGCTCTGCCTCGTCCGGGTGGGCATGCGCAGGCCTTGCGGGCACGCATCAAACCGCGCATCAGGTCATGCGTGACCTGATGCGCGAGGCGATCACTGCGCTTCAACCCACGCCTGGAACATCAGCACATCCCACAGCCAGTAGTGCCAGTTGCGTTTGCCCGCCAGATGCTCGACCCATTTGGTGCGAATTTGCGCCACATCGAAGTAGCCTTCGCGCTTGAGTCGACTCTCTGACAACAAGGCCTCGGCCCAGTCGCGCAGCGGGCCGCGCAGCCACTCGGCCAGCGGCACGCCGAAGCCTTGCTTGGGGCGCTCAATCAGCTCGCGCGGCACGTGGCGGTACAGCACTTCGCGCAGCAACCATTTGGACACGCCACCGCGAATTTTTTGGTGCATGGGCAAGGTCCACGAGAACTCAACCACGCGGTGATCGATCAACGGCACGCGAGTTTCCAAGCTCACGCCCATGGCGGCACGGTCTACTTTGGTGAGGATGTCGTCGGGCAAATACGTGAGCATGTCTGACAGGCACATGGTGTCCACCGGGTCGGTGAATGCGCTTTGCACAGTCTCAGATTGCAACCAACCTGCGGGCTCGGTTGCACCCAGCACGACGCTGGCGGGGTCGCGCCAATGCGAAACCAATGACCGGTACATGGCGGCGCAATCGGCGGCAGGCAGCATGGTGTCGGCAAACTTGTGAAGGCGGTCGCCAAAATCAATTTGCCTTTTTCCAAGCAAAGCCAGAGGCACACCAACCAAGGCGTTCCACGCGCCCGGTGACACCGCCAGCGCCGCTTTGGCAGCGGCCTTGCGCAGTGGCATGGGCAGCTTGCTCAGGCGGCTCCACAACTGCTGGGCCATCAGGTAGCGCGTGTAGCCTGCAAACATCTCATCGCCGCCGTCACCGGACAGCGCCACGGTGACGTGCTGGCGCGCCATTTGGCACACCAAGAAGGTGGGAATTTGCGATGAGTCAGAAAACGGCTCGTCGTAAAGCGACGCTAATTTTGGGATGACGGCCAGAGCATCGGCGCTGGTCACAAACAGCTCGGTGTGCTGCGTGCCCAAATGTGCCGCCACGGCGCGTGCGTGTTCAGATTCGTCAAACGCGGCCTGCTCAAAGCCGACGCAAAAGGTGCGCACTTGCAGGCTGGCGCGGCGCGCCATCAAGGCCACCACCACCGATGAATCAACACCACCCGACAAGAAGGCACCCAGCGGCACGTCGGCCATCATTTGGCCCTGCACGGCATCGCCCAACACTTGTTCGAGCTTGTCTGTGGCTTCTGCATCACTCATCGCCGCCGCATTGGCGCGCTGAGCCTTGGCCACCTGCGTGATGTCCCAATACGCGACCGGCACGCCGGCTTGGCCATCGGGCCTGACCACCATCCAATGACCGGGTTGCAGCTTGTAGATCCCTTTGTAAATCGAATGCGGCGCGGCAATGGTGTTGTGGCGCAGCAGCAAGGTGACGGCGTCACGGTTGATTTCGCCTTGCCAGGTGGGGTGGGCGCGCAGGGCTTTCAGCTCAGACGCGAAAACAAATTCGCCTTGCGCCAAATGACCGTAGTACAGCGGCTTTTCGCCCAGGCGGTCACGCGCCAGCGTGAGGGTGCGCAGCTCACGGTCCCACACCGCAAAAGCGAACATGCCCACCAATTTGTGCAGCGTTTTTTCCACGCCCCAGCGGGCGATGGCGGCCAGCAACGTCTCGGTGTCAGAGTGGCTGCGCCAATTGGCTTGGTTCAACTCGGCGCGCAACTGAAGGTGGTTGTAGATCTCACCGTTGAAAGCTATGTGAAAGCGCTGGCAAGCGGATGCCATGGGTTGGTGACCGCCGGGCGACAGGTCAACAATGGCCAAGCGCCTGTGACCCAGCGTGACGCCGCCTTGCGGGTCTTGCCACACGCCAAAGTCGTCGGGGCCGCGCGTGTGCAGTTGCGCCGCCATGTGCTCGACGGTGGCGGGCGCATCTGCACGGGTATGGGGACTGGCAGGCAAAAGGCCGGTGATGCCGCACATGCGGATTTCCTTCTTATGAGGTGATGAGGGCGGGTTGTGACTGCGCTTGAACCACGCTGCGATAGACGGCTGCAAACTGCTCGCGCATGACATCTACGGTGTAGTGATTGACGATGCGTGCACGTGCCGCTGCGCCACGCTGGGCGCGTTGTTCGGGGGTCAGGCGCGAAAGAGCAAGCAATGCACTGGCCATGGCCTGCGGATTGCTGATGGGCACGATTTCGGCTGTTTCGCCCACCAGCACGCGCGCGTCGCCAGCGTCAGTAGAAACGCAGGGCAAGGCCATGGCCATGGCTTCACCCAACACATTTGGGAAGCCTTCAAAGGTGGATGACAAACAGAAGATGTCGAACGAACGCATCACCTTCGGGACGTCCGAGCGCTCGCCAAGCATGCACACAAAACCATGCAATCCAAGCTGGTCGACTGTCTGCAAGAGAACCGCGTTGGACAAGCTCACACCGCGCCCTGCCATCACAAAACGCAGCATGGGTTGGTCGTTCAATGCCAGGCGCGCAGCTTTCAAAAATCCGACGTGGTCTTTCTCATTGCAAAAGCGACCCACGTGGCCGACAACGATGTGCGCCGCGTCAAACCCGTGCAACGTGCGAGCTGCCCTCGCGTCTATTCCGGCTGGGTCGAGCGCGTCGATGTCGAACCCATTCGCTATCACGTGCATCTGATCAGGCCGGTAGCCAAACGCGGTGTGGCTCAGACGTGCAGCTTCTGCCACGCAGACGATGGCACGCGGAACGCGCCAAGACAGCCAAGCACTCAGACGGCACAGCACACGCATGAGCGCACGCGGCAGCACACCGCCAACGGGCGTTGTGCGCACCCCCCACACAATGGCCTTGATGCCGCAAAGGCGCGCAGCCAAGCCCCCCGCGACATCGGCGTGGTACATCCACGTGCTGACGACATCGGGCCTATGCATTCGCAGCCAACGACACAAGCTGAAGAAGGCAAGCACAGGACGTTTTGAAAAGTCCAGCCACACCACGCCGATGCCAGCGGCCGTGAATTCGCGGCCCAACGATCCGAGCGGTGTCATGGAAATCACGGTGTGCCGCATTTGCCCAACGGGGGATGCGTCTGCGCACGCCTGACCTGGATGCGCAAGCTGGGTGCCGACCAAGCGCAGCAATGCCAACTCAGCGCCGCCGACGTGCAAGCTGGGAATGATGTGGACGACGTGCATGGCGAGCCGGGCGACGTGGATACGGCTCGCTGTGCGAGTCGGGGGCGAAAAAAGTGGTTTCGAAATGCGCGGGTGGGGTGTCTTCAAACGGCACTGCGCGGTCAGATGCGGTTGCGCTGGCAGCTACCTGCTGCATCGGCAACACGGTCATCAAAAAGAGGGCTTTGCTGCTTCGAGTCAAGCGTTGCGAAGCCGCGCGCAGGCGAGACAGGCCAGCGCCTAGCAGGCGCAGCGAGACCAGTCGAATCGGACGCTTGGTACGCGCGTTGGGTTGTATTGCAACCGGTCGTTCGAGTAACGCTGCGATGGCCCAAAACATCGGGGCCAACACACCCATTTTGGTCACGAAGAGCATCAACAGCATCACGGCTGCTCGGGCTGAGTGCACGACCCAGGCTCGATGCAATGTGTAGACCATCATCACCAACCCGAGCATGCCCATTTGGTAATACACGCCCAGGATGAAGGAGGAATCGTATTGGGTGATGCCGTCTTTGAAGCTGGCGTAGTTGCTGATGCCAGTGCCAATCACATGCTGCAGCGGTTCGAAGTTGGCAATTGCGTTCGGCACAAACAAACGAACTGCGACGGGGTCGTAGTTGGTCTTTGGGTTGATGACTTGCTCCACCGCCAACAGCTTGACGTTGGACGCTTCGTAGCCAATCGCGAGCAGCGCCACGACTGCAACCGAAGCCACCATGAGCGGCACGCCCACTCGTCTGATCGACGCTTGGTAACTCGTTTCCTCCAACACCAAAAACACAGCCAGCACCAAACCGATGCCGGAGTTGTTGACCAGGCAGGACGCCGTGCTCACCAGAGTCAGCCAAACACTGCGAGGGCCAGTGATGCGTGCCAGGAAGGTCAAGGCGAATATCACCACCGCGTGATTGGAAGGCTCTTCAAACAGGCTTGTCGGTCTCAAGCCGTCGGTGCCCTCTTCTACGCCGGCTGATCGTGCCGCGGTGCCGATCAATATTTCCCTGAAGTCCACCGGCAGATCAAACGCGTTGTACAAAAAAGACTGAACAAAAAGCAGCGTACTCAACACGACGATAAAAACCAATGCCCAAAAGTGCAAGCCTTCGCGCGCAGCACGTGTGTCGGGTGCAGTCACCCAAGCCCAAAACAAAATGAATGCGTGCAGCACCAGAATGTTCACGGCGAACGGACGTGCATCCGCCTGCACCAAGGTGTGCTGCAAAGTCACATTCAATACCAACACAAACCCAAAAAGCAGGAGTTGAAATGGCGGTGGTCGAACCTGGCTCACGAGCGCACGTGTGTGTCTCTTCGCATCCGCCGAGCGGCCGAACAACCACAAGTGAAACAAACATGCGCTGCCCATAACGAGCATGAGCGAGCGAGCAGTTGCATCAACAAGACAAAAGCACAGCACCCAAATCAAAGATTTCCAGTGCGCGCCTGTTTCACTCAGCGCCTGGATTGGCGCATGTGCCGCCGTGAACGTGGTGGGTGGCTGATGTCGCTGCACCCGCGTCCAAGTGGTCGGCCGGTTCATGCGAGTCCCTTCATGGCCAGGGCCTGCACAAAAACCGCTTCCCACTTCTGCGAAATCATTGCGATGTCGTGAGCGCGAATGGTGATGTCAGCCTGATCGGCCAAACGCTTGCGCAGCGCGGCGTCACCCATCATGCGGGTCAAGGCGGCCTCGAGGTCTGCCGGTGAGTCTGGCTTCACCAACAACCCGTTCACACCGTCATGAATCAGTTCGCGCGGGCCGGTCAGGCAATCGCAGGCCACGCACGCAACGCCGTGTGCCAAGGCTTCAAGCAGGCCGTTGGGGTAGCCCTCGAATGCGGAGGTAAGCGCAAATGCATCTGCGGCGCGATACCAGTCGGCCGCATTGCCTGCACGGCCCGGCAACAGCACTCGGTCGTGCGCGTTGAGCTGCAGGATCAAGGCCTCCAGCGCTGAACGCTCAGAGCCTTCGCCTAAAACGATCAGTTGCCACCGGTTCTGCGGAGCAAGGTGTTTGGAAACTCCCACGAAGGCACGAATCAAGTGGTCGTAGTTTTTTTCTGCGCTGAGCCGACCGACAGCGAGCAGCAGGTGCGTGCCCGGGCGGCGCAGCGCGCGAGGATCAAGCACAGGCGTGCTCGACGGCAGCGGCAGCTCCACGGGATTTGGGATCACCGCCACCGACTTGGCGCGGGTGTTCTGCTTCAACCAACGGCCGCTGTCTTCAGTGAGACCGACCACCGCATCCAAGCAACCGTAGAGACCCCAGCGAGCCCACTTGGCCAATTTCGGCAAAGGCACGGCGGGCGGATAGGTGCGTTCGGCGCCTATGCACACCGTGGGCAAACCACGTCCGGCCAAAGCCAACAGGGTGTTGGATACGCTCATGAAAGAAAGCGTCACGTCCAACTCAGATCGTTGGATTTGGCTGCGCACGGCACGCAGGCGCGCCAAGTTTTTTGCGGCTGCCCGCCACAGGCCGGGGGTCACTTCTGCGCCACCCAACACCACGCGATTCACAAACGGTGACACCACAAAGGCATCGCTGGATGGGTCGCAGAAAGTCATCAGCGTGACGTGGTGGCCGCTGCGTGCCCAGTGACTGGCCAGCAAAGAACAAACCCGCTCCGCCCCGCCTGACTGCAGCGTGGGAATCAGCAAGCCTATGTTCAAACGTCGGATTCGCGGCACCTCGTGCGACGCATGAGACCCTGGCTCGCGTCGGAGGGGCCGCTGGAACTGGCCCAAAGGTTGGCGGGCGCTCATGTTTGCAAAGAAGACGGGGCAAGTGAAGTTGACAAGGGACGCTTGGACACTGCAATCAGCAAGTAACCCAACATCACCAAGTGGCCCACGATGGGGGCGGCAGCGATGGCTTCCAAACCGTGACGCTGTGAGCCCACCACAGCGCACGCCACCTGGCCGACAAAACACAGCATGCAGGCGATAAAAATTTGCTTGAAACCACCGATCGCCGACAAGTAGGCGCACAAGACCGCGGTGGCCACGTAAGGCGTCAATTGCGCCACGCTCCAGCGCATGAGTTGACTGACTCTGTCGCCAGCGTCAGCGTCGAAGCGGCCGTGTTGAAAAATCAGCGACACCAGCTCGTTAGAAAAGTACATCAGCACCAGCGACAACGCAAAACTGCCCAGCGAGAACCAGCCGACAACCCCGAGCCACACCTGCGCACCAGAAATGCGCTTGCTGTGCATGTTGCAAAAGTGAACGATGGCCACTCGGTTGACTGCGGTGGCAATCAAGCCGGTGGCCATGGCGGTGATGCGGGCGGCATAACCCAGGCTGGCCACGCTGCCCGGCTCGAACCGACTGGCAATCCACAACTCGATCATCGGTGCCGACGACATGATCGCGTAGCCCGCCGTGGTGTAGCCCAGGCCTGCGCGCAGCGCCGTCCACTGCGGCCCGGCTAGTGGCACCGTCAATGACACCGCGCCGATGTGGCGGTGGTGAACAACCCACAAACTGCCCAGTTGCAGCGCCATGCCAAAGACCAAACCGTAGACCAGGGTGGCGTCATGGGGCCACAGTCCCAGCACCAGCAAGGTGCCCAAAGTCAGCGAGGGCAGCCCTTCGAACAGCGTGCCGATTTGCCTGCCATGACACATCAAAATCACGGTGAGCAATGTCGACAAGCACGACAAAAACGTCACCGCGCCCACCATCATCGCCAGACGCGCACCGCCCGAGGCAGCCAGCGGTGACAAGACCGGAAACACGCAGCCAAACAAAACTGCCACCAGCAAACTCAAGGCAATCGAGCCACACCAGAGCTGGGCCATGAAGTTTTGAGTACCACTGTCATTTCGGCGTCGAAGCTTGGCCAGCAAGGGCGTGAGTGAGATTGTCAAAATGCTGCCTGCCACGGCCGCAGGCCAGGTGGCCAAGCTGAAAGCGAACACAAATTGGTCGACCAAAAGGCTTGTACCCAGTTGATTCGCCAGGGCAATTTCTTTCAACGCGCCGCAGAGCTTGGCGAGCAGAGCAAAGCCCACCACCGTCAAGGTGCTGGACCACAGCTGGCTGAGCGATGGGCGGGTCAAAGACATAGAAAGCGCCGTAGAGGCATGAAAACAAGCAAGTAAAAGCGGCCGAAGACACACAGCCCTGCAAGCTTTAACAGTAGCGGGCTTGCGTTTTGCCCATCGCCGAATAAGCGGGCGCTTCGACACGCTGCTCTGCTTCTGATGGGCGATCAAGTTGCATCCGCAACCTCTGCCGCAACGGCATGATGGGTCACCGTTTGAAGGTGACGTTGACGCAGAGCGTCAGGCGCTTTGGCCAACCGCTGCCGGCGCTGAACCGGCGTGCGCGGGATTCATGGCGAGCCATGCGGGCGTTTTGAAGCGGACGATGGCACGGTACAGCGCCAGGTAAGCCACCACAAACGCCATCGCAAATTGCACAAGCACCGCCGTGTTGTTCCACCACAGCACGCAGGGCAGCACCGACAACAAGCACAACGCCCACAGATAAGGCGCGGTCATGGAGTTGCGCATGGTGCTGCGGCGCTCGCCTGCGGTGAAGTAGCTGCTGCGCACCAAACGGCGGTGAATCAGCGAGTGCAGGTGCAGTGAGTCCGGCATAAAGGCCGAGCGCAACGGGGCACCGTTGCGACCCACGCGCAGCAGGCGGCGTGCGATGGTGAACAGGGTTTCGAACACCGGGTAGATGCACAGCAGCAGCGCAAACATCGGCGACACCTCGGGATGGCGCATGGCCAGCAACAGGTTCAACTCCGCCACCATGAAGCCCAAAAAGTAAGCACCGCCGTCACCCAAAAACATCAAGCCGTGCGGGTAGTTCCAAAACACAAAGCCCAGCAGTGCACCGCACAAAATCAGCGCCGCAAACAAGATGGCCGTGTCACCCACCTGAAACGCGACATAGGCAGTTGCGGCCAACATGGTGAGTGCGCAAACCGAAGCCAGGCCGTTCACTCCGTCAACGATGTTGATGGCGTTGGCGACGCCCGCCACGGCGAACAAGGTCAGCGCAACGGACAGCGGCGCAAATGCGAGCAAGGCATCAATCCAGGGCAAGCCGGTGTGGATCAGACGCGCGTCGAGCAACCAAATGCCCAACCCGGCTGCGGCGGCTGCGCACACCAAGCGAACCTTCGGCGTCACGGCTTTGGTCAAGTCTTCAATCAAACCAGAGCCAAACGCGGGCAAGCTGGCCAACATCAGCCATGCCAGCAGATTGCCTGCCTCGGCGGCGCTGAAGAAACCTGTGAGCAATGCGAGGCAGCAGCCGAAGAACACGCTGACTCCGCCAATGCGGGGTACCGGACGCACGTGGTATTTCTGCGGCCCGCCCGACGTCGCATCGGCACTGAGATGGCGATGACGGCCGAACGAAGAGATCAGCCCCAAAGCGCAAAGCAGTGAACTCAAAAAAGCGGTAACGAAAAGTGCCATCTGTTCATGTCGGCCCTGCTGCGGCTGACTTGAGCGCACGATCGACGCTTCCAAATTGACTTTGCTGATTCGGCCGTCCTAAATCGACTTTTGCGCCCGCAAAACATAGACCTTGCCTGCGCTGCCCAGGAGGTAGCTCAGTACAGACCGCGTTTGCAGGTGAATGCGAGCGCCGAATGACATGTGTCCGGTGTAGAAAATTCGGGTTGGCAAGCAAGCCGTGAGCACCTGGCCGTTTCTTTGGAACAACTGGCCCCAGCAGCGTTCGCTGAAAAAATAGTGCTCAGAAAGTGCGTTGCCCCGTTCGCCAATGCGCGCCGGAGGTGTGAACGGGAGCGTGATTTTTTGCACGACGCGCGTCCAAAAACCCGGGGCCGAAGGCAAACCAAACTTCGGTGATGCTGAAGCCTGTGAAGTCAGCTTGCCGCGACCCCCGGTGATTGCCTTCAACGCACGAACCCCGTGGGCCACATAGCGCGCCGGGTAATGCACCAAGCAAGTCCAAAAGCGCCACGACGTGGTCGGCAAGATGTGCACCACCTGTCCGCCGGGCTTTAGCACCCGCAGGATTTCTTGTTGAAACCGGTCGGCCGCCGCGATGTGCACAAGCACGTGTGAGCTGAACACAACGTCAAAGCTGGCGTCTGCAAACGGGATGTTTGTGCCGTCGTAAATGGCCACCGGAAACACTTGATCGGCTTCGTAAATGGAGCCCGCAATCTCGATCGCATGCACCTCAAACCCGCGCTGCGACAGCACCCTGGCCAGCGCACCGGTGCCAGCACCGATCTCAAGCAAACGCCCTGACGGATGGCTGAAATGTGCGCCTGCCACCTCCAACTCTTGCTCTCGAATCTTGTCTAAAAATGGAATGTTCATAGCGTGCGTGTGAATGGAAACGTTTGCAACGGTATGCGCATAAGTCATTTCGTAAGGTGTCGAAAAGCGCCTGCATTGCGGGCCAGCTTGGATGACCCTCAAACGCCTGTCTTTTCAAGCTTTGACCCGCAGTGCGTGCACCGACACTGCGAGCAGGTTGTGGTGCGGCCAAGCACATTGTCGTTTTTTCAGTCCGGTCGCCGGGCTTGTTGAGTTTTTCCAAAAGATCATGCTTCCTTGTCTGAAAGTTACCGTGTTGGTTGACGCATTGAGCGTTGCTGAGCACGTGCGCGAATTGGTGGCTTGGATACAAACCCAAGGGCACATGCGATGCAATGTGGTGGTGCTTCCTTGTCCGCCAGCCGTTAACTATCTGGGCAGTCCCGGGCCAGAGTTGGACACCAAGGCACGCAACCCGCTGACACGCGCTTGCCTCGCATTATTGTGGTCAGGGGTGATTTGGGTGGAGCGGCGGCGCATGCGCAGCACGCAGTTCAAAGGTCGAACCGCCAGCTTGATGTCGCTGAAATCGATCGACGTTCGCGGCGGCGTGACGGTGTTGGAAGCCCTCAAAAACGAGTCGCCAGACGTGCACATACAGCGCGTGCACAGCGCCCTGATGGCCGACGCACCGGACGTGATCGTGCAGTGCGGCAGCTTCGCACGCGCCAAAGAATTTGCATCCTGCGCGCGGTACGGCTTGCTTGAAGTGATCTACGGCAACCACCCTCGATTTCGCGGCGGCCCGCCAGGTTTTTGGGAGGTTTTTTACCGTGCTGACAAGACGGGTTTCCTGATACGCCAGTGGTTGGGCAAGTCGCAAGAGAAAAGTGCGTTGGCTAAAAACAAGCCGCGCGTGAATGTGCTGCTGGAAGCATATTTGCCCACGCAAGGCTTCTTTTTGCTGAACCAAGCGACCTTGTTGCTTCAAGCAACCCGCCATCTGCAGAACATGTTGGCCAAGTTCGCCGCCGACGCTGCATTGCCGTCGCCAAAACAGACGCTGCCCTTCGATGGCAAAGTGCGGCGCTGCCCCAGTCCAACGGACTTGATCACCTATGTCGCGGGCATCGCCGCTCGCGTGGTTTCATCGCGAGTGAGATCGGCAACTGGCACAAAGGAACAGTGGGGCATTCACTACGCACGCACCGGCTGGAAGCAACTTGTGCTGGAGCGCAGCCAGCGCATCGACAACCCCAGCGGTGGCTACTACGCCGACCCTTTCATTCACCACACCGAGCATGGCCGCTACTGCTTTGTTGAGGAGTTCCAACACGCCAAAAACAAGGGCGAGATCACGGTGCTGCGCTTGGATGACGCACAAAACAGCACTGACGGGCGCCACGAACCGGTGCGCTTGGGCATTGCTTTGCAAGAGCCATTTCACCTGTCGTTTCCGTTCTTGTTTGAGTTTGGAGGTGAGCTTTACATGTGCCCTGAAAGCCACGGTTCAGGCCAAATCAGAATCTATCGATGCAACGACTTTCCTCTGAAATGGCAATTGCACACCGTGGCCATGGATGCTGTGGCTGCGGTGGACACCATGATTTTTCCGGCCCACGGCGTGTGGTGGTTGATGACAAGTCTTCACCCCTTGGGCGATACCGAAACCTACCCCGAGCTGCACCTTTTTTCGGCACCCGACCCGCTGTGTGGGCAATGGACACCACACGCCCAGAATCCCTTGGTGGTAGACCCGGAATTTGCCCGCAACGCAGGTTTGCTGCGGGACGGCGACAAGATCTACCGCGTCTCGCAGGCCCGTTCCTTCACTGCCTACGGCGCTTGGGCCACGGTGTCTGAAATCAAAACCTTGAGTTTGAACACCTACCAAGAAGAGCGCGTCAGTCAGCTGAAGCCCAGCTTCAACAGCCGCGCCACTGGCTTGCATCACCTTCAGTCGAGCGACGACTTCACGGTGTGGGACCAAAAGCAGTGGGAACGCCCCCGCTGAGTGGCACGCGCCCGCTCAAGCGAAAGTGTTGACCTGCGTTCCCAAGGAGCCCGATGAGGCCAGCGCTGGCTGCGGTATCGACTGAATCAACTGCGCGGTTGACGCGGCTTGCAGATTCATGGCTTTTTTCATCACGGACACGGCTGCACTGCCCTGCACGGTGCTGAGATCGGCGTTGGATGCGTTGTTGACGGTGTTCAAGCTCATGGCGTCCATGGGGTTCCTTATGTGGCTTTTGCGGCTTTTGTAGCTTCTGCGGCTTTTGCGGCCGAGTTGAGGGTCTGACGATTCCGCCTTATCGGAGCGGCGAGCACTGAACTGAAGGCCTGAATTGAAGCGGCGCGGTTGCGCTTTGGCATTCAAAGGTACAAATCGAAAACGACTTGCCAGCGCAATAAAAATGTTCGCCGCGCCTCAAGCAGCCTGCGCGCTGCCGGGCTCGGGTTGAGGCGTTGAACTTGCAAACCGCATCTTGTTGTCGCCGCCCACATAAATCACCCTTGGGTCTGACGGAAGCGTTGCGTCTGTGGCAAAGCCTGCGAGCGAGTCGTGCACGTAGCGATCAAAAAACGCAACCAGCCCTTCGTCCAAGGCTTGGTTGCCAAGGTACTGGGCGTTGTACGCGTCCATCAAATTGCTGTAGTGCGGACGCAGCCTGAGCTTAGGGTTGGCCTTCATATGCGCTGCGATGGCGGCCGCGTCTGTCAGCAGGCGCTGGTCGTACACCGTCAGGCTTCCGAGCAATTTGCTGTCGTCTGCATACGTGTCCAGCTGTGCCTTTGCGCGCAAATAAGCGTCGCTGGTGGCGCGCTCTTTCGCAACTGCCTGGCTCAGGCGTTCTGTCACTTCAGGCTTGATCGGCACGCCGGTTCGAGCGCGGTTGTACTGCGCGTTTTGTTGATCCAGTTGCGCGCGCGACAGTTCTTTGGCGGCCAAGTTTTGCTCGGCTTCTAGCTTGGCAACTTGCGAAGTCAGCTGCTTGCGCTCGGCCGCGAAACCTGGTTCGCGCTGCGAAATGGCGGTGACGTCGGGGCCTTGGCCGCCCGCGCGTTCATTGCGCCGCATGTTGAAAAACCGCCAACGCAGGTACCAGCCAGCATGCGCCAACAGCTCCTTGCCCACATCGCGGCCACCGCTGCCTGCAAGCTTCATGTACTGGCCACACAAACTGTTCAGCTCGGCGTATTTTTTGGCGCCTTCTTCGTCTAGGGCGAAGGATTTATTGATTGACGGATCTTTTCCTAGCGTGTCCAGGGAGTCCAAAGGAACGCCAGCAGCCCTCGCTTCCCGATGCATTGCGAGCAACGGAATCAAACTCAGAACTTCGCCGGGGTGCAGGCTGCGCGCCCCTTCGCCCGGTTGATATCCACCGCCCACATCAGAGTGCGCGCCGGGGTAGACCATCTCAGACACCCCGCTCGGGTAGCTGCTGCCAAACAGCGCGCTGTCAACAGGAAATGAGTTGCGTATCTCATGACCCGCCACCATGTGAACGCAGCGTTTGACAAAGTCTGGCGCAGGCACCTGCAAGCCGTCAGCCCAATTGCTGTGGCCGTCATGGCTTCCCGGTGCAGGGTCGGCACCAGGCTCACCAAAGGCAAGCTGCAACACACCGCAATCGGCTGATGCGGCGCGCGCGTCCAAAGTCTGTTTTGTGTTGTACCAACCTGCCGTGGTTTTAATTGCCGTGTTGTTGGCACTCATGGGCAAACCGATGGACGCCACGGTGTCGAACAGGCCCAGAAACATGACTTCAATGGGGTAGTCGCCTGCTTTCAGGCGGCATTCACCTTGCGCTGTTTTGCAGCGCTTCATCAGCTCACGAACAAAGGCACGGGCTGACGTGGCCCCGCGTGAGAAGCCAAACACACTGAGCTTGATGCCGAGGATTTTGTTGGTCGGGTTCTCAGCGCGTTTCTCCGCAGCGCTCAGCGCCTCGTCGAATTGCTTCAACGCCCAGTTCAACCGCTCTTGGCCCATGTAGCCCATGCCCAAGCCGAGTTTGTTGTGGCCTTTGTCGCCGATCTCTTTGAAGTAGGTGCCGATGCCGGGGATGTAGAAAGAGAAGCGCCCGATTGTTGGACGGTCCGTCAGATGACTCTGGAAAAGCCGCGCCACATTGCTGTGCTGCATCGTTCCCACATCAGCATCAAAGTTATTCCCTGTGCCATCAAAGAAAAAACTCAGCGTCAAACACTGCTGACAGGTCGTCGGCGGTGGTGTTTGCGAAGCTTGCTTCACCCCAGCAGCCACGTTGCCAGCCACCAGCTGAAGCTTGTTTGGTATCGACGCGACCGCTTTGGAGGTGGGCGCAGCGTTCAAAGGTGAGCCGTCTGCGGCAAACGCCAGCGCGCCCTCGCGCTGGCTCATGGGTGTGTGTATGTCTTTAGCGGTAGCCAAGTTTGCACCTCGCGAATTTGCTGTCGTTGTTGATATTGAGTTTTTCGTCTTCGTAGCGGCCACCTCGACTTGCTCGATCAAGCTTCAAGCGGGGGTCAGAGCTTTCCTGGGTCACCGCCAGCTCGATGTGGCCGTCGGGGTAGAAATGAACTTCGAAGTACTTGGGATTCGGTGTGTCAAGTGGCGCAAGCGCGACCTCCTGCTCGCACCAAGTGTCGCCGTCACGAGTCCATTTGATCGTCACCGGTCGCGGCTTTCTCAAGGGGGTAAAAACTGTTACGCAGCACACCGACTTTCCCCCTCCGGCATCTGGAATACTCACCTCCAAATTTCCCCCACCTTGCCCGTTCACCTCAAAGCTACCGATGCCTGTGTTGGTGTAGTTGTAGCCATAAATCGTCACGTTGTGCGGCTTAGCCACTTGGACAACCCTCGGCGCGGAAGCTGCTGCCGCAGGTTTCGCGACGGTTGAAGACTGCGAATTGCAACCACTCGACGCAGCCACCAAAAGCCAAATGGCTGCGAATTGAATCCATCGATGGGCGTTCATAGCGCAGCCAACTCGGCGCAAGCCAGCGCGCCTTCGCGCTGCGTCATGGGTGTGTGTATGTCTTTAGCGGTAGCCAAGTTTGCACCTCGCGAATTTGCTGTCGTTGTTGAT
>JANYJJ010000095.1 GCA_025358485.1 Burkholderiales bacterium | reverse complement strand
CCCTGCCCTCCCCCGTCAAGGGGGAGGGAGTAAAGCAATTCACCTCGTCCGACACCAAAAACAAGCAGCGCCACGACCCCTTTTTGCCCCCTCCCCTTGACGGGGAGGGTTGGGGAGAGGAGAAAACTCAGCAATGAAACCGCTTGTATTTCAACGAATTCACCCCCACCCCAGCCCTCCCCCGTCAAGCGGGAGGGAGTTAAACAATTCACCTTGTCTGGCACCATAAACAAGGCTCCCCATGACCCCTTTCGACACCATCCGCATCGGCCTTGTCTCCATCAGCGACCGCGCCAGCGCGGGCGTCTACGCCGACCAAGGCATTCCTGCGCTGCAGGCTTGGCTGCAACGCGCCATACGCAATCCCATCAATTGGGAGACGCGTTTGATACCTGACGAACGCGACGTCATCAGCGCCACGCTGCGCGAGCTGGTCGACACCACCGCCTGCCACTTGGTGCTCACCACCGGCGGCACCGGCCCTGCCCTGCGCGACGTCACACCCGAAGCCACCTTGGCCGTGGCTGACCGCGTGATGCCCGGTTTCGGCGAACAAATGCGCCAGATCAGTTTGAACTTCGTCGCCACCGCCATCCTGTCGCGCCAAGTGGCCGTGGTGCGCGGCACCGCGCTCATCATCAACTTACCTGGGCAACCCAAATCCATCGCCGAAACTTTGGAAGGCTTGCCGACGGCGCAACCGCCGGTGAATGGAATTTTTGCGGCAGTGCCGTATTGCGTTGACTTGCTTGGCGGGCCTTACATCGAATGCGATGAGACGGTGTGCGCGGCGTTTCGGCCCAAAAACGCGAGGCGTGTTTTCGAATCACTTCCCTGAACTAGGGATAGCGCGCCACAAGCCGCGCAGCAAACTCCGCATCTCATCAACAACGGAGACAGCACCATGGCCAAACGCGCAATTTGTGTGGGCATCAACAAGTTTGCCAACTACCCGCAGTTCGCTTTGAACGGTTGCGTGAATGACGCGAACGACATGGCTGCGCTTTGCAAGCAGGTTCTGGGCTACAAAGCTTCTGAAGTCACGGTGCTCACCGATGCCAAGGCCACCAAGGGGGCCATCATGTCGGCGCTGGGCTTGGCGGTGAAGGACGCCAAGGCCGGAAAAATCAGCAGCTTGTTGTTTGCTTGGTCATCGCACGGCACGCAAATGACCGACACCAGCGGCGATGAACCCGACGGCAAAGACGAAGCCTTTGTGCCCCACGACATTGCTGAAAAAGCAGGCGACTGGGACCCGGAGCACATCGTCACCGACGATGAGTTTCACGACCTGTTCAGCCAGCTTCCGTCGAATGTGTTGTTGGAGGTTTATTTGGACACCTGCCACAGCGGCAGCGGGCTGCGCGGCGCTGAGTTTGGTTTGCATGCTCCGCGTGCGCGCTACGTGGCACCGCCTTCGCGCCAGGGCGTGGGCAGGCAAGCGGTGGTGAATGGCTTCACGCTGGCAAGTCGCACACCAGCGAAAAAACCGACTTTGGCGTCTCAAAAGGGAGCTGCTGCGACCTCGGCAACCGATGGGCTTCACCATATTCTGTGGAGTGGCTGCAAGGCCGATCAAACCAGCGCCGACGCCTACTTCAACGGCCGCTACAACGGGGCGTTCACCTACCACTACATCAAGGTGTTGCGTGACACGAACAACAGCTTGTCGCGTGCCAAGGTCGTCGCTCAGATGCGCACCGCGATGAAAGGCAAGTTCAGTCAAACGCCGCAGTTGGAGACGAATGCGACGAATCGAAATTCGGTGGTGCTGCTTTAGTTTTTTGGTGCTTTGGTGCTTCAGTGATGACGCCATCTTTGCTGTGCTTATCGGCATGGCGTCTGCGCACTTGGCAGCGGGGCTTCGATAGCTCAGCCTGAACGGATTTTGATTTGTGTCTTGACATGGGCGCGGGTACGGGCGCGGGCACAAGTACGAGTACGAGTACGAGCACGAGCACGAGTACGAGCACGAGCACGGGTGCCGATACAAGTGAGGGTGAAAGAACGAGCACACGCACATTCACCTGAACACCGACACGGACACGGACACCGACAAACAACGGCGAAGCGCTGCCCTAGGTTCTGCGTGCCAACGCCGTGGCACGAACGGCTGTCAGCGTACTTCGCGTGTTGGACACATCAGCGGCCAATTTCAAATGCAGCAAGGTGGGTTGACCTGACGCCAAAGCCGCCGCAAAGGCAGGCTCGAAATCGGCGGTGATCGCAATCACTGCCGAGCGCCAACCGTAAGCCGCAGCCAATGCCGCGAAGTCGGGGCTGAACAAATCGCTGCCGCTGACGCGACCTGGATATTCGCGCTCTTGGTGCATGCGGATGGTGCCGTAGGTGCCGTTGTCCACCAAGATGACGATGAGCTTTTTGGCCTTGTGGCCGGTTGCGGTAGCCAGCTCTTGGCCGGTCATTAAAAAGTCGCCGTCGCCTGCGAAGTTGATGACGGTGCGATCGGGATACAGCAAGGCCGCCGCCACCGCCGCGGGCACGCCGTAGCCCATGGCACCGGACGTTGGCGCGAGTTGGGTGCGACCGTGTTCCGCCAAGCTGGGGTACTGGCAGTAGCGGTGCAGCCACCCGGCAAAGTTGCCCGCACCGTTGGTGAAAACGGCGTTGCGCGGAGCCAAGCGTTGAACGGTTTTGACGACCACGGCCATGTCGAGCGGATCAATCAGCGGGGCCACCAAATTGGCTTGGTAGTCGGCACTGGCCTGTGCCGTTGCAGCGGCCCAGGGCACGTTGACAGGCGGTGCCAGCGACTCCAACGCTTTGGCCGCGCAGGCCATGGCAGATTGCACCAACAAATCGGCCGCATACACGCGGCCCAGCTCTTCGGCACCGGCATGGATGTGTATGAGTTTTTGCTTGGCTTGGGGCGCGGCCAACAGGCTGTAGCCGCCGGTGGTCATCTCGCCCAAGCGCGCGCCTACACACAAAATCAAATCGGCCGCAGCAATGCGTTGGGCCAGCGCTGGATTGATGGCAATGCCCACATCGCCTGCGTAGTTGGGGTGGCGGTTGTCAAACAAGTCTTGCCGCCTGAACGCACAGCCCACAGGCAAGTTCCAGCCTTCAGCAAAGCGTTGCAGCGCCTGGCAACTGGCGGCGTCCCAACCGCTGCCGCCAGCGATGACGAAAGGGCGCTGCGCTTGCATCAGCAGGCGGCGGATGTCGCGCAACGCGCCGGGTGCGGGCCAGGCTTGCGCCACTTGCACGCGGGGCAGCACAGGGGCGGCCGTCATTTGCGTGAGCATGTCTTCCGGCAACACCAACACCACCGGGCCGGGGCGGCCTTGCAGGGCCGTGTGAAAAGCGCGGGCCACGTATTCGGGCAGGCGGTCGGCATCCGCGACTTCGCCCACCCACTTGGCCATGCCGAGCGTTCCGGGGCCGAACATGTGGCGGTAGTCAATTTCTTGAAAGGCTTCGCGGTCGCGCTGATCACTGGTCACTTGGCCTATGAAAAGCACCATGGGCGTGCT
This sequence comes from Burkholderiales bacterium, assembly GCA_025358485.1. GTDB lineage: Bacteria > Pseudomonadota > Gammaproteobacteria > Burkholderiales > Burkholderiaceae_C > JANYJJ01. Next base: position 9,735 of record JANYJJ010000095.1, on the reverse strand, counting down.
GTCTTGAAACGCAGTGTGCAAGCCGATGCTGGCATTGGCCGCACCGGGGCCGCGGGTGACAAAACAAATGCCCGGGCGGCCAGTCAATTTGCCCTGCGCTTCGGCCATGAAGGCCGCGCCGCCTTCTTGTCGGCAGGCAATGAAACGGATGCGGTTGCGGTGTTCGTGAAAGCCGTCGAGCACGGCCAGAAAACTCTCGCCGGGCACGCCAAAGGCGGTGTCGATTCCTTGAGCCAACAAGGCTTCGACCAGTGCGTGGCCTGCCAAGCGTGCCGCCGTTGGGGCAGTGATCGGGGCCGTCATGCAGTCGCTCCGACCACGCTTGTGCGACGCACGCGGCGCACGTTGAAGGCGCTGGCAATCAGCACGACTTGCAGCACCGCAATGCCCACCCACACCTGCATGGGCTGGCCGTGATCCATGAGCGTGCCAAACAGCAGCGGGGCCGTGGCTTGGCCGGTGTCCAGGCCCGAATACACCACGCCGTAAACGCGGCCAGTGGCATTCGGTGGCGCCGCACTTTTGACGATGAGATCGCGCGACGGTCCGGCGGTGCCCGAGGCAAAGCCCATCACACCGAACATCAGCGGCACCACCGCACCCGGAACATCAACCCACGCCATGGTCAAGGCCACCACGGCAGAGACGCTGTAGCCCGCCGCAATCACGCGCTCGCATCGCGCCGGGTTGGACGCCAAAAAACCGCCCAGCACCATGCCGCCCGCGCTGCTGATCATGTAGATGGTCAAGCACATGGCAGCGGCCGCCAACGGCACCGCATGCAGCAAGCGCGCGGCTTCGGGCGCGAAGGCTTGCACCGCGCTGAGCACCATGGCGTTGAAAAAGAAAAAGGCAAAACACATCCACACGGCGGGGATCTTCAAGAAGTCGAAGTTGCCTTCGGTGCTTGCGTTTGGCTTGTCCGCGCTGGCGTTTTTGACGGCCAAATCGGGCAGCGCCAAGTGGTGGCGATTGAGCAGCATCAAAACCAACACCGAGGCGATCAATGCTGAAGCGCACATCAGCGCAGTGCGCCAGGAATACGCCAATGTGATCGGCACCAACAGGGCCGGTGCCAAGGCCCAACCCAAGCTGCCGGTGATGCCGTGCACGCTGAACGCGTGGCCCAAACGCGAGGCATGCACTTTGCGGTTGAGCAAGGTGAAGTCCACCGGATGAAACACGCCGTTGCCTACACCGGCCAGAGCTGAGAAAAAGAGCAACACGGTGTAGCTGGGGCTGAGGGCAAAACCCAACGCAGCTGTGCCCAAAATGCCCAAACCGGCAAACAAAATGGGGCGTGGCCCGAAGCGGTCTACTGCAAAACCAGCAGCGGCCTGCGACGCACAAGACACCACAAAAAACACCGACATCAACAGGCCCAGTTCGGCGTAGCTGGCGTTGAACGCGTCCTTCAGCCAAGGGAACAAGGGCGCGAGCAAGAGCTGGCTGAAGTGGCTGGTGAGGTGGGCCGTGCCTATCAGCCCTATGACGCCGACGTCTTGACGCAAGGGCGGCGCAGAAGCGGGCAACGCTGAGTTGGACGAGGTCATGGCTTAGGGCTCAAACGGGTGAAACCTGATGTTACGCACCCTCTAAGGGCCCGACGCAGGCCGCGTGTGGTCGGCATAAAGGGCGCGCTACAAAAACTTGCAATTGCTAGGGATAGACCACGGCGGGCACGTGCCTAAACTGAAATTCATTTGGAGCGCGATGTCTGCGCTCAGCCTCACGCAAAGGTCGCCCATGTTGTCTTCGCTTTTCGGTGAACTCGAAAGCAGCAAACCGTCTAACGGCCGCAGCGCGCGCGCCTCGTCTCACGGCGATGCGGCCGATCAAGGCTTCGCGGCCACCGCCATCCTGGAAACGGTGGTCAGTGACTTGAATGAAAGCGGTCACCTCATCGACCGCCATCAGCACGACTTGGTGGTCAGCGGCTCACCTGCGCAGGCCATACGCGAACACTTCGCGGCCACGCGGTCTGACTTGGAAACCGCCAGCCGCCTCATCACCCTCATCGATCCCAGCGGCGTGTGGGCGGCCGAAGTGGTGCGTGCGCTGTCTGACGCAGGCGGGCGGCCTCTGGACCGCTTGCATCTGCGCGAGCAGGCCACGCTGCGCACGCTGGCCACCATTGAGCGCACCACGCTGGTCAGACGGCATGAAGAAACACTGAAGATTTACCGCGCCGACGTGCGCGTGCAAGGCCGCGAAAACGCCGAGATTCCGGTGGTGCTGATGGAGCGCAGCCACATGACGGTGGTGATCGTTGGTGCGATGCAGTCGCACGCTGTGGACGCGCTGCTAGACGACTTGCGCGAGGCCTGCGCATTGCCCACTTGGCGCTGCCCCAACCTGCTTTTCTTGGTGCCCCCAGGTGCCAGCACCATGACGCACCGCATCAAAGCGGTGGCGTGGCCTCTGAGCGTGACGGTGCACGTCAGCGATGAAGCGATGACGAGCCCGTCGTCGGTTTGGAATGCGATGCTGCGGGTGTGGAACCAAGTCAAGAAGTTGCCTCACGCGCGCGCGGGCGTGCGCACGCCAGCACCCATCAGCTTCGGGTTGGCCGAAGCAGCGTCTCGGCAATCGACCGCGCCTATCGAGCCTGCGCGCGCGCAATTGGCCCTTGCCCACATGCTGCACTTGGACGGCTTGCTGGGCTGCGCTGTGGTCGACAGCAACACCGGCTTGGTGCTGGCCCGAGAAACACGCGAAGACCACCCGGTGGACATGGCACTGTCTGCATCCACCAGCACCTCTGTGTTGCAAGCGCATCAACACGCGGCGCGTGGCATGGGCCTCGCTGACCCGATTGAAGAAGTCATCACCAGCACGCCGACGCGCCAACATGTGCTGCGCACACTGCCAGGCCACGCCGATGTTTTCTTGCTGACGGTGCTTGACCGCCAACGCGCCAACCTGTCTACGGTGCGTTTCAAGCTGCAAGAAGTTGAGCGCAATTTGAGCTAAGGCCGGGGCCGCAAACCGACGCATGCTGTGGGGATCGCACCCGGTTTCCCGGGATGTGGGACAGCGCTCGTGGATATAATCCGATTTTCGCCACTTCGGCAACCGTGACAGCAGCACCTCCGGGCCCCGGCCACCCTCTGAACCAGGGTCCCCTCCAAGGCCATCTTCACCCGCAAGGACTGCCCACACGCCATGCTCACGCTCAGTTGCCAGCGTGGATCAGGCCAAACGCTTGACTGTGTTTTGACAGTTGGGCGCTGGCCAACTTAGGCGCATTCTTCCGACAGAACATGCACTCAACCTCGCGTTGCTGACGTCGCAACGAGGTCGTTTTCAGGATTGACCGCGCGCTTTGCCAATTGAACATCCCACACATCACCATTCGAGGACTTGCATGACTGCAAAGAAGAGCGCCGTGACCGCCCCAGCCAAACCTGTCAAACCTGTGAAAGCGGCAAAACCTGCCGAGGCCACCTCCAAAACGGCCAAAGCCACAGGCAAGGTGGCAGCTCCTGCTGCAGAAGTCAAACGCGGGCGCAAGCCAAAAGAGGCTGAGTCGAAAAAGCCAGCCGTCATCGAAGAAGATTTTTCTGACATCGAAGCCGATTTGGAAGGTGAGCCCGAAGTCGCGACCGCGGCCGCTGCGGGCGACGAGGTGAAGGTCAAACCGCTGCGCATGAAGGTGTCGCGCGCCAAAGAGCGCGCGCTGATGCGCGAGTTCGGCCTGGAAGAAACCGCCCTGACCGAAGAAGAGGCCGCCAAGCGCCGCCATGAGCTGAAAACGCTCATGAAAATGGGCAAAACGCGCGGCTTCTTGACGCACCAGGAAATCAACGACCACCTGCCTGAAAAGCTGATGGACGCAGAGATTTTGGAAGCCATCGTTTCCATGTTGAACGACATGGGCATCGCTGTGTACGAACAGGCACCCGACGCCGCCACACTGCTGATAGCCGGTGGTGGCAGTGCCACCGCCACCGAAGAAGAAGCCGAAGAAGCTGCCGAAGCCGCGCTGTCCACGGTGGACTCAGAGTTCGGCCGCACCACCGACCCCGTGCGGATGTACATGCGCGAAATGGGCACGGTGGAGCTGCTTACGCGCGAGGGCGAAATTGAGATTGCCAAGCGCATTGAAGGTGGCTTGCAAGCCATGATGCACGCCATCAGCGCGTCGCCCACCACCATTGCAGAGATCTTGGTTTACGCCGACCGCATTCGCAGCGGCGACATGAAAATCTCAGAAGCCGTGGACGGCTTTGTGTCTGAAGGCGAAGCCGACGACTACGTGGCCGAAGAAGACGTTGACTTCATGGACGAAGAAGACGACGACGACGGCAACGGCGGCAGCAAAGCGCTGACCAAAAAGCTGGAAGAGTTGAAAGTGGCTGCGCTGATCCGCTTCGACACGCTGAACATCAACTTCGACAAAATGCGCAAGGCATTTGAGAAAGACGGCTACGAGTCAGCCTCGTACACCAAAGCCCAGCAAGCCATCAGCACCGAGCTGATGACGGTGCGCTTCACCGTCAAAACCATTGAAAAACTCTGCGGCATTTTGCGTTCTCAGGTGGACGACGTGCGCCGTTACGAGCGCGAGCTGCGCAAAATTTTGGTGGACAAATGCGGCATGCCGCAGGAGTACTTCATCAAGCACTTCCCGCCGAACATGCTGAACATGAAATGGGCCGAGAAAGAGGTCGCGGCCAACAAGCCATACAGCGTGATCTTGGCGCGCAATTTGCCCCCGGTGCAGGAACTGCAAAAGAAGCTCACCGACCAACAGGCCCGCGCTGTGGTGCCGCTGGATGACCTGAAAAAGATCAACAAGCGCATGAACGAAGGCGAAAAATCGTCGCGTGATGCGAAGAAAGAAATGATCGAAGCCAACTTGCGCTTGGTCATTTCCATCGCCAAAAAATACACCAACCGCGGCTTGCAATTTTTGGACTTGATCCAAGAAGGCAACATCGGCTTGATGAAGGCGGTGGACAAGTTTGAATACCGTCGCGGCTACAAATTCTCGACCTACGCGACCTGGTGGATACGCCAGGCCATCACGCGCAGCATTGCCGACCAAGCGCGCACCATTCGCATTCCGGTTCACATGATCGAGACGATCAACAAGATGAACCGCTTGAGCCGTCAGCACTTGCAAGAGTTTGGCTTCGAGCCCGACGCGCCGACCTTGGCCGAGAAGATGGAGATCCCGGAAGACAAAATCCGCAAGATCATGAAGATCGCCAAAGAGCCGATCAGCATGGAAACGCCCATTGGTGACGATGACGATTCGCACTTGGGTGACTTCATCGAAGACACCAACAACACCGCGCCGATTGAAGCGGCCATGCAGGCCGGTTTGCGCGATGTGGTCAAAGACATCCTCGACAGCCTGACGCCGCGCGAAGCCAAAGTGCTGCGCATGCGTTTTGGCATTGAGATGAGCACCGACCACACGCTGGAAGAAGTGGGCAAACAGTTTGACGTGACGCGCGAGCGCATCCGTCAAATTGAAGCCAAGGCCATCCGCAAACTCAAGCACCCAAGCCGTTCAGACAAACTCAGGACGTATCTGGACAATCTGTAATCGGCTCAGATTCGCATCTTGGCCCGGCCGCTCCTCTGGAGCAGCCGGGCCATTTTTTCGTGAATTGCGTCACAGGAAGTTAGACTTCTTCGCATGACATTGACGCAACCACAAACGCAAAGTCGGGCCATCATTTTTGCCGATCTCCGGGGCAGTACGGCGCTGTTTGAAAGCTTGGGCAACACCGAAGCCACCGCCGTGGTCACGCAGTGCGTGGCCATGTTGGGCGACGTGGTCAAACGCCGTCGGGGCAAGGTGATCAAGACCTTGGGCGACGGGCTGATGGCGGTGTTTGCGGCTGCGATTGACGCGGTGGAGGCGGCCGACGACATGCACCACGCGCTGGAACTTTGGCTGAGCGCTGAGGCTGCTAAAGCCGACTCACAGCCCTTGTCTATTCAGGGCCTGCGCTTGCAAGTGGGCGTGTCGCACGGCGATGTGGTCGAAATGGCGGGTGACGTGTTTGGCGACGCTGTGAACGTGGCCGCACGCTTGCTTGACCATGCCGGCGACAACGAAACCTTGGTCACTTCCAACGTGGTCGATGCATTGAAGCCTTTGCATCAATCGCGCTTTCGCAGCCTGGATCGCATGCAACTGCGTGGCCGTGCTGAGGCGGTTCACCTCTATTTGTTGGAGACGCACCGCTTCGCCGACTCTGCCACCACCGCATACGGAGACATCGCACCCGCCTCAGAACCCGGCGGCATTCGCCTGACGTGGTTAGAGATGCGCCGCACCTACCAGGGCCCGGTCATGCCGGTGGTGTTGGGCCGCAGTCCGCAGGCCAATTACTGCATTGACGATTCGCGCGTTTCGCGGTCGCACGCGCGTATCGACTGGCACGGCGGCAGCTTCCAACTCAGCGATTTGAGCTACAACGGCACCTATGTTCGGTTCTCCAACGAAGCCGACGTCATCGGCCTGCGCCGCGGCACCTGCACCTTGCACGGAAGCGGCGTGATTGGCCTGGGCGCTTCACCGCTGGAGCCCACCACACCGACGGTACGCTTTGAAGTGCTGGTCTCGTTCGGGTCGCCCGACGCGTCTGGGCGCCAAGGAAATCTGCAGCTTTGAAAGTCGGCGCTTGCGGTTAAGCGAGCCAGCACGTGACTCCGCAATGAGCCAGCAAATGAGCCAGCAAGCGAGCCATCAAATGACCCAGCATTGAGCCAAGCGGCCCTGCCCCCTGCCTCGCCAAGCTTTGTGAATTACAGTGTTGATTGGTCATCTGACCACCTCCTTTTTCCTGTCAATTTGCTTGCCCCCACCGACATGACCACGCCGCTGCCGACCGCCGTCGATAACACTGTGCTGCGCCTGCTGTATGTTGAAGACAACCGCGTCAACGCGATGCTTTTCAACGCCATGCTGACCCAACGCGGCGGCGTGGAATTGCAAATTGCCGAAGACGCGGCCGAGGCCTTGGCCATGGTCGCTGAGTGGACGCCCGACGTGTTGGTGCTCGACGCCAACCTGCCCGACATGAACGGCTATGAACTGCTGGGCGCGCTGCGCAAGCAACCCCGCCTGACCCGCATCCCCGCTTTCATGTGCTCGGCCGACGCGCAGGCCGAAGACATCGCCAAAGCCATGAACTCGGGCTTCACCGGTTTTTGGCCCAAGCCCATCGACATCCGTCAGGTGCTGCTTGATTTGCTCCCTTATTCGAGTGATGCGCGTGACGTGTCGGGCGGACACAGCCACACCGCGCCGCAGCCCGCTTGAGTTTGCGGCGCCCTGCTTCGCCCACACTGCCTCCCCACCTCGTCATCCTCCCCCGCCCCCGCCCTCAGCGCCTTCATGCCCTTCGCGACCGAACCTTCTTACCGCCACGGCAGCCCCAGCAGCACCGCCATCATCTTGTGCAACTTGGGCACGCCCGACGCGCCCACACCGGCTGCGTTGCGCCGTTTTTTGGCCGAGTTTTTAGGCGATGCGCGCGTGGTGGAAGTGCCGCGCCTGTTGTGGTTGCTCATCTTGCACGGCGTGATTCTTAGGGTGCGCCCGGCCAAGTCGGCCAAAAAATACGCCAGCATTTGGTCGGCTGAAGGTTCACCGCTCAAAGTGTGGAGCGAGAAACAAGCGCTGATGTTGAGCGGCTATTTGGGTGAGCGCGGCCACAAGGTCACGGTGCGCATGGCCATGCGTTACGGCACGCCGTCCATGGCCAGCGTGTTGGATGAAGTCAAAGCGGGCGGTGCGAAGCGTGTGCTCATCTTGCCGCTGTATCCGCAGTACTCGGGCACCACCACCGCCAGCATCATCGATGCGGTGTGCACCTGGGCGCAGCGCGCGCGCACCGTACCTGAACTGCGCTTCGTCAACCACTATCACGACGACGCCGGGTACATCAACGCCTTGTGCAAACGCGTCACCGACCACTGGGGTGCCAACGGCAAGCCTGAAAAATTGGTGCTCAGTTTTCACGGCGTGCCCAAACGCACCTTGGCATTGGGCGACCCTTATCACTGCGAGTGCATGAAAACCGCGCGCCTCATGCGCCAGCGTTTGGGCGTGACGGAAGACCTGGTGGTGGTCACCTTCCAAAGCCGCTTGGGCAAGGCCGAATGGTTGCAGCCCTACACCGAGCCCAGCCTGATTGCCATGGCCAAGCAAGGCATCAAACGGGTGGACGTGATGTGCCCCGGCTTCACTTCAGACAACTTGGAAACGCTGGAAGAAATCAATATGGAAGCGCGCGAAGCGTTTCTGCATGCGGGCGGCAAAGAGTTTCACCAGATCGCCTGCTTGAACGACATGCACGAATGGATTGCAGCGTTGGCAGGCATTGCCGCCAACCACCTGCAAGGCTGGCCCACGCAGGTGCCGGTGGATGTTGAAGCCTTGGCGGCGCAAGGTGCGCGGGCCAAGGCGGCTGGGGCTGCGAACTGAGGTTCAAGTTCGGTTTGAGCTGCCCTAAACGATGGCCGTTTTGCGCAGCGCCAGCAAGCGCGGAACCACCAGCACCGCCAACACGATGACCAGCAAGGTCGCTGACATCGGGCGCTCAATGAACACGCTCCACTTGCCTTCGCCGATGGACAGCGCGTTGCGCATTTGCGCCTCGGCCAGCGGCCCCAAGATCATGCCCACCACCACGGGTGCGGTCGGGAAGTCGTGGCGCCGCATGACAACGCCGAGCAAGCCAATCGCGTACAACAGCACCAAATCAAACGCCGACTGGCGCATGCCGTAAACGCCGACGGTGGCGAATATCAGGATGCCCGAGTAGAGATAACTCTTGGGGATTTTCAGCAGCTTCACCCACAGCCCCACCAAAGGCAAATTCAATATCAGCAGCATCACGTTGCCGATGTACAGCGAGGCAATCAAGGCCCACACCAAGGCCGAGTTTTTCTCAAACAATTGCGGCCCAGGCTGGATGCCGTAGTTCTGAAACGCGCCCAACAAAATGGCCGTGGTGTTCGACGTCGGTATGCCCAAAGTCAGCAGCGGAATCAACGTGGCCGTCACAGCGGCATTGTTGGCAGCCTCGGGCCCCGCCACGCCTTCAATGGCACCCACCGTGCCAAATTCATGGGCGTGTTTGGACAGCTTCTTCTCGGTCGCGTAGCTCAAAAAAGTGGGTATCTCACTGCCGCCGGCCGGGATGGTGCCAAACGGAAATCCGATGGCCGTGGCGCGCAGCCACGCAGGCCAAGACCGGGCCCAATCGCTGCGCGTCATTTGCACGCGGCTGAGTTTGTTTTGCGTCTCAACAGTTTTGCCTTCGTACAGCACCATGTAAAGCGCCTCGCCGACAGCAAACAAGCCCACCGCAATCAGCACCACTTCCAAGCCGTCCATCAACTCGGGCACGCCGCCGGTGTAGCGCGCCTGCCCTGTGATTTGGTCTATGCCCACCAAGCCCATGGTCAAGCCAATCAGCAGCGCCGTCATGCCGCGCAGGGCACTTTTGCCCAACACCGCGCTCACCGTGGTGAAGGCCAGCACCATCAACATGAAGTACTCGGGCGGCCCCAAGCGCACCGCATAAGTGGCCACCATGGGCGCGAAAAAAGTCACCAGCACGGTGGCAATCGTGCCGGCCACAAAACTGCCGATGGCTGCGGTGGCCAGGGCCGCGCCCGCACGCCCGCTCTTGGCCATGCGGTTGCCTTCCATGGCGGTGACCATCGAGGCCGACTCGCCCGGCGTGTTCAGCAAAATCGATG
>JANYJJ010000074.1 GCA_025358485.1 Burkholderiales bacterium | reverse complement strand
GGTCTTCAAGCCAGGCGATGGAGTCGAGGTCGAGGTGGTTGGTGGGCTCGTCCAACAGCAGCACCTCGGGCACGGCCACCAAAGCCTGCGCCAAAGCCACACGCTTTTTCATGCCGCCAGACAAGTCGCCCACAGTGCGTGCGCCGTCCAGATGAAGTTGCGCCAAGGTGGTGTCCACCCGCTGTTCCCAGTTCCAGGCGTCCAGCGCTTCAATGCGGGTTTGCAGCGCATCCAGGTCAACGCCGTCGGCGTGTTCTTCGTATTGCTGACGCACCAAGGCGGCTTCGGCCACGCCCAAACTGACCACTTCAAACACCGTCATGGTGGGGTCAAAAATAGGCTCTTGCGGCACGTAGCAAATGCGCACGCCTTGGGTCATTTGCAGCAAGCCGTCGTCGAGCTTTTCCAAGCCCGCAATGATTTTCAGCATCGAAGATTTGCCGGCGCCGTTGCGGCCAATCAAGCCCAGCCGCTCGCCGCCTTCCAGGGAGAACGCAGCGTTGTCGAGCAAAGCCACGTGGCCAAAGGCGAGGTGGGCGTTGGAAAGGGAAAGCACAGCCATGGGAAGTCAACCTTGAAATCAGCCCTCGATTATCGAACGCGCCCATGAAACCTGCATGCGCTGACAATTCCGCCATGCAAACCAGCGAGCCATCAGCCTGCGATTTGGTGCACAGCGCCTTCTATAAATTCGTCCGCGTGGCCGATGTGGACACCGTCGCCGAACTGCTGCGCGAGTTGGCGCACGACGTGTTGGGCAGCATCTTGCTGGCAACTGAAGGCATCAACGGCATGGTGGCTGCCACACCTGACGCGTTGACCGCGTTTGAGTTGGCGTTGACCACCGATGCGCGGCTGCACGGCCTGTTCAGCGGCATGGCGTTCAAGCACAGCGCCTGCACCACCGCGCCGTTTCAGCGCATGAAGGTGCACAGCAAACCCGAGGTGTTGCCGCTGGGCGTGAGTGGCGTTGAAGCAGTCGGCCATGTCGGCATTCAGCTCAATCCGCAGCAGTGGCGCGAGCTGATGCAGCAAGACGATGTGGTGCTCATCGACAACCGCAACCAGTTCGAGGTTCGCCTGGGTCGCTTCAAAGGTGCGGTTGATCCGCAAGTGCCCAACTTCCGCAATTTCCCGGCGTGGGTGCAGGCGCAGTTGCCATTGTGGAAAGCGCAAAACAAACGCGTGGCGATGTACTGCACCGGCGGCATCCGCTGCGAAAAAACCAGCGCCTGGATGAGCCAACTTGGCATGCCGGTGTTGGAGTTGGAGGGCGGCATCTTGAATTACTTTGCGCAGATGCCGGACGCGCAAAACGAGTGGGAAGGCGAGTGTTTTGTGTTTGACAACCGGGTGGCGTTGAACACGCGTTTGGAGGAGACGGGTACGCGTGCGGAGGATGTTTATGGGGACACACCGGACGAGAGGTGGCGGTTGAAACGGGCGATGCGGTTGGAGCCTTTGACTCCCTCCTCCTTGACGGAGGACACGCCCGCATTGACTCCCTCCTCCTTGACGGAGGACGCGCCCGCATTGACTCCCTCCTCCTTGACGGAGGAGGGTTGGGGAGGAGGTGAAAACGCCAAACCCAAACCGTCTTACTTCAACAATCTCACCCCCTCCCCTGCCCTCCCCCGTCAAGGGGGAGGGAGAAAAGCAGACGCGCCGCGGTCCGCCAAAAACGGCGTCGGCCCCTTGGAGTCTGTGACTCCCTCCTCCTTGACGGAGGAGGGTGGGGGAGGAGGTGAAAACGCCAAACCCAAACCGTCTTACTTCAACGATCTCACCCCCACCCCTGCCCTCCCCCGTCAAGGGGGAGAGAGAAAAGCAGACGCTCCACTTCCCACCAAAAACGGCGTTGGGCCCTCGGAGTCTGTGACCCCCTCCCCCTTCAAGGGGGAGGGTTGGGGTGGGGGTGAAAACGTCGAAGGAAGTCAGGTTCAGTTTGGAGTTTTCACCTCCTCCCCTGCCCTCCCCCGTCAAGGGGGAGGGAATCAAACCGAATACCTCCCCCGTCAAGGGGGAGGGAGAAAAGCAGACGCGCCGTTGCCCACCAAAAACGGCGTCGGCCCAAGCTGCATCGTCTTGCCTCAAGGCGCATGGCCGACCGTCACGGCGTTTTTGATCGAGCGCTTTCCCGGCGTCCCAAGCACCACATGGCACCAGCGCATTCGCGAAGCAGAAGTGGTCGATGAATCCGGCGCAGCCATCACATTGACCCAACCCCATCGAGCAGGCCTCAAGCTCTACTACCACCGCCACATCGAAGCCGAGGACCGCATTCCGTTCGAGGCCACGGTGCTTTATCAGGACGAGCTTTTGGTGGTGGCCGACAAACCGCACTTCCTGCCCGTCACCCCTGGTGGCAAGTACCTTCAAGAAACACTGCTGGTTCGCTTGAAGCAAAGCTTGGGGCTTGACGACCTCAGCCCAATCCACCGGCTGGACCGCGAAACCGCAGGTGTGGTGATGTTTTGCGCAAACCCAAAGGCACGCGCCGCCTACGCCGCGATGTTTGCGCGGCGTCAGGTCATCAAACGCTACGAAGCCATCGTCGCGTGGTCAGTCCATCGAGACCTGCCTCTCACTCACCACAGCCGCATGGAAGAGGACGATCACTTCATGCGCATGCGCGAAGTGCCGGGCTCGCCCAACTCCGAAACACACATCGAGTTGATGTCTGTAGACGGCCATCAAGCGCACCTGAAACTCTCACCCGTCACCGGCCGCAAACACCAACTGCGGGTGCACTGCGCGGCCTTGGGAATGCCCATCGTCAACGACGCGCTTTACCCCGTGATGAAGCCGCAACAAGCGGATGACTTCGCGCAGCCGCTGCGCTTGATTGCGCGTTCCATCGCGTTCACCGACCCGGTGACGGGCCAGCCGCGAGCGTTTACCAGCGACCGAACTTTCGCTCAGACGGTCAGCGCAGCTTCCAAGGCATCGACGTAAACCTTGGCCACATCAAACCCGGTTTGTTTGGTGATTTCCTGAAACCCAGTCGGGCTGGTGACGTTGATCTCGGTCACGCAGTCGCCAATGATGTCCAGGCCAATCAACAACAAGCCGCGCGCCGCCAAGATGGGGCCAATGTGTTCGGCCGTTGCGCGGTCACGCGCGCTGAGCGGCTGCGCCACGCCTTTGCCGCCCACCGCCATATTGCCGCGGATCTCACTGCCCTGCGGGATGCGCGCCAAGGCATGCGGAATGGGCACGCCGTTGATGATGAGGATGCGCTTGTCGCCCTGCGTGATCTCGGGCAAGTAGCGCTGCACCATGACCGTTTGTGCGCCGCCTTGGTTCAGCGTTTCGGTGATGCTGCCCAAGTTCAAGCCGTCGGGCCCCACGCGAAAAATGCCCATGCCGCCCATGCCGTCGAGTGGCTTCAAGATGATGTCGCGGTGCTCGGCGTGAAAGCGTTTGATGTCGCTGGCGTCACGCGTGACCAGCGTGGGCCCGATGTGCTGCGGGAATTCAAGAATGGCCAATTTTTCAGGGTGGTTGCGCAGCGCAGCAGGCTTGTTGAACACGCGCGCGCCTTCGCGTTCGGCTTGCTCCAACAAGTGCGTGGCGTAGAAATATTCGCTGTCAAACGGCGGGTCTTTGCGCATCAACACGGCGTCAACCTCGGCCAAAGTCACCGGGATTTCGTCGGGTGCTTTTTGTTTGGCAGAAAACCAGTTTTGCGCATCACCCGTGAGGCTGATCTCGCGCACAAAGGCCGTCACCTTGCCGCCGCGTTGCCACATCACGTCTTTGGGCTCGCAGGCCATCAGCGTGTGGCCGCGTTTGACGGCTTCACGCATCATCGAAAACGTCGTGTCTTTGGCAGTGTTGAAGCCCTCAATCGGGTCGGCAATGAAAAGCAGTTTCATGATTTTGGGGAAGTGATGGAAGACGGTGCAGGCCGGGTGCGCCACTGTTGCACAAACAGCGCCAGCGCGCCGGCCACCACGCCCCAAAACGCCGCACCTATGCCCCACAAACTCAGCCCGCTCAGCGTGACCAAAAACGTGATGAGCGCGGCTTCGCGGTGCGTGTCTTCCTTCAAAGCCGAGCCCAAACCTGCGCCTACCGTGCCCAGCAACGCAAAGCCCGCAATGGCCGCCACCAGCTCGCGTGGGAAGGCGGTGAGCACGCCGGTGACGGTGGCACCGAAGGTGCCGATGACGCAGTAAATCGCGCCGCACACCACGGGCGCCACATAGCGCCGCAGCGTGTCGGGGTGGGCCTCGCGGCCCATGCAAATGGCGGCGGTGATGGCCGACAAATTCAGCGCAAACGCACCAAACGGCGCCAGCAACATCGTCGCCACACCCGTGAGCGTGATGATGTTGGACAGCGGCAACTGAAAGCCCGACGCGCGTATGGCGGCCACACCCGGCAGGTTTTGCGATGCCATGGTCACCACAAACAACGGCAGCGCCAAACTGACGATGGCCGCCAGCGAAAAAACAGGCGCGGTGAACACCGGAATGGTGAGGTTCCACTGCACACCTTGCATGTGCAACTGCCCGCCCAGCGCTGCGTAAAGCGTGCCCACCAACAGCACACCAGGCACCGCGTAGCGCCCCCAAAAACGTCGGCCAATCAGGTAGGCCGCCAACATCAAGGCCACCAACGCGAATGCGGTTTTGAAGGCCAAAAACCCGTCCAACGCGAAGCGCGCCAACACGCCCGCCAGCAGTGCGTTGGCGATGGGCATGGGCACTTTGTCCATCAACTTTTCAAACCACCCGGTCACGCCAAACAGCGTGACCAAAGCCGCGCTCACCAAGAAGGCCCCCGTGGCCTCGGCCATGCCAAACCCGCCCGCCACTGCGGCGGTAGCCAGCACCGCGGCACCGGGCGTTGACCACGCCACCATCACCGGTTTTTTCAACCACAGCGAAGGCACCAATGAACACAAACCCATGCCCCAACCCAGCGCCCACATCCACGAGCTGATTTGCGCGGGCGTGGCACCCAGCGCAGTGGCCGCCTGGAACACGATGGCCACCGAACTGGTGAAGCCCACCAGCACCGCCACGAAGCCGGCTGTGGCGGCAGAAACGGAAAAGTCTTTCAGAAACGAGGTCATGGATCGAGGATAGCTTTGAGTTGATTGAAGGCGTGCCGCGATCCGGTCGGTTCAAGACGGAAGATGCGAAACACCAACCCCATCCCGTTCGGACTGAGGTGTCGAAGTCGCGCACCAGACTTCGATACTTCAGCCCGAACGGGAGCGAGGCAAGTAAGGTGCGGGTGGTGGCGCAAGTCGCGATGCAAACCTGACCGCGCATCGATGATCCAGGTCACTCGCAATTCAAAAGTAATCCATTCCATGAGCACCCGCTATTCACAAACCAAGGCCAAATTGGTCGATTGCCAAGACCATGGCCCCGGCTCCAACGCCGAGTTGATCTTGGTCGAAGGCGACTCTGCCGCAAGCTCGGTGGTGGCCGTGCGCAACCCACGCAGCCAAGCCGTGCTGCCGCTGCAAGGCAAACCGCTGAACGCTTGGACGGCCACCGAGGCCAAAGTGGCACAGCATGTTTTGTTTAAACAGTTGGCCCAGGCCTTGGGTTTGGCCGCGCCCACCGCATGGCTTGAAGGCCAACCCCAGGCCTTGCGCTTCGAGCGCGTGGTGCTGCTGTTCGACCCCGACGCCGACGGCATCCACATTGGCGCGTTGATGGTTTTGTACTTCCAGCGCTGGCTGCCACGCTTGATTTCAAACGGTCACTTGTGGCTGGCTCGCGCGCCGATGTTTGAGATCGAAGTGCCTGCCCAATTTCGCAATGAAGTCGACGCCGCGTTCCAGTACGCCTACAACCCCGTGCATTGCCGCCAACTGGTTGAACAGTTGAAAGTTCAAGCGAAGGGCACCGAAGTGCGCATGCGCGCCTTTCGCGGCCTGGGCGGCTTGGCCCCGGAACTGCTGCGCGAGCGCTGCGTCAACCCGTCCACGCGCATGGCCAACGCGCTCGGCGCGGCTGATGTGCAAGGGGTGGTGGAGGTGTTTGGTGGGGCGGATTGAGTTTGTTTCAGGTGAGTGATCTCAGCCATCGACAGCACCGTGCTGCAACTTCACGCACAAATGTTTCAAATGTTTGAAACGAAAAGGAGCTGGCTCGCCCGATTTCGAATTGAAGGTGTGAGGCAAAAACTTTTGTACAATATCACTTTACGAAAGTCATTAAGTACAACGTATGCTCACAGACGCCTTCGTTCAGCGAGCCGCTTGGCCCGCGGTGGTTCGCTTAGCGGCTGGCTTTCCGGTCGTGGCACTCACCGGTCCCAGGCAGTCTGGCAAAACCACCTTGGCTCGGCAGGTGTTCGCGCACAAACCCTATTGCACGCTCGAAGATGCCGAAACCCGCAATTTGGCGCTTGCAGACCCGCGCGCATTCTTGGCCCAGTTTCCCCAGGGCGCAGTGCTTGACGAAATTCAACGTGCGCCGGAGTTGCTTTCTTATTTGCAGAGCGCGGTAGACCAACGAGGCCGAATGGGTGACTTCGTCATCACCGGTTCGCAACAGTTTGGCCTGTTGGATTCCATTTCACAGTCGTTGGCAGGCAGGGTGGGCTTGGTGCAGCTGCTGCCCCTGTCGCTGGCGGAAATCTCACACGCTCCCAATGCGCCCGCCGCAGACCTCAACACCTTGATGTTCACGGGCGGCTACCCCGCCTTGTACGACGCCCGCCGTGGCACTGCTGAGCAAAGTCTGCTGCCTTCAGACTGGCACCGCGCCTACATCGCCACTTACATCGAGCGCGATGTGCGGCAGGTGCTTGGGGTGCGCGATTTGGCGGCATTTGAGCGCTTCGTGCTTATGTGCGCCGCACGCAGCGGCCAGTTGCTCAACATCCAAACGCTGGCGGCCGACTGCGGCATAAGCGCCAACGCTGCACGCCAGTGGTTGAGTGTTTTGGAGGCCAGCTACGTGATTCGTCTGCTGCAGCCTTGGCACGAGAACTTCGGCAAACGCCTTGTCAAGATGCCCAAGCTCTACTTTTATGACACCGGTTTGCTCTGCCATTTGCTGCGCGTAGAAAGCCCATCAGCGCTGGCCACACACGCCATGCGCGGTGCGATTTTTGAAACATGGGTGCTCACAGAAACCCTCAAACACCGCTTCAACCAAGGCCTAGAGGCCGACGTTTATTTTTGGCGCGACAACCACGGCGTCGAAGTCGATTTGCTGTACCCGCACCAGGGCTTGCTGCATCCGGTTGAGATCAAATCGGGCACCACCTTTGCCATCGATTGGTTACGCGGCTGCGACATGTTCAAGCGCTACGCCAGCGAGCGCAGCGCACCCGGCGTGGTGATGTATGGCGGCGAAAGCAGCTTTCAACTGCTCAGCAGCCAAGTGATGTCGTGGCAAGGGTTCAAGGATGCATCGGCCGAGCCGCGGTGAGGACATTGGCGGCGCTGACCGGGATTTGGATGGAGGCGGGCTGGGCGGATCGAGTCAGCGCTGAGATGGGGAAAGTTTGTAGAAACTGAAGATTCGACCGCTCAGTGCGCGCGACCGCAGCGTGCACTCGACCGCTCAGTGCGCGCGACCGCA
The DNA here is from genome assembly GCA_025358485.1 of Burkholderiales bacterium. Taxonomy (GTDB): domain Bacteria; phylum Pseudomonadota; class Gammaproteobacteria; order Burkholderiales; family Burkholderiaceae_C; genus JANYJJ01. Next base: position 728 of record JANYJJ010000074.1, on the reverse strand, counting down.
GCGTGCGCATGGCTTGACCGCGGCGGATGTCCAGGGTTGGCGGAGGTGTTTGATGGGACGCATTGAGGGTGGTCAACTTGAGTTTTCACCGCTTAAAGTTTCAATGCGACAACGTCGAAGCCCAACACGAAAAAACAAGCCGCTATGAAAGTCACCGCGACATTGACAGCAAGGCGCTCGAAGCCGCCAAGCAACTCGCCGCGCAGCGCAAGGTAATGCTTGACGCCATCGTGTCTGAGTTAATTCTCAAGGCCTTGCGCGCAGAGGTGCCCGTACTGCGCCGAAACGGGTTCCCCGTGTTTCTGGCAACCACAGGCAAATTGATCACGTTGGATGGCGTCAAACACGCTGAGGTAGCGGCATGAAACGATTTGCAGAGCGGCTCAAAAAGACGGGCGAAGCGTTTGAAGTATTTAGGTTAGATGCAAGACTTGGCCCCAGAGATTTGCCCGAACACGGCGATGTCGATGTCGCATATCGGGCAATTGATCGGGCAAGAGTAGGTTAAATGCAAGACTTGACCCCACCGACTCCAGGCAATTGATCGGGCAAGAGTAGGTTAAATGCAAGACTTGACCCCACCGACTCCAACATCCACGGCTTGACCTTGAGCTACTTCAACACCGACACGATCCAGGCCATCACCGACAACGTGTACCCATCGCTGAACTCAGGCTTCACCTACGACGCGAACGACCGCCTTCAAACCGTCGCACGCAGCGGTGACG
>JANYJJ010000010.1 GCA_025358485.1 Burkholderiales bacterium | reverse complement strand
CGCACCGATGCGGCCACCGCTTCCACGCACTTCAACGGCGCGGGGAAGTTTTTGCTCATGCCGCCCACCATGTTGCGGCTGAATTGGAAGTAGGCATCGGCGTTCGGATGGCTGACCTTGAGGTCGCGCACCAGCGGCAGGGGGCGCACATCGGCCATTTCGTTCGCATAAGCGATGGCACCGGCCATCAAGTCGCCTTCGATCATTTTTTGGAACAGGGTTTGGCCGGGTGCCATGGCGAGAACTTCGCTCTTCACAGGCTCGCCGCTGACGATCATGTTCAGAGCGTTTTCCACGCCCAACACACGCGGCAGGCGCTGCGTGCCACCTGCGCCCGGAATCAAACCGATCTTCACTTCAGGCAAAGCCACCAGCGCGCCCGGCGAGGCCACGCGGTAATGACAGCCCAGCGCCAACTCCAAGCCACCGCCCATACAGACAGTGTGGACCGCGGCGATAACGGGTTTGCTGCTGGCTTCCAACGCCAAGATGACGGTCAACAAATTGGGTTCGGCCAGCGCTTTAGGCGAGCCAAATTCGCGAATGTCCGCACCGCCTGAAAACGCCTTGCCAGCGCCAGTGATGACGATGGCCTTGATGTTGGCGTCTGCCATGGCACGGTCTAAGCCGGCGGTGATGCCGAGGCGTGTGGCGTGACCCAAACCGTTGACGGGCGGGTTGTCAAGGGTGATGACGGCAACGCTGCCGCGAACTTCGTAGTTGGCGCTCATGGGGGCTTACTCGCTGGCTGAGTGATGTGAGGGGAAACGCAAAATAGAACGGTCGTTCAATTCTAGGTTTTTGGCGAAAGCGTGGGTTGTCGCTGCGGTGACAACTAGTCTTGGTGGCCTGGGTTCACGCACTTCACCGCAGAGGCGCAGAGAGCGCACAGAAAAAGCAATTCAGAGGTTCAAACCTCTAGCCATTCTTTCCGAATGACCGCATCAGCGCGCAGCTCGGCGGGTGTGCCTTCAAACACGATGGCACCGTGGCCCATGACGTAGCAGCGCTGTGAAATGGCCAAGGCGATGGTGAGCTTTTGTTCCACCAGCAACACCGACACGCCGCGGTCTTTCAGGGTATTCAAATAGTTGGCGACCAGCTCAACGATCTTCGGGGCCAGGCCTTCGGTAGGCTCGTCAATCATGATGAGGTCGGGGTCACCCATCAGCGTGCGACACAGGGTGAGCATTTGCTGCTCGCCGCCTGACATGACCCCGGCGGCGGTGTGCTGACGCTCCTTCAAACGCGGGAACATTCGGTACATGTCGTCGAATGACCAGCGTGCCTTCTTGGCACTTTTTGCACTTGCTTTTGAAACCGCGCTTTTCTCGCCCAGCATCAGGTTTTGATGCACTGTGAGCTTGGGGAAGATGTCGCGGTTCTCAGGCACGTAGCCTATGCCGAGGTGGGCAATCTCAAACGGCTTGGCACCGACCAATTGCTTGGTGTTCCACGTGACCGAACCTTGCGTGTCCACCAAACCCATGATGGCTTTGACCGTTGTGGATCGGCCCGAGCCGTTGCGCCCCAACAGGCTGACAATTTCGCCGGGTTGCACATGCATGGACACGCCGTGCAGCACGTGGCTTTTGCCGTAGTAAGCGTGGACATCATCGAGTTTCAACATGCTCAGTGCCCTGCGGCTTGGTTTTCGTCGGCGAGCACAGAACCGAGGTAAGCCTCTTGCACTTTCGGGTTGGCGCGCACCGCGTCGGGAACATCGAAGGCAATCACTTCACCGTAAACAAGCACGGCAATCTTGTCCGCCAAGCCAAACACCACGCCCATGTCGTGCTCGACCGTGAGCAAGGTTTTGCCGACCGTGATTTCGCGTATCAATTGAATGAAGCGCGTGGTTTCGCTGAGGCTCATGCCGGCGGTTGGCTCATCAAGCAAGATGACGTCTGCGCCGCCCGCGATGGTGATGCCGATCTCGAGCGCGCGCTGTTCGGCGTAAGTCAAATTCATGGCCAGCACGTCGCGCTTGCGGTCTAGTTTGATCATTTTCAGCACCTCATCGGCGCGGTCATTCGCGTCGGTCAGGTCGGCCAAAAACTTCCAAAACGAGTAGCGGTAACCTAACGACCACAACACCGCGCAGCGGATGTTCTCGAACACCGACAAGCGCGTGAACAAGTTGCTGACTTGGAAGCTGCGCGCCAGCCCCATGCGGCTGATCTCAAACGGCTTCATGCCGTCGATGCGTTGCCCGTTCATGAATATTTCGCCGCTGGTGGGATTCAGACGCCCGCTGATGAGGTTGAACAAAGTCGACTTGCCCGCGCCGTTGGGGCCAATGATGGCCACGCGTTCGCCGGGGCGGACTTGCAAGCTGCTGCCGCGAATGATTTCAGTTTTACCAAAGCTCTTGCGCAGGTCGATCAGCTCAACGGCAAATTCACTCTTGGCTTGGGTTGCGTTGGCTGTGGAAGTGATGTTGGAGGTGGGTGTGGAAGTGGAAGTGGAAGTCGAAATAGAGGTGCTCATGCCGCCTCCTTGCGTTTGATGTCTTTTTCGATGTCGGTTTGAATTTCGCTCCACTCCACAGAAAAGCGTCGGCGCGTGATTTCAAACAAACCCATGCCCACCAACATCACCATCGCCGAGCCAAACCAACTGTCCAAAGCACCGGCGTTCAAACGCACACCCAGAAAGCTCAGCTCAGAACTCATGGCCGCGCCAAGTTGACGGTGATAGACCATCTCGATCATCGCCGCCGCACCGGCCAAGGCCACCGCCAGCGTGCCGCCCAAGGCCAAATAAGAAGGCCAGAGTTTGCGCAGCTTGCCGTAGGCCGCCACACGCAAGTTCATCATCACCAAACTGGCAATGCCGCCGGGTGCGTACATCACCATGAACAAAAAAATCAGGCCCAAATAAAGCAACCACGCTTTGGTGAATTCTGAGAACAGCACAAACGCCGCCACCATCAACACCGCGCCAATCATGGGCCCGAAGAAGAACGTGGCTCCGCCCAAAAAGGTGAAAAGCAAGTAAGCACCTGAGCGGCCCGCACCCACCACTTCGGCGGTGACGATCTCAAAGCTCACTGCGCCCAAGCCGCCTGAAATGCCTGCAAAAAACCCGGCAATGATGAAAGAAAAGTAGCGCACTTTTTGTGTGCTGTAGCCAATAAACTCGACGCGTTCTGGGTTGTCGCGCACCGCGTTCAACATGCGCCCCAGCGGCGTGCGGGTGTAGGCAAACATGGCCGCCACGCAGATGAAGGTGTACAGCGCAATCAGGTAGTAAACCTGAATTTGCGGCCCGAAGCTGATGCCAAAAACGGGTGTGCCCGTCACACGGTTGCCAGCGACTCCGGCCTCGCCGCCGAAGAACTCCGAGAACATCAGCGACATCGCAAACACCAGCTCGGCCATGCCCAACGTGATCATGGCGAAAGGCGTGCCTGATTTTTTGGTGGTCACGTAGCCCAACACCACAGCGAAGCCCATGCCGGCCAGACCGCCCACCAAAGGCACCAAGCTCACCGGCATGGGCAGCGCGCCGCGCGTGACAGCGTTCAGCGCGTGGATGGCCACATAAGCGCCCAAACCGGTGTACACCGCGTGCCCAAAACTCAGCATGCCGCCCTGGCCGAGCAGCATGTTGAACGACAGGCAGGCAATGATGGCAATGCCCATCTGCGACAGCATGGTGGCCGACAAGCTGCTGGTGAAGATCAAAGGTGCGACGACCAGCACCACAGCAAACAAGCCCCACACCACGATGCGGCCGATGTTTTGCGGTTGGAAGCGTATGGTTTTCAGTGTCACGGTTTCAGCAGACGTGTTCATCTGGTCAATCCTCCCGCGTGCCCAACAAACCCTTGGGCCTGAAGATGAGGATGAGCACCAAAAACAGGTAAGGCAAGATGGGTGCAACCTGCGACACAGTGAGCTTCATCAGCGAGTTTTCTTTGGCTGCGGCGCTGACCGACACGCCCAATTGCTGCATCAACGCCAGCACCGAATAGTCAACCGCCACCGCGAAGGTTTGGATCACTCCGATCAAGACAGACGCCAAAAACGCGCCCGACAGCGAGCCCATGCCGCCCACCACCACCACCACAAAAATCACCGAGCCCACGGTCGCTGCCATGGCGGGCTCGGTCACGAAGGTGCTGCCGCCAATCACGCCCGCCAAACCCGCCAAACCAGCACCGGCCCCAAACACGAGCATGAAGACGAGCGGCACGTTGTGGCCCAGCGACTCGACCGCGTCGGGGTGCGTGAGCGCAGCTTGAATCACCAAGCCGATGCGCGTGCGCGTGAGCAGCAACCACAGCGCCACCAACATCAGCAGCGCCACCACCATCATGAAACCGCGGGTGGCGGGGAACGGTGAACAAACAATGCGCACTGCGGCATCGGCTGACTGGCACAGCGCGGCCGGTGCCGCACCCCAAAGCATGCTGAGGCCACTTACCGAGCTTTGCACCAGGGTGAACATCGGGCCTCGCAAAACTTCTGGAGGCAAAAACTCGACAGCGGTGCGCCCCCAAATCAACTGCACCAATTCCAAAATCACGTAAGACAAACCGAAGGTCACCAGCAGCTCGGGCACATGGCCGAACTTGTGGACTTTGCGCAAGCAAGTGCGCTCAAACAGCGCACCCAGCGCGCCCACCACCAAAGGCGCCAGGATGAGCCCCGGCCAAAACCCGACCAAGCGCGCGACGCTGTAGCCCACATAAGCGCCCAGCATGTAGAAGCTGGCGTGCGAAAAATTCAACACGCCCATCATGCTGAAAATCAGCGTGAGGCCTGAGCTCAACATGAACAAGAGCAAGCCGTAGCTCAGGCCGTTGAGCATGGAGATGGTGAAAAACTCCATCGTGCGGTGTCTTTCTTTCGATGCAGATTAAAGCGATGACGCTGAAAATGAACGAGCCCGATGCGGGGTTCCGAATCGGGCTCAACAAACCTCAAAACAAGATCAAGGTCGCTTCATCTCGCAGCTGGTTGGCGTGCTGGAAATATAGGACTCGAAGGTCTTGACCGGCACCAAAGTCATGCCGGTATTTTCTGGGCTGTAGGCGTTTTTGGCATCGGTTTTTTGCCACACCGACATGAACAGCGGTTGCTGCAATTGGTGGTCGGTCTTGCGCATTTCGACATCGCCGTTGAAGCTCTTGAACTTCATGCCTTCCAGAGCCGCCGCCACCTTGACCGGGTCAGTCGACTTGGCTTTGGCCATGGCCTCGCCCAAGGCGCTGTAAATGGCCACGATCGAGCCGGTGTAGAAGTCGTCGTTGAACTTGGTTTTGAACTCGTTCATCCAACCCTGCATCGCGCCCCCCATGTTGTAGTGGGCATAGGAAATTTGGAAGACACGCCCAGCGCCGCCCGTACCCAACGCAGTGGGCGTTCCGGTGACGCCGGTGTAGTAAGTAAAGAACTTGCCGGTGTAGCCGCCCTCGTTGGCCGCTTTCACCAGCAGCGACAAGTCCGAGCCCCAATTGCCGGTGATGACGGTGTCAGCACCGGCCGCTTTGATTTTGGCGATGTAGGGCGCGAAGTCGCGCACTTGGGCCAGCGGATGCAAGTCTTCGCCGACGATTTGAATGTCAGAGCGCTTGCGGCCCAGGTTTTCTTTCGCAAAACGCGCCACTTGCTGGCCGTGTGAATAGTTTTGGTTCAGCAGGTAAACCTTCTTCACATCGGCTTGGTCTTTGATGAAGGTGGTCATGGCTTCCATCTTCATCGACGTGTCAGCATCGAACCGGAAGTGCCAGTAGCTGCACTTGCTGTTGGTGAAGTCGGGGTCCACGGCCGCGTAATTCAGGAAAATCGCTTCCTTGCCGGGATTGCGTTCGTTGTGCTTGTTGACCGCTTCGATCAGCGCGCCTGCCACCGACGAGCCGTTGCCCTGCGTGATGTAGCGCACGCCTTGGTCGAGCGCCGACTTGAGCGCGTTCAGGCTTTCGGTCGGGCTGAGTTTGTTGTCGATGCCGATAACCTCAAACTTCACACCGGCCGGGTTGGTGGCGCTGAATTTTTCGGCGAAAAACTGAAAGCTTTTCAGTTGGTTGGAGCCCACAGGAGCCATCAGACCGGACAGCGGATCGATCCATGCAATCTTCACTGTCTCTTTCAAATTCACAGCACCGGCTTTTTGAGCCAGCGCGACTGAGGAGCCAAAGCTGAGTGCAAATGCGATGCTGAGGGCCAGGGTTTTGGGGGCAAATGTCATGGAAGTCTCCGGGTGAATTGAACTTCGCGCACCATACTTGAACGCACACGGCCTGACCTTCAGGGACTACCCGACACGCATGTCGCGCATGTCGCACGCAGGACAAAACCTACGTCCATACACTTCACCATATGAACGATCCCTCAAAGCCTTCACTGATTTGGCTGAACCGTTTTCACGGACTGGGCCCGGCGTTTTTCACTGAGCTGCAGCCGCACAAGATGAGCCAGCCGCACTGGGTGGCGCGCAGCGAAGCTTGCGCAGCGAGTTTAGGTTTGCCACACAACTGGTGGCACGACCAGGGTGCGCTGGATCCGCTGCAAGTCTTCAGCGGCAACGCGCAGTGGCCCGGCATGCAGCCGCTGGCCAGCGTCTACAGCGGCCATCAATTTGGCCATTGGGCCGGGCAGCTGGGCGACGGGCGGGCTTTGTGGCTGGGCGAAATTGACACACCGCACGGCCCCACCGAATTGCAACTCAAAGGCGCAGGCTTGACGCCTTACTCGCGCATGGGCGACGGCCGTGCGGTGCTGCGCTCATCCATCCGCGAATTTTTGTGCTCAGAGGCCATGCACGCTTTGGGTATACCGACCACCCGCGCCTTGTGCATCACCGGTTCGGCCCTGCCTGTGATGCGTGAAACCTTGGAAACGGCAAGCGTGGTGACGCGCGCCGCGCCCAGCTTCATCCGCTTTGGACACTTTGAACACTTTGCACACCGCACAGCCGCCGATTCGCCAACAGACTTGCAGCGGTTGGCCGACTTTGTGATCGCGCACCACTACCCAGATTGCCAGGCCGCCGCCCATCCTTACGCCGCACTGCTGCAAAGCGTTGCGCTGCGCACGGCCAACATGCTGGCGGCGTGGCAAGCGGTGGGTTTTTGCCACGGCGTGATGAACACCGACAACATGAGCATCTTGGGCTTGACCATCGACTACGGCCCCTTCGGTTTTCTGGACGCATTCGACCCCGGCCACATCTGCAATCACACCGATCAACAAGGCCGCTACGCATTTGCACGGCAACCGAACGTCGCGTTTTGGAACCTGCACGCACTGGCCCGAGCCTTGATGCCGCTCATCGGCGACAGCGATGCCGCGCTTGCCGCCCTGGAGCCCTACAAGACCGCCTTCCTTGACAGCTTCATGACCCGCATGCGCGCCAAGTTGGGCCTGAGCACGGCGCAAGACGGCGATCAAGCGTTGATCGACAACTTGCTCAAACTCATGGCCCAAGACCGCTGCGACTTCACCATCACCTGGCGCCGCTTGAGCGGCTTTGACAGCACGCCGGGCGCGCTGAACGCGTCGGTGCGCGACATGTTCATGAACCGCGAAGCCTTTGATGCTTGGGGTTTGACCTATCGGCAACGTTTGCAAGACGAAGCCAGCGTAGACAGCGACCGCGCCATGGCGATGAACCGAATCAACCCCAAATACGTGTTGCGCAATCACTTGGCCGACGTCGCCATCCAACGCGCCAAAACAGGTGATTTCAGCGAAGTTCAAAAATTGCACGAACTTTTGCAACATCCTTTTGACGAACACCCCGCCAGCGCGGCCTGCGCCGACTTCCCGCCCGACTGGGCGCAACAACTTGAAGTGTCTTGCTCATCATGACCACCACCCCAACAAGCACCAAAACTCCAACCGAAGTAACTCCAACAGAACCAAAGCGCTACGAGGTTGAAAAAACCGACGCCGACTGGCAAGCCCAGCTCGACCCCATGCAATTCCGAGTGGCGCGCCACGCCGCCACCGAGCGACCGTTCAGCGGCAAATACTGGGATCACTGGAGCGCAGGCCAATACAACTGCGTGGGCTGCGGCACACCGCTGTTTGAAGCCGACACCAAATTCGACGCCGGTTGCGGATGGCCCAGTTATTCCAAATCCATCAACAGCGAAGTGATTGAACGTGTTGAAGACCGAGCGCATGGCATGGTGCGGGTGGAGGTGCGCTGCAACAAATGCGGCTCGCATTTGGGCCATGTGTTCAACGACGGGCCGCTGCCCACGGGCGAGCGCTTTTGCATCAATTCGGCGGCTATAGACTTCAAGTCTCTTTGATCCACTGCCAGCGGCCTGCGCTGCTTCGTCCCATCCGATGAAAATTCTGCTCGACTTCCTGCCCATCTTGCTGTTTTTCGGCACCTTCAAATACGCCGAAGCGCACAAAGAGTGGGCCGCAAAGTTTGCTTCTGAGCACTTTGGGTTTTTGGTGTCCGGCGGCGTGGTGGGCGTAGGCGAAGCGCCGGTGTTGCTGGCCACCTTGGTGGTGATGTTGGCAACGCTGGCGCAAATTTTGATTCTGCTGGCGCGCGGCAAAAAGATCGACATGATGTTGTGGATCAGCCTGGCCCTGGTGGTGGTGCTGGGCGGCGCGACCGTGTGGTTCCACAGCGAGACCTTCATCAAGTGGAAGCCCAGCGTTTTGTACTGGGCCATGGGCTTGTCGTTTTGGATCAGCCAAACCTTCTTCCGCAAAAACCTGCTGCAAGCCATGCTGGGTGCGCAGTTGGAGCTGCCCAGCCATGTGTGGCAGCGTTTGAATTTCGCGTGGATCGCTTTCTTCGCGTTGATGGGCTTGCTGAACTTGTATGTGGCCTACAGCTTTGACACCGCGACTTGGGTCAACTTCAAACTCTTCGGCGGCATGGGCTTGATGCTGCTGTTCACCTTGGCCCAGGGCGTGTACTTGACGCGTCACATGAAACCTGAAGAGGCACAAGTAAAGAGTGAAGATTAAAGAGTGAAGACAAACCACTCAAGCTGCCGACCTAGACTGTGCAAGGAACGTCATGCAAGTGACCAGCGAAAAGATAGACGGCATCTTGCGCAATGCGCTGACGCCTGCGGCACTCGAGGTGCAAGACGACAGTCACTTGCATGCCGGTCATGCGGGTGCCAAAGAAGGACGTCACTTCAGCGTGCGTGTGGTCAGCGAACGCTTCGCTGGCTTGAGCCGTGTGGCGCGACATCGGCTCGTTTATGATGCTTTGAAGGCCCAGCTTGAGGGCGGCGCGGGAGGCAATATTCATGCTCTTGCCATAGACGCACGCACGCCAAGCGAACTTTGAAACTTGCGGTCGGTCAGATCCGAGTTCATCGCCATTTCACATTCGCGCTGTTCACTCAAATTTGTTCAATCAAATTTATCGAAGCAAATTTGTTCCATCGAATATTCACTGCCTAGAAAGGCTGTTGCTCATGAAGAAGCTCGTCGAAAATATGTCCAGCGCGGTGTCCAGCGCGGCGGTGGCTTTGGCCCTGCTCAGCCCTTTGGTGGCAGACGCTCAAAACATCGCCATCGTCAACGGCAAAGCAGTGCCGAAAGCGCGTGTGGATGCGCTCATCAAACAGGTTGGCGCACAAGCCGCCGCACAGGGCCAGCAACTGCCCCCTGACATTGAGCAGCGCGCCCGCGACAAAGTGGTGATGGACGAAATCTTCTTGCAAGAAGCCGAGAAGCGCGGCCTGGCTGCCAACCCCGAATACAAAACCCAAATGGAGCAAGCGCGCCAGGCGGTTTTGGTGCAAACTTTGTTCAATGATTTCCAAAAGAAAAACGTCACCACCGACGCGGAAATCAAAGCCGAGTACGAAAAATTCAAAGGCCAATCGGGCGGCACCGAATACCGCGCGCGCCACATCTTGGTCGAGAAAGAAGATGAAGCCAAAGCTGTGGTCGCCAAGATCAAAGCCGGTGCCAAGTTTGAAGATGTGGCCAAGAAAGAATCGAAGGATCCAGGCTCAGGAGAAAACGGCGGCGACCTCGATTTCGCCAGCCCCGGCTCTTACGTGCCTGAGTTTTCGCAGGCCATGGTCAAGCTGAAAAAAGGCGAGATGACCGAGACGCCTGTGAAGTCGCAATTTGGTTTTCACATCATCAAATTGGAAGACACGCGCGAAGCCAAATTCCCGCCGATTGAAGAGGTGCGCGGTCAAATTGAGCAGCGTTTGGGCCAAATGAAAATGAGCGCGTTTCGCGACGAGATTCGCGCACGCGCCAAGACCGACTACAAATTCACGCCTTGATTTTCAGAGTTCGGAAATGAAAAGAGCGCCCGGGTGGCGCTCTTTTTTTGTGCTGCTAAAACCGCATGCGCCAAAAAAACGCATCAAACCAAACGCCCTGCCTCAATGCGCAATTGACGATCACAGCGCTGCGCGATGCGCGTGTCGTGCGTGACCAAGACCAAGGTGGTGCCGCTTTCGCGGTTCAGGTCAAACATCAGGTCCATCACACGTTCACCGGTGGCGAAATCAAGGCTGCCGGTGGGCTCATCGGCCAGCAGCACGGCAGGCTTCACCACAAAAGCCCGCGCCAATGCGACGCGTTGTTGCTCGCCGCCCGACAGCACTTTCGGGTAGTGGCGTAGCCGCTCACCCAAGCCGACGCGGCCCAACATGTCGGTGGCCAGAGCACGCGCATCGCTGCGGCCTTGCAACTCCAGCGGCAGCATCACGTTCTCCAGCGCCGTGAGGTTGGCCAGCAATTGGAAGCTCTGAAACACAAAGCCCAACTTGGCGGCGCGCACGGCGGCGCGGGCGTCCTCATTGATGGTGAAAATATCGACGCCGTCCAAGCGAACCGATCCGCTGCTGGGCGTGTCCAATCCCGCAATCAAGGCAAGCAAGGTGCTTTTTCCTGAGCCCGAGGCGCCAACAATGGCGGCCGACTGCCGGGCTTGCAAACTGAAGCTGATCTCGTGAAGTATGGTGAGCGTTCCGGTGGAATCGCTCACCTGCTTGGTGACTGCGTCGACTTCAATGATGGGTTCTGACATGCTGAAAAATGTGCCTGCGCTGAATCAAAAAAACAGCCCTCGACGGCCGGTGTTGAGGCACTTTACCGCGCTGGTGACGTTGGTGACGATGCACGGCTGTTTCGTTCAATCGGCCCACGCCGCCACACCCAAAACCACACCCAAGCCCGCATCCAAGCGCATGAAGCTGCTGGTGGTGGGTGACAGCTTGTCGGCGGAGTACGGCTTGACGCGCGGCAGCGGCTGGGTGGCCTTGCTTGAAAAGCAGCTCGCGCTTGAGAATCGAGATGCGGTGGTGGTCAACGCCAGCATCAGCGGTGACACCACCTCGGGCGGACGCTCGCGTTTGGCCGCGCTGCTGCGCCAACACCAGCCGACGCACGTGATTTTGGAACTGGGTGCGAATGACGCGCTGCGCGGCTTGCCGCTGGGCATGACACAAACCAATTTGTCTGAGATGGCCAAAGCATCGAAAGCTGCGGGCGCTGCGGTGGTGGTCGTGGGCATGCAAATGCCACCCAACTACGGTCGCAAATATGCCGACGATTTCTACAAACTGTTCGCTGCGGTGGCGAAGTCGGAAAACGCCGCATTGGTGCCGTTTTTACTGAAAGACGTGGCTGATGCACCGCGCCCCGAAACACTTTTCCAAGCCGACCGCATCCACCCCAACGCCCAGGCCCACCCGGCGATGTTCAACAACGTCTGGGTGGTCTTAAAGCCGCTGTTGGGCTGAGAGGCACCAGATACCGGACACCAGGGCCCAAGGCTCAAGGCTCAAGGCCGAGGTCTCACTCGACAGCACGTGGCGCATTGTTGTTGCGGCGGCCGTCGGACTTTTCGTCTTGTGATTGCTTGCGTCCCTCGCCGGACGCAGCCTCGCGCGCAGGCGTGCGCGGGCCCTCCATGCGAGGTGATGCACTTGGGTTTGCAGGCGCTGCTGCGGCTGGCGGTGCTGCAACCGGCGACACAGCCGCTTGGGGCACATTGCGCGATTCATTGCGCGGCTCATTGCGCTGAGGTGGCTCAAGCATCCGCCCTTGCGCAGGTCGCGCCGAGACCATGGGCGCAGTGGGAACGGTGGGCACGGTGGGCAAGGTAGCGGGGCCGCTCATGGCAGCCGGCGGATTGGGCAAGGGAACCACACGATTCGGCCTGTCGCCATCGCCAGCACGCTCACGCGCACCCAATTGACGCTCGACCGGCATGCGCTGGGCAGGAACCGGTTCGTCATTCGCCCGAACCGACGGACGACTCATCATTGACGGTGCCGCCGGGCCCGACATGGTGGGCGTAGGGTTCCTGGCCGGGCTGGGCACACCACTTGTGTTCACACTGGTGGTCAGGTTGGGTGAAGGCACCGGCGCTGCGGCCATGGTCATCACGGGCGGCGATGCAACTGCGTTGCGGCCTGGATCGTTTCTGCGACCTCCTCGCTCGATTCGATCCTCGCCAGCCACGCCACCCCGGCCACCCAATCCACCCAAGCCACCGGGATTGGCGGCGCGCCACTGCGCCGCCGCCGTTGCCACGTTGCCTTGGCCCGTCATCACCGCTTCGGGCACGGTGGTGACGGCGTGGTGGAACTTGCGGTTGGCGAAGTCCATGTCACGAACGGCGACTTGCGGGTTGTTCACGATGGTCGTGATGTTGGTGATGTTGGTCACCTGGGTGATGTTGACCTGCTGAACGTAGCGAGGGCTGACGCGGTAGCTGGGCACGTAAACCTCACGTGGCGCCAGCGGAAACCAGCCCACTGAAGCGCCGAAGTTGCCACCGCCACCGCTGGCTCCACCGCCGATAGAGATGCCCACACTCAAACGCGGCCCGCCCACCCAAGCCACCAAGGCGGGGGCATAAACCGGTCGCGCGACGAAAGTGCCGGGAGCCCAGCCCCAGGTGTCACGCAAGTACACCCAGCGGCCGTAGTGAAACGGCGCAAAGCCCCAGGGTGCGTCGTCTATCCAGGTCCATCCCCACGGGCGCACAAAGGCCCAATGGCCGGCCGCATAAGGTGCCCAGCCGGGAGCGACAGTGCGAGGTATCCACAGCGGGCCATAGTCGGCGTTCTGTTCCCAGCGCCCATGGCGATCGAGGTCTTCCATGCCCGTCATCTCGGGTGAGACATAACGCGCTGACGCGCTGCGATCATCGCGCTGATCGCGTTCGTTGTTGTAAGCGGCGAAGGCGTCGCGCACCGGCTCGGTGATCGCGTATTGGGCCGCGTTGCGGGCGTCCAGCCAAAACTCGGCACGTTGGCCCGCTGAAACCGCCAAGGCGCTGCGCTGGCCTTCAAAGTAGGCCTGTCCGCTGTACACCGTGACCTGACTGGTGTCGTCTCGGCGCTCAAAGCGGTAGCGACCGGTGCGTTGCACACTGAAACGGCCTTCGGAAGTTCGCAGCTCAAATTCGCCGGCGCTTTCACGCTGACGCAAGCGCACTGAGGTTGAGCCACTGTGCAGTTGCAAGGCCATGAGGTTGTCGTCGAGTTGAAGAACTTCGAGCTCGCTGCCGGAATCGATGCGCAGCGTCGTGGAACCGATGCGGATCTCGGCGCGTGCACCGCCATCGGTCGACAAGCGGTCGCCGCTGGTGAGCGGCCGGTTGCGCACCGCAGCCACCCATTCACCCGAGCCAGGGCTGTATGTCCACACCTGACCGGTGATCTCAGACACGCGGCCCACGCGGCCGGGCGGGTCCATGTTGCTGCTTGATTCGTATGCCGCTTGCGCTGCTGCGGGCGTGGACGTTACTGCCGCGGTGCCGATGACACCGATCACGCCGAAAACGCAGAGCGCCACGGTAGAAACAGACGCGCCATTGAAGCAGGCGGAGAGGAAACGAGACGTCGCGTTGATCTTCATCGAAGCACCTTGAACGGCAGCCGCAGGCCGCCTCAAGGGGTTCAACGCAGCACACAGTCAACTCGCCGACGGGATCTGCCCCATATGAGCTTTGGTTACAGGGCTTTACCCGACGGCAACATGCGCCTTGGATTCCATCAACTTGGCGACCAACCAACCGATCAACCCACCGTTCAACCCACCAGATCGGCCCGTTCCCGACTGGCCCACGGCCCGGTGATGCCGTCAACACCGCATTGCCACAGCGCTTTGGCATCGACCGCATCGACCACGCCTTCGGCGAACACCTGCACCGCCAAGCCGTGCAGCAACACGATCATGCCGCGCACGAAGTGCATGCGCTGCACATCGCCCGCCACGCCCTGGGTGACGCAGGCATCGAGCTTGGCGTAGTCCAGCCCGGCTTCAAACAGACGGTCAATTTGACTGAGCTGCGGCCCGGCGTGTTCGATGCCAAAACGTATGCCAGTAGGGCGCAGTTGTCGACCCAATTCCTGCACCGAATCAAAGTGCTCAACGGCGGCGATTTCAGGCACTTCCAGCCACAGTTGTCGGCTGGCGCGTGGTGCTTTCATCAGCTGCGTTCGCAGGCGCGCCGCGAAGCCCGAGTCAGACAGCGACGCCGCGCTGAGGTTGATGCAGCGCGCGGTGCCGTCTTGCGCAATGTCGGCCAGGGCCAACGCCACCGCACGCTCATCAACGGCCGCGGTCAAGCGGCTGCGCAGCGCCAAAGGCAACCAACGCGCGGCCGGCTCAAACGGGCCGCCGGGTTCCAGCTGCAATCGCAGCGGGCACTCGCAGTGCACCAATTCGCTGACGCGGTTGATGAGCGGATAGCGGGCCAACCTGGCCGATCCGTTCGCATTGGTTTTGAGCGCGATCTCGATCTGCTGCCGCCACGCCTGCGCGCCGAGCAGCGTGGCGCTGGGGCCGACTTGATCGGCCAATTCCACCGCATAGGCACCGCGAGATTCAGCCAAAGCCAGGGCACCGTCGGCTGCACTCATCACTTGCGACAACGGGCGCAGGCGCTGCATTTCCACCGCACCAATGGCCACGGCAATGTCGGCGCCCAAGCCTTCGCCGTAGCGCGGCAGCAGCACTTTCAGCGATTCAGCCAGAGCGCGCGCCGTCTCCAGCGCCACGCCGCCCGCGGGCAGGCACAGAGCAAAGTCTGATCCATTCAATCTGCCTAAATGACAACCTCGAACACGCTCTGTGTAGGCCTGCAAAACCTCGGTCACCGCCAAGATCATTCGGTCGGTGGCGGCGTGGCCGATGTGTCGATTCACCGCGGCCAATTGCAGCACGCGCAGCAACAACAAACCACTTTCGGTGGGGCCGTCTTCGCGACTCAGATTCACCTCCAACAAGCCCATGAAATGCTTGCGGTTGGCCAAACCAGTCAGCGGGTCGCAGGTGGCTTCTTGGCGCAAGGTTTCGAGCTGACTGGCCTGCGCATCAAAAGTGAGCTTGAGCCGCCCCACCATGCTGTTCATGGCGCGCGTGACGCGGCGCAGCTCGGGGGCGGTGGGCTCGGGTTTGGTGACGAACTCGCCAGCCACCAAGCGCTGCGCCTGATCGACGGTGTCGTCCAAAGGGCGACGCATGCGTGCCACCAAGGCTTGCGCCAACAAGCCTGCCACCACGCCAATCGCCAACAAGGCCGCCGCCGCCCGCAAGCTGCCGCGCCATAACGCGTCGTGCGCAAAGGCGGTGTGGCTGGTGACTTCCACCGCGCCCAGTGCGCGCCAGCCGTCAGAAATTTGAGCCAAGCCCGCCGAGGCTTGGATGGGCAACGCCGCCGCGAACCACGCGGGCGCATGCACCGGCAGCACTGCGGCTTCGCGCGTCAGCGTGGGACGCTGATCTGCACCGAACAGACGGATGCGCTGGAAGTAACCAGTGTCGAACTGCGACGCCACCACCAACGCCATCAACTGCGCATCGCCTTTTTGTTGCGACAACACCAAGGCGAGCGCGTTGGCGCTGTCGGTGTTTTTGATGTTGAGCTGGGTTTGCAAGGTGTCGCGCGTGGCGCTGATATTGACAGCCACGCCGCCGACCAAAGCCAGCAACAAGGTGCCCCACAACAACAACCAAATTTGGCGGATCAATGACATGCCGTTCCCTTGTTCATTTCGTTTCGATCATCACAGAAAACCCTCGGCACGGGCCTTGCCCACCACCTCGCGCCAGCGCGACAAGCGCACCAGCGGGTCGCCGTCGGGTGCGCCGTTCACGCCTTGCCACAGGCCGTCGCTGTTGAAGCTGAAGACGGGCGTGAGGTCAGGACGGCGCGATGCGGGGCGAATGTCAGAAATGAGGTTGTCCAAAATCACCGGCTCGGCTAGCGCAGCGTTTGGCGTGCTCGACGTGCTTGGCGTGGGTGCCGTGGGGTAGTAAGCCAGCACCATGTGCGCTTGCACGGCACCCCCCGGGCCGCCGAGCAAAGCGCGCACATAAACCAAGCGCAACTTGGCGCTAGACACGCCCATGCTGAGCAAACTGAAGTACTTGGCGATCACATAGTCTTCGCAGTCGCCCTGGCCTTTTTCCAACAGCTCCAAAGGGCTGGCCCAGTAATCAGGCACACCCCAAACTTCCAGGTCATCGCGAAATTGAATGCGCCGGTTGAAGAATTGGTTGATGGCTTGCAAGCGGCCATCGTCGTCCAAATCGACGCTCGATTGCATCAACGCTTGCAGCGCTTTCACACCGGCCACCGCTTTAAGGCCTTGGCGTTGTGCCGCAATTTGCATCTTTTCGCTGTCGGCAGCGTGCAGCCACGACGACGCAATCAGCAGTGCCGCACACACTGCCGCGAACGCCGTGGTGTGAAGCAAGGTCCAACGCATCGCTTGGTTTTCGTCACCAATGGCTACAACTTGAGGGGCAGCACTTCGGGTAAGCCCCGGCAAAATACGCTGCTAAGTCAGCGCCTGCGATCACCCAGCGCGCTACGGGTTGTAAGAGTTTGCAGCGCGATGCCATTGCATCGCGCTCGGCGCAGGCGCGCACGCCTCTTCTACATTCGCAGCGCACCAAGCAGTACACAGCACAAGACCGGGCGTCACAGAACGTCGGCTTGTGCGGTGGATTCACTTAAGAAATTGGAGTAGAAAATTGCGAACAACACCCGTCCAACTTACTTTCAGCGCGCTGTCTCTGTTGATGGCTTTGTCGGCAACACCGACCATGGCGCAAACGTCTGCGCCTCAATTGAGTGCATTGAAAGCTGCAACTGAAAAGGCGCTGGCCACCAGCCCCGAGGTCGCCGCGCGCTTCAACGCTTACCGTTCGGCGACTGACGCCGTCGAGGTGGGCCAGTCAGCCTTTCGACCTAAGCTGGACCTCACCGCCAACGTGGGCCGCGACAGTGACCGCATCACCTCGCGCTCACCCGAGTCGCAGTCGCTGAACCGCAGCGGCATCGCGCTGAGCGCCACCCAGTTGCTATGGGACGGTTTGGGCTCGCGCAACGAAGTCAGCCGCCTGGGCCACGACAAACTGAGCCGCTATTTCGAGTTTTTGGACGTGACCGAGCAAACGGCCTTGGAAGCCGTGCGCGCCCACATCGACGTGCAGCGTTACCGCCGCTTGGTGAAGTTGGCGGAAGACAACTATGTGCAGCACAAATACGCGTCGCTGCAAATTCAGTCGCGCGTGAAAGCGGGCGTGGGTCGCGGTGTAGACGCCGAACAAGCGAATGCGCGCTTGGCACTGGCCGAGTCCAACCTGGTGACCGAGACCGCCAACTTGCACGACGTCACCGCGCGCTACCAACGCGTGGTGGGTTCAGCGCCAAGTGCCGAGACAACCGGCATCGGCAAGACGTCACTGGCCATGCCAGCCAGCGCCGAAGAAGTGGCGACCAGGGCCATCAAACAAAGCAGCAGCATCAGCGCCAGCATTGAGGCTTTGCGTGCAGCGCGCCGCAGCGCGGATACGCGGCAAGCTGCGTTTCAACCCCGCGTGGAAGCGCGCTTGCGCGGCGGCGTGGGCAGCAACTTTGACGGCGTGCGCGACCAACGCAACGGCACCACCGCCGAGATCGTGATGAATTGGAATTTGTACAACGGCGGCGGCGATCAAGCCCGCGTGCGTCAGCAAATGGGCTTGCTCACACAAGCTGGTGATTTGCGCGACAAAGCCTGCCGCGACACCCGACAAACAGCGCTCATTGCCTACAACGACACCCGCAAGCTGACCGAGCAATTGGTCTACCTGGACCGCAACACCTTGTCGATTGAAAAAGCGCGCGACGCTTATCGCCAGCAGTTCGACATCGGCCAGCGCAGCTTGCTTGATTTGTTGAACGCCGAGAACGAGGTCTACACCGCCAAGCGGGCCTACACCAACGCCGAGGCCGATTTGGGCTTGGCGCAAATGCGCACGCATGCCGGGATGAGCCAACTCACCACGCAGTTGGGCCTGGCGCGTCCGACTGGTGCCAACGGCGCGGATGAGACCGCCGGTTGGGCCGCTGGCGAAGACGCTCCTGCGGAGCGCTGCCCTGTGCTGGTGGCCGATGTGAGAGGCTCAGACAAGGCCGAGTTGGATGTGCGGGCTCAGCGCATCGCAGCTTCGGTGGCACCGTTGCCTGCGCCCGTGGTGGCACCGGCACCTGTGCCTGTGCCTGTTGTGACGCCGGCACCCGCGCCAACGCCTGTCACCAAGGCAAAAGCAAAAACGAGATCAAAGACGAAAGCCAAACCGAAATCAAAGCAACAGTGAATTTCGGTTCGACAACCGAGTCGCTCATTGAAAAGGCCCCTTGCGGGGCCTTTTCTTCGTCTGCTAATTTTCGAGTGCTTCGTAGAACCTGACGCTCAGCGTTTGACGGGCGGCAAGTCGGTGCAGGCACCCTCAAACGCCTCGGCAGCCAAGCCTATGCTTTCGCCCAAGGTTGGGTGAGGATGGATGGTTTTGCCTATGTCCACGGCGTCGGCACCCATCTCAATGGCCAGCGCAATTTCACCAATCATGTCGCCTGCATGGGTGCCAACAATGCCGCCGCCGACGATGGCGTGGGTGGCTTCATCGAACAACAATTTGGTGAAGCCTTCATCGCGGCCGTTGGCAATGGCGCGGCCCGAGGCGCTCCAAGGGAACAAGCCCTTTTTCACCTTCATGCCTTTGGCCTTGGCTTCGTCTTCGGTCACGCCCACCCACGCCACTTCAGGGTCGGTGTAAGCGACGCTTGGAATCACCCGGGCATTGAACGCGGCCTTGCTGAGCGCATCGTCTTGCAGCAGCTCACCCGCAATCACTTCAGCGGCCACATGAGCCTCGTGCACGGCCTTGTGGGCGAGCATGGGTTGGCCCACGATGTCGCCGATGGCAAAGATGTGCGGCACGTTGGTGCGCATTTGGATGTCCACCGCGATAAAGCCGCGATCACTCACCGCCACACCAGCTTTTTCTGCGCCTATGCGCTTGCCGTTGGGGACGCGGCCCACCGCTTGCAGCACCATGTCGTAGAGCTGCGGTTTGACGGGTGCACCCTCGCCTTCAAAGCTCACTAAGATGCCGTCGGCCGTGGCCTGCGCGCCGACGGTTTTCGTCTTGAGCATGATGTTGTCAAAGCGCGGGGCGTTCATTTTTTGCCACACCTTGACGAGGTCGCGGTCGGCCCCTTGCATCAACCCATCCAGCATTTCCACCACGTCCAAACGCGCACCCAGCGTCGAGTACACCGTGCCCATTTCCAGGCCGATGATGCCGCCGCCAACGATCAACATGCGCTTCGGCGCGTGTTGAAGTTTGAGCGCGCCGGTTGACGTCACTACCCGCGGATCGTCTCGCAGTTCTGGTGTCTGCAGAAACGGCAACTTCACCGCTTCTGAGCCCGCAGCAATCACAGCGCGCTTGAAGCCCAGCATGCGCATCTGGCCGTCGGGCAAAGTGACGCTGAGGTGGTGGGCATCAGCGAATTCGGCGTTGCCCTGAACCACAGTGACTTTGCGCATCTTGGCCATTGCCGCCAAGCCACCGGTCAATTTGCCTATGACTTTTTCTTTGTGCGTGCGCAGCTTGCCAAGGTCGATGGTGGGCGGGGCGAAGGTGATGCCCAGGGCATCGAAGTGCTTGACCTCGTCCATCACGGCAGCCACGTGCAACAGCGCTTTGGAGGGAATGCAGCCGACATTCAGACAGACGCCGCCGAGCGTGGGGTAGCGCTCGACAAGAACGACCTTCAGGCCGAGGTCGGCGGCTCTGAACGCCGCCGAATACCCGCCAGGCCCAGCGCCGAGAACCATCAAATCGAACTGCTCTGCTCCCTCACCCTTCAAGTGGGAGGGCTGGGGTGGGGGTGAAATGGCAGCAGGGTTCGGTGAAGTCACAGCAGCCACTTCTCCACCCCCCGACCCCCTCCCCAACCCTCCCCCTTCCAGGGGGAGGGAGTCAACGATTTCGAGCGACAAAATCGCCGATCCCTGATTCACCACATCGCCCACTTTCAACCTCAACGCCTTCACGACGCCCGCATGCGACGAAGGGATTTCGATGGACGCTTTGTCGCTTTCCACCGTGATCAAGGACTGCTCAAGCTTCACGGTGTCGCCCACCGCCACCAGCAGCTCAATCACGGCCACGTCTTTGAAATTGCCGATGTCGGGCACTTGAATCTCAAGTGTGGCCATGGTCAGACCTTTGCTTTCAGTTTGATGGTGTGCACCCGGATGGGGCCGCCTGAGTTTTTGTCAAATTCGCAACCGGCGCGCACGCCGATCTCGGCCAGCTCGCGAGCCGACTTCACTTTGTCGGCCGTGGCGTGCATCGCGCCCAAAGCAAACGCGCGGCCTGTGCCTATGCCCCAAAAGCGGTCGAACTCAAACACCTCGCGGTAGGAGTACACGCCGAAAATGCCGCACGGGTTGGCGATG
>JANYJJ010000009.1 GCA_025358485.1 Burkholderiales bacterium | reverse complement strand
TCGGGGCGTCAATCAAGATGGGATGACTGGCCGGTTACCGCGCAAATTCTTCTGACCAGGCAATGATTTGCAGCTCCAGTGCCAACACGGCTTGGTGGGCAGCATGAGCCGCAAGGGCAACTGCTGGGCGCGCTTTGGTGGTCACGCGGTGATGAAGCGCTTCTTCTTGAACTTGAAGTTGGAACGCGTCTGGCAGCGCGATTACGCCAACCACGGCGAAGCCATGAACGACATCGCTGACTACATCGTCAGCTTCTACAACAACGTGCGTTTGCACTCCAAACTGGGCAACTTGTCACCCAATGCCTTCGAGCAGAAATCGGCAATCAAACAACCTATCGGTGTGTGCGAAAACCTTTGCCAGGACATTCTGGCGGAGCGAACAGCGCTTCCCAAACGTATGCGGCAGCTGATACCAATAAGGACTGCGTCGTTTCGGCCCAAGAAGCAGCCACCTACGCTATGTCTCACCCGTCAATGTCGACCGCTGGAAGCACCAAAAACGATCTGACCAAGTTGGGCCAGAACGTAGATCAGCTGGTATGACGAAGCTGGCATCGTCGTGGTTCCGAAAGTTCAGCTCCTGACAACACCTGATTGATTTGGCGGGGGTTGCCCGCATGCCGGCTCAAGCTCCCTTCGTGATCATCAAATACAAAATCGGCAGCGGCACGATGGTGGCTATGGCCCCGGCGATTTGCCAGATTTTTGACAGCTTCAAATACTCGGCCGTGATGGCTTTGTCGCGCTTCAAAATTTTGCGTTGGCGCAGTTGGATGGGCACGAGGACGACGGCCCAAATGGCACCGCTGATGCCCAGCAGGGCGTAGCTCCAGGCGATCCAGCTTTGGTTGGCGGCTCCGCCGTAGCGCTGGCCCATGATGTGGCCGGTGCCGACTACCAAGAGTGACCCTGTGAAGGTGAACAGGGCGTCGGTGATGAGCACCAAGCGGTTGCTGAAGGCGATGACTTCGTAGTTGCGCGTGCGCTCGGCCAAGGCGGCCCAGGTGCCGCTGACGACGACGTTGCCCAGGAACAGGCACACGCTCAAGACATGGATGATTTTCAGGGTTTCGCCAGAGAACATGGGGTGACTTGGGTGGGACTTCGACAAGCTCCGTCTGAACGGGTGGATTCGAGGTCTGCGCTGGACTTCGATACCTCAGCCCGAACGGGGGGTTTTGGTGTGCGATTGAGGTGGGACTTCGACAAGCTCAGTCCGAAAGGGGTACGGTGGTTTGAGCTGAATGCTTCGATACCTCAGCACGAACGGGATTTTGGAAACGAGTTTTTGCAAACGGGGTCTTGCGAATAGGGTTGCGAACGGGTGTTTGCATACGGGTTTTTTGCGAACGGGGTCGCAAACGGGGATGCGAACGGAGTTACGAATGCGATGTGAGTGAGATGGTTCGAGTGAGAGTGGTTCGCGTCACGTCAACCCCTGCGCGGCATGCGAAACGGCAGCATCAAGCCCATGGGCCAGGCTTTGAGGCGTTGGGGTTGCAGGGTTTCGTGGACTGCTGTCACTCGCTCGCCCAACAGCGTGGCGTTGACCAAACTTCGGGCATAAAACGGGGTGTCTTCCAGGGTTTCTTTGACGGTGGCGTTTTCAAAGGGAAGCGCCTCCTTTTCGTTGCTGCTGGTTTCAGTGCGCATGCTCCGGCCCACCTGCCACAGGGTTGAGGGCAAGGGCTGACGTGGTGCGGGTTGGAAGGCTTCAACTTCACCGTTGGGTTTGAAGCGCTCTGCCAGCAGGATGTTGTTGCCGTTTTGCAGTTGCACGTCGTAGATGACCGAGGTGCTGCCGTCGGCCATGGCGGCGCGCGACCAGTCCCACACTTTGAAGGGGCCGCTGACGGGCTCGTCGCCTTCGTTGCTGTCTAAGTAGGCCCGGCCTTTCCAGCTTGCTGCGGGTTGGTCCATGGTCACTTCAATTCGTGCGCAAGGGGCGATGGGGCCCCAGCGGTGGCGGCCTTGATCGTCCAGTGCGGCGTTGTAGGTGCACAAAGCTTGTGGGTAGACGCGGATGCTGCCGCGCACGCGGCGGGGCAAGGGCATGGCGACCTCGTCAATGTCGATCAGCAAATGGTCGCCGCGCCATTGCAGGCGACTGGGGCCGATGTTGAATTGGCTGCGGTCGCGGTGGATGTGGCGCGCGCCGCGTTCGGTCATCGTCCAGCGTTTGCCTGCCGCGCCGTACAGGGCCACGTTGAGGGCGCAGTGGTTTTCCGGGTTCACTTGGTGGCCTTGGCGTTTGAAGGCTGCGGCGTAGTAGGGCGAGAACACGCTGCCTACGAAAGCGATGAGGCTGAGCGCGTGTTGGCCGTCGTCGCTGATGGCGTCGACGTACCACCAGAGATACGCACCCGGCCCAACGGCTTGGTCGAAACGAGGTGTGCCATCAAAGTCTCGGCCGCCAGTTGGCCCGACAGCGCGGCCATGGGCACCCCCGGCCCCGGGTGCACGCTGCCCCCGGCCAGGTACAGGCCCGGCAGATGGCTTGCCGCCCCCGAGCGCTGAAACGGCGTCATCCATCCGTGTGAGGCTTGGCCGTACAGCGCCCCGCCCGTCCCCGGAAACAAGCGGTTGAAATCGCAGGGCGCGGTTTGCACGATCTGCGCTGTGCTCATGTCGAGGTTCAGGCCACAGTGGGCCAAGAGATTCAGGCTGCGGTCTTGGCATGCTTGGGTGTTGGTGGAGTCGAGATGGGTGGAGTCGCCGTCGGTGGAGTCGAAGTCGGTGGATTTGAAGTCTTTGACGTCGCCGTCGGGTGGTGCGTTGACGAGCAAGAGCAGGCGTTCTGTGCCGTCAGGACTGCTTGCGGAGTCATCGCGATCTTGCGCGCAGACGTAGACCGTGCCTTGTTCGGGCAAGCGTCGGCGCTTAAAAATATCGGTGAATTCGCTTTCGTAGTCGGCTTCAAAAAACACGTTGTGACGCACCAAGGGAAAGCCGCTGGTGCGCGCGTTGACTGACCACGTGAGGGCAGACAGGGAGCGGTTTTTGCGCGCTGTTTGCATGGTGGCTTGACGCACACCGGCGGCGTCGCCCAGCAGGCCTTGCGCCAGCGCGCTGGCGTCGCCGTTGAAGACGATGGCATCGGCCTGAAGTTGTTCACCGTTGGCCAACTCAACGCCCGAAGCTTTGCCGTTGCTGGTGAGGATGCGCTTGACGGCGCAGCCGTAGCGCAGCACGGCACCTTGGGCTGCCGCCAGTTTGGCGATGGCCACTGCCAAGGCATTCATGCCGCCGTTGACGGCGTAGACGCCGTCCAGCTCCACATGCGCCACCAACATCAGCGTGGCCGGGGCCAACCACGGCGACGCACCGCAGTAAGTGGCGTAGCGGCCAAACAGTTGCTGCAAGCGAGGGTCGTGAAAGTACTTGCCCAGCGATGACCACAGCGATGCAAAGGGCCCCAAGCTGGCCAGCGCAGCCAAACCGGCGGGGCCCAGGTCAGCGCCCATGTTCATCATGTTGGGACGCGATGAGCGGATGTAGGGGCCTTCCAGGTGTTGGTATATGCGTTTGGCCTGCGCACAAAATTCGGTGAAGCGCCGCGCTTCAGCCGGTGAGCTGAACTGCGCGATGGCGTCGGCTGACTGTTGGATGTTGGCGTGCAGATCGAGGCGTTGGTCATTGCCTGCGCCATTGGCGCGCCATGCATGCCGCGCCAAGATGCTCAAGGGGCTGAGCTGCACGTGGCTGTTCAACGAGGCACCCACGCTGGCAAAAATTTGCTCAAACACCCAGCGCATGGTGAACACCGTGGGGCCGGAATCGACCGGCTGGCCTCCCACCATCACACGGCGCATCTTGCCGCCGGGCGTGGCAGCGGCTTCCAGCAGCGTGACGCGCAAGCCGCGGTGCGACAGCAACAAGGCGCTGACCAAACCGCCTATCCCTGCGCCAATGACGACGACGTGTTTGGTGCGGGCATCAGCCATGGCGCTTGCCTTGCCAGGTGCCTGTGATTTGTATCGGCACGAAGCGCGCAAACATCGACTCTGAAAAATACTGGCCGCCGTATGCCGCTTGAATGGCGGCTTGGTGCGCACCCGACCGCGCATACGCGTTCATTGCCGCCACGTTTTGCCAGAGCGTGAAAGTGGCTTGACGCAGCAGCGGCGCTTCGCCGACGCCGGTGGCCATCAGCACGCCGGGCGCTGAATGCAGCGACACCTCTGACGCCGGCTGCATGCGCCAAAACAGGCGCGCACGTGAGGGACGTATCGACGCGCGGGTGAGCGAGACCACCGGGCCATCGGCAGGCAAGTCGGCGGTGACTTCCAAGCTGGCTCCCGACCAGCTGCCGCGACATGAACACACGCGCAGCAGCACCACACACAGCTCGCGCGCATGTTGTCGATAGCCTGCCAGCACAGGTGAGGCGGCCACGAAATCACGTGCTGAGGCTTCGGTGTCAAACCCCAAAAATAAGCCTTGGCGTGTGCGGCTGGGGCGCAGGCCAAAGCCGCCCTCATAGCCGCTGCCCAGCACTTTGGAAAACTTCAAACCAGCAATGGCGCGCAGCGGCCAGCGCTGCATCACCAGACGCGACCAGCCCCAAAGGGTTGATTCGGTTTTGAAGTCGACCAGCACCACGACGACCACGCTGCCGGCGGTTTGTGTGCCCGTGGTGAGTTGCGGTGAAGCGGGCAAATCATCGTCACGCGACTGCGGTGTCGCGCTGCGCGAGGAGGCGTTCAGGTTCACGCTGCGCGCCGCAGCAAGGCCACCGGCAGTCGGAAGACGATGCCTTCTTCAAGGCGTGGGTCAAGCACGTCAGACTGCAAGATGTTGGCCGCACTCAACTGGCTCAATCGGTGAGCCACTCGCTGCACCAGCACCTCGGGCGTGGAGGCCCCCGCAGTCACGCCTATGCGTTGCAAGCTGGTGAGCCAATGCGGGTTGATCTCAGACTCGTCTTGCACCAAGTACGCAGCCACGCCTTGCTGCGCTGCCACCTCAAACAAGCGTGTGGCGTTGGAACTGTTGCGTGAGCCGACCACCAAAATCAACTCGACTTGCTTGGCCAATTCGCGCACGGCGTTTTGGCGGTTTTGCGTGGCGTAGCAAATGTCGTCGGTGTTCTGGCCTTTGATGTGCGGGAAGCGCTTGGTCAGCGTGTCGATGATGTCGCGTGTGTCGTCCAGGCTGAGCGTGGTCTGCGTCACGTAAGCCAGAGGTGTGGCGTCTGGCGATGTGATGTCTGGCGGTGTGTTGACCGGCAGCTTGAGAAGCATGGCGTCGGCCACGTTGCTGACCAAGAACGCGGGCGTGTTGACTCTGCCTAAAGTGCCTTCAACTTCTTCATGTCCTGGATGGCCAATCACGATGAGGGTGTGGCCCGAACGGCTGTAGCGCTGCGCATGTTGATGCACTTTGCTGACCAAGGGACAGGTCGCATCGATCACGTTGAGGCCGCGCGCTTGCGCTTCTCGCACCACGGCCAACGACACGCCGTGCGCGCTGAAGATCGTCACCGCCCCGCTAGGTACTTCGCTCAGCTCGTTCACAAACACAACGCCGCGCGAGCGCAGGTCGGCCACCACATGGCCGTTGTGAACTATCTCGTGGAAGATAAAAATCGGCGCGCCGTGCAGCTCTAAGGCGCGGTTGGCAATCTCGATGGCACGCACCACACCAGCACAGAAACCGCGTGGGTGGGACAGCAACACTTGAACCACAGGGGCCGCCGCTGCGCCGTTGGCAGACGATAGTCCGGCGGACTCAAGAACGGAAGAAGCGGTGTTGTGCAACGTGTTCACAACACCGCTTCCGCTTTGATGCCTGCGTGCCTGACTGCTGCTTTTGGCGGCAGTGCTTACTTGACGGTCACTTCAACGCGACGCGCTGTCGCGTCTTCGCCAGCCGCGTTGGCTTCCACCACTTGCGGCTTCTCCAACACCGCACGGCTGGCGTCTATGCCGCCTGCCACCAGGGCGTCACGCACAGTGAAAGCGCGTTGCTTGGCCAGCTCTTGGTTTTGCGCCACGGTGCCTGAAGCAGAGTGATAACCAGAAATGACGGCTTTGCTGCCTGGGGCCGCGGCGAGTGAGGCAATCACTTGGGCCAAGCCTGCTTGCTGGTCGGCTTTCAACACCGGCGAGGCCACGTCGAAGTAAAGCACCGAGCGCATGGCTTCTGCCACGGGTGGTGGCAAGGTGCTGGTCATGACCGCTGCTGCCGGAGGTGCCAGAGACAACAATTCCGGATGGTCTTTTGCCATTTGCGCACCGTACAGCGGCTTGTAGGCACCTTGGTGGCAGGTGGCGCAATTCACTTTGGCCACATCACCTTGAGGGCCCTTGCGATTGGCGGGGAACACGTCAGTCAGCGAGTTCATGTAATCGACGTTGGTTTGGCGTGCCATCTGAATGCCGTAATGCGCCACGCCGCGCTGTGGCCGTGCCCACGACTGCCAGTTTTGGGTGTTGTGGCAGTAAGTGCAATTCACGCCCAAAGACTGGGACATGTGCATCATCAAGCCATAGGTGTGCTCGGTTTGCTTGACTGAACTGCGGTTGGCTTTGTCGCCTGTCATCGCCAGCGCGTTGTTGCCGTTGACCAAAATTTGCTGGTTGTTCAGCAGGTAAGGCGTGAACGGATCGTAAGGAAGCGAGCTGTAGCCCACCGACTTCATGGGTTGGTTTTGGCCTGCCTTGTCGGCCAGACTGCCGCCGCTGTTTTTGCTGGGCGATGGGGCATACCAATACTTGGCTGGCACTGGGTTGCCGCGGTGGCATGTGTAGCAGGTCACGCCGGTTTTGCCGACGTGACTTTGCCAATTGCCGTTGATGTTTTGAGTCATCTGCAACATGCGCCGTGCCACCACCTTGGTGTACTTGCCGTCGTCCGCAAAGTTCTGGGCGTTGTGGCAATAGGTGCAGCCGGCTTCGGGTGCCACCCACTGCGTGATGGACAGCATGTGACGAGTGAATGCACCGACGCTCAAATTGCCCAAAACCTTGACGTTTTGGTAAACGTCTTTGGCGCGCGGGCCATCGTCACTTGCGGCCTCCAGTGCAGCCGGGGCAGTGTTCACAGCAACCTGCGTTTTGAGATAGCGCGGGTTGTAGTTTTGCTGCATGGCCGTGCCACGGAAGCCTGTCTGCACCACTTCAATCGGCGGACGCTCGCCGCAACCTGACAACACCACTGTGCAGACGCCCAATGTCAGCACCGTTGGCAGAACAGATTTCACAAAAAAGCGCAGGATTTTATTGACTCTCAACATGGCGCTCATGGCTTGGCTCCGATCAACAACGCAGGGTCAACGCCCACTGGGAAGATGGCTGGGTAAGCTGGAACAACGTGGTGCTTGACCGACCACAGGTACCAGTTGTCAACCACCGTGCCCGTGAGCAAGATGCCAATGCCACCCACCAGTGGACACAGCACGGCAAACCACCAAGCCCAACGGTGTATCGATTCCATGGTCGCGTTGAAGCCCATCGTCCAACGCCAGAACAAGCCGGCGCGTTCAGAAGCGGTTCCGCGATCGATGATTTGTTCGATTTCGCGTTCGCCGCCGTAGCGGCCCACCGCCAAAATCGTGGCTCCGTGCATGGCAAACAAAAGCACCGAACCGTACAAAAACACGATCGACAGCGCGTGGAACGGGTTGTAGAAAAGATTGCCGTAGCGCAGCGAAATGGCAGCCGTCCAGTCAAGGTGCGGGAAGATGCCAAACGGCACCGACTCCGACCAACTGCCCATCAGCACGGGGCGGAACAGGCCGCACACTAAGAACAACCAAATGGCCGCCGCAAAAGCCCAGGCCACGTGAGTGCCCAAGCCGAGTTGGCGTGCACGGCGGTAGGTGCGAGCCCACCACAACAGCAGCGAAATGGTCAGGAAGAAGCCGGCAATGTTCCACCAACCACCTTGTGCCAACGGTGCCAGGCTCAAGCCGAAAGCAGGTGCGGGCGGCTCCAAGGCCAGCCAGAACAACTGACGCACGAACTGGAGCAAATTCCAGTCCACCGAGGCCAGCATGTTCATGCCCATGATGTTGAACGCCAGCGCGCCGAAGCACACCGACGCCACACCCAGTCCACCCAGGTAGATGGGGCCGACTTGTGCATTGCCCAGGCGACCAAACAAGTGAACCAGGAACGGCGTGCCGCTGCGCTTCCAGTCGCCGCGCGGCAAGGCAATGCCGTCGTGCACCGGGCCGACCGGTTGCACAGCTGTGAAGAGGTTTTGGTACTCAGCCATTTACATGTCTCCTTTGAGCCCAGTGATGTTTCATGCATCAGCTCACCGAGGGAAGCTTGTTGTCTGGGAGTGACCCAGCAACAACACGCCTGTCTTGTTTTGCTTACTTGCCCCAAATAGGCATTTGCAACCACCAGCCCCACCATTCAGGCCAGCCACCTGTCCAAAATGGGCCACTGATGACGATGCACAGCGCCGAGAACCACACCGCTGCCAGCGCTAAAAACAGGCCCAAGCGGTGAATGCCTAAAGTGCCTACCGAGTACCCTATGAAGTCACGGAAGAAGGTGTCTTCGTGTTCTGGTGTCTTGACCACTTCTCCGCGACCCGGGTTGGTGGCCGACAGCACCAAGCCGCCGTGCATCGACAGTGCCAAGGTGGTGGTGAAGAACAGCGTCGCCGCGATCATGTGCGCCGGGTTGTAGTGGAAGTGCAGGTATTGGTAGCCGGTGTTGCTGACCCAGTCGAGGTGGCTGTAGATGCCGTAGGGAAATGCGTTTCCCCAAGCGCCCATCAGCACCGGCCGTATCACCTGCAGAGTGAAGTACGCAAAAATGGCAAAACCGAAGGCGATGGGCACGTGATAGCCCATGCCCAACTTGCGGCAAATTTCAACCTCGCGCAAAGCCCAAGACACAAAAGCCCCGAGCGCGCAGACGGTGATGATTTGCCACAGCCCGCCTTCCAACATCGGCGCGAAACGCAGGCCGTATGAAAGGTCAGGCGGGGCAATGCTGATTTGCCACAGATTCCAAGTGGGGCCCATGGCCGCACTCCACAGAATCATGGCGGTGCCCAGAACCGCGAAGAAAGCGGTCGTGACGCCGAAGAATCCAACATAGAACGGCCCCAACCAGAAGTCGAACAAGTCGCCCCCCAGGATGGTTCCTCCGCGCACTCGGTACTTGCGCTCAAAGCTCAGCATGGCCATGTTGTGTCCTCCGACCGTTCGATCGTCTTTGCGACGATTTCGACAGTTCTAGGGTGAAAAAATTCTTGGGTGAAAGTTGGCAGACGCAGCGTTCGATTCGACCCGCACGCGCCCGCCTATAAAACAGCCGAGGCTGTTATTTCGATGGTGGCAATGCAGCGTTTTGCGCTGCCTTCGCGGCTTTCACCGTGTCGGGATGCCATGTGTTGATGTTGTACCGATCACCACTGATGTGAATCAGGTGGATGCTGGTAGAAGTAAGTGCGATCAAAAGACCGGTACCAATGATCGCCTTGCGGGGATCGACAATTCGCCAGTAACGCCACATGTTGAATTCCTCTCGTTTAAAACAGTTCAGACATCACGGTGTAGGCAGCGGTTTTGACGCCGTTGAACACCGAGCTCGTGCCCTCTGCCCCGGGCAGTTGGGTACGCCAGTTCTGGCCGCACAGCAGGTAAACCATGGCCATCACCAAAAACGCAAGAAAGATCACCACGAAAATACTGCGCGAGCCCTCAAGAGAGCCTTCAGTTTTTGCGTCGCGCGCCTGTGTCAATAGTTGAATCGCCATTGTTTTCTCCTGCTATTCAGTTCAGAACCAAGGACGCCAAATCCACACCAAGCTGTGGGCCAGCAATGCGCCCGCAGCAAACAGCAAGTACCCTTGGACGTAGTACTTGTGGAACTCTTGGCACTCGTCGTCCGTCAGTCCTGACGGATTTACTTTCTCAGCCATGTTTGAAAGTCCTCCAAACTTGCCTTTCGGCAGAAACCGCGGCGCAACATGCGACACGGGCTAACCCAAAGCTGCGACCTTGCAGCAATGGACGGTCACTCAATGCAATTGAGCGATTCGGGCAGAACGACACTTTTGCGTAAGTCAAAGTGATGGCGTTCATGAAGTGGCAGTGGCCGGTGCGCGGCCAAACAATGTGGTGATCTGCGCTGCCGTGACTTGACTGAGGCCTTGCGAGCGCGCAACGCGCTCTGCTTGGTCACGCATGCGTTTGGCGGCAGAAATACGCACCAGCACAGGCTGGGCTTCGATCAATTCTTCGAGCTGGGCGTGGGCTTCGTCGTCCCATGTGACGGCTTGCAGTAGGGTCGCGTTTTCTGCTGAACCGACACGGCTGGGCGTGGCTTCGATCGCGTCCATCTCAGCGGCTTGCGGCAAGATGTGGAACAGCGCATCGAACAGCGCATTGCAGAACTCTTGCACCAAATACGTGGCACCCGAGTAGCCCATGAAAGGCGTGCCGGTGTGGCGGCGAATGATGGGCAGCGGGAACGACGCAGGAATGAAAGTGGGGCGCATCATGCCCGCGCTGCACTCGGCCAAATACATGCGCTCGTTGTAGCTGCCGTACATGACCAAGGGTGTTTTTTCTTTCACCAAACGGCGCACTTCGTCGTTGTTGGTTTTCTCGCCCGGCTTGCGCGAAATCGCGAAGTTGCAAGGCATGCCCATCTCGTCTTCCATGAAGTGACGGATGCCGCGGGTGTAAGTTTCATTCGCGACCACCGCAAAGCTGGCGGTCGCAAAAAAGTCTTGCGTCACCGAGCGCCACAGGTCCCAAATGGGTTTGATGGTGGTGTGCTTTTCGCGCTCGATGAAAGGCTCGGGGTCCAGCCCCAACAGCTCGCCCAGTTTGCGCAAAAATTGGGTCGTGCTGTGCAGGCCGATGGGTGCCTGCAAATAAGGCCGCTCCAGCGCTTCGCACAGCATGCGACCGAACTCGCGGTACATGCAAATGTTCACGTCGGCTTCGACCAAACGCGACACGTCGGCCAAATGGCTGCCCAACGGAAACACCATGTTGATGTCGGCGCCTATGCCTTGCACCAGGCGGCGGATCTCGGCCAAGTCGCTGGGCGAATTGAAGGTGCCGTAGCTGGGGCCGATGATGTTGACGCGTGGTTTCTCAGTGATCGGGCGGTCTGCATAAGCTTTGCGCGCAGGCACCTTTTTCATGCCGTACTCAGACCACAACCAAAACATGGCGCGGTTGGCGCACTGCCACTGGTCTTCGTCGATGGTGCGGGGCAAAAAGCGCTGCAAGTTGGTGCCCGATGGCGTCACGCCGCCACCGATCATCTCGGCGATGGAGCCCGTGACGACAACCGACGGCAGATCAGGATCAAGTGCTGCGTGCGCACGGCGCATCGAGCCTTCGGTGCCTTCACGGCCCAGCTGTTCTTCGGCCAGGCCGGTGACCACAATCGGCAACTCATGCGGAGGCAACGCGTCGGTGTAATGCAGCACCGATGTGACGGGCAAGTTCTCGCAGCCCACAGGGCCGTCGATCACCACTTGCAAACCTTTGATGGCGGTGAACACATACACCGCGCCCCAATAGCCGCCCGCACGATCGTGGTCCAGGATCAGGCTCATACCATTTCCTCGGCTTTGCGCTTCTTGGCCAATTTGATCGCCATGCGGCGTTGGTCGGCCTTGAATTCAGGGCGGTCTTGCGGCACGCCGTTAGCGGGCTCCCACACACCTGCTGCATGACCGGTTCCGGCGTTGCCGAAGAATTGGCTCATCGCTTCAAAGCGCGCTTTGTTGCCGATGGCGGCGTTGATGACGGTGGCCAGCGAACCTGCGCCAGCCGGGCCCATCAAGGGGCGCGCAGAAATCAAATTGGTGAAGTACAGCGACGGGATGCGCAGCTCTTTGGCGGCCTGAACAATCGGCGTGGTGCCTATGGCCAAGTCGGGTTGGAACTCATGCACCGCGCTCAGGTCTTGTTCCAGCGACGCGCGGAACTGCACCTTCACACCTTTGGCTTGCAGCCACTGGCAATCGGCTTCGTTCCACGGCGTGCGCGGGCAGGCGCTGCCCACGTAGCGCAGATCGGCACCGCTTTCCACCAGCAGGCGGCCCACCAACAACTCCGAGCCTTCGTAGCCACTCAGCGTGATGCGACCTTTGATGGGCGACTTGGCCAGCGCAGCTTTGATGGCAGGCAAAAATTTGTTTTTCGCGGCGTCGATCTTGTCTTGCGAAATTCCCACCGATGCGCCGATGGCTTGCAGCCAGGCCTCGGTGCCGTCATGGCCCACCGGCGCAGAGCCCACCACGGTGCGGCCTGCGGCGTCAAATTCGCGCACGCTGGCGGTGTAGAAAGGGTGGATGGCGGCCACGGCGGCGCAGTCGAGTGCGGCGTACAGCTCACGCCATTCGCGGGTTGGCACCACAGGGCCAGCGGCCAAGCCCATGGGCTCCAGCAGCATGCCGATGATCATCGGGTCGGCCGGGAACATCTCGCCGAGCAAAGCAATTTTGGGTTTGGCAGCACGTGATGCTTGGGCCGCAGCGTCGAAATTGCGTGGCGCTTGCACCGGGCCGGCCATGACTTCGGTGCGTGCGTACTTCAGCATCGCACCGGCCAAAACGTCTTTGGCCTCAGCGTGTGTGGGCACACCAAAACCTGGCACGTCAATGCCGATGATGCGCACGCCGTTGATTTCTTTCGGCAAGATTTGCAGTGGCACACCGCTGGCGGTGGGCACGCACAAATTGATGATGACGATGGCGTCAAACTTCGCCGGGTCGGCTTGTTGGTGCACCGCTTCGCGTATGTCTTCAAACAACTTGCCGGTCACCAAAGACTCGGAGTTGAAGGGCACGTAGCCAACACTGCGGCGTGCGCCGTAAAAGTGCGATGTGAAGGTCAGGCCGTAAACGCAGCAGGCCGAGCCCGACAAGATCGTCATGGTGCGGCGCATGCGCAAGCCCACACGCAATGAACCGAACGCAGGGCACATGCTTTGCGGCTGATCGTGCGGGCCTGCCTTTGGGTCTTTTGGGTAGTCGACCGCGTACTGGTCCAACACGTCTGATTTGCCTGCGGCTTTGGCGGCCGCCAACATGGCGTCGCCCCCAGAGTGGCAACCCATGCCATCGCCTTCAAGGGCGGTTGGCACCTTGACGGGGACGATGGGAATGGTGACGGCGTTCATGTTTTTTTGAATTTCAGGCCGCGTCGTAAACCACTTCGAGGGTTTCTTTGACAATTTCTTTTTTGCCGCACATGTCGAACTGCGTGGCAGGCTCAAGCACCACGTTGCGTCCGACGGTGTCGGCTGAAAACAAGCCCAGCAATTCGTCTTGCGTCATGGGCTTGGGACGCAGCGGTGTGGACGTGCCGACGTTCTCGGCCAGCTCGGCAAACATGGGGCCCCACACCGAGTCAGGGCGGCCGATGATTTCGTAGCTCGCGCTCTTGCGGCGGATGTCGTCGTTGGCGGGAATCACCGACAACACCGGAATGCCAACCTGCTCGGCGAAGGCTTTGGCTTCGCCGGTGCCGTCGTCGCGGTTGATGACCATGCCCGCCACGCCGACGTTGCCGCCGAGCTTGCGGAAGTACTCGACCGCCGAGCACACGTTGTTGGCGACGTACAAACTTTGCAGGTCGTTGCTGGCCACCACGATGACCTTTTGGCACATGTCGCGGGCAATCGGCAAGCCGAAGCCGCCGCACACCACGTCGCCCAAAAAGTCGAGCAGCACGTAGTCAAAGCCCCAGTCGTGGAAGCCCAGTTTTTCAAGCAGCTCGAAGCCGTGGATGATGCCGCGACCACCGCAGCCGCGACCGACTTCAGGGCCGCCCAGTTCCATGGCGTAAACGCCGTCGCGCTTGAAGCACACATCGCCGATGGCAACCGCCTCACCGGCAAGTTTTTTCTTCGACGATGTTTCGATGATGGTGGGGCAAGCCTTGCCGCCAAACAACAAACTGGTGGTGTCGCTTTTTGGGTCGCAGCCGATCAGCAAAACCTTTTTGCCTTGCTGCGCCATCATGTAGCTGAGGTTGGCCAGCGTGAAGCTTTTGCCGATGCCGCCTTTGCCGTAGATGGCAATGATTTGCGTTTCTTTGGTGACGGCGCTGGTGGACACAGGCGCTGGCTCCACCGCCGCTTCGGCGCGCAGGTCGCGCATCATGATGGTCACGGGCGTGCCCTTGTCCAAGTTGGTTTGTGTGGTGTTCACGAGCAGGCTCTCCAATCCAAAACCATCTTCAAACACGCGGGGTCGCTGAACGCAGTGCGGTAAGCCTGATCCGCTTGTGCTGCTTCTGACCGGTGGGTGATGAGGCCGTCAAGTGACAGGCGGCCTGAGTCGATCAAATCGCGCACGGCCACCAGGTCTTGTGGCAACCACTGCGCGGCGATGCGGATGCGCGCTTCGCGCATGAAGGCCGGTGGGAACACGAAGCTCAAGGGCGCGTCGTAAAAACCGGCCAGCACCACTTCGCCGCCTGGCGCCAAGCGCGCGATGAGGGTGTCAAGCAATGTGCTGTCGCCGCTGACATCGCAGATGCATTGGTAGTCGCGGCGGGTGTCGGCTCCGGGGTCGATCACCTCGTAACCAGCGGCGCCGCTGCGACGCGTCGCATTGCTTTCCCACACCGTGGGTGCCGCGCCTGCGGCCACGGCCAAGCGGGCCATCATGCGGCCCAACACACCGTGGCCAATGATGAGATCGGGTTGGCGCAGGCCGGGCATGGAATGCGCATGGTGAGCAGTGGCGGCCAAGGCCAACAACACGCCTTGTTCGCCGAGTTGCTCGTCAAGTTTGATGGTGCGTGCGCCGGGCAAGATCACGCGGGCTGCGGCACCGCCGAACAGGCCGCGCACATCGCCGAAACATTTCGCGCCGGGCACAAACACACGGTCGCCCACGGTGCCGCCTGAACGTGAGCCTGCGGCTGTCACGCGGCCCACCGATTCATAGCCTGGCACCAGCGGGTAGCCCATGCCAGGGAAGGCGGGCATGCGACCTGACCACAACAAGCGTTCGGTGCCGGTGCTGATGCCGCTCCACTCAATGTCCACGGTCACGTCTTCATCGGTGGCGGGCGTGAGTGCCAAGCGGCTCAAAACGAGCTTCTCGGGCGCTTCCATCACGACGGCCAGGGTGCTCATGCGCTCAAGCCCGCAGCATCAGCGTGGCGACAAGTGCCGACACGTGAAACGGAGTTAAGAGCGTTACTGCACAACATGGTGTCATCTTAGGCTGACTGTTAAAAGTGTCAATTGAAATTTACACAAATCAAGCTTGGTGTTTACGCCAGGGCTCACTGAGCCGACGGGCGCGCCACCATCACTTGCGTTTGCAGGGGCATGTCGTTGGCCAGCAACTTCACGTCGGCAAATCCAGCGGCATGCAACAGCGTGGTCAAGTCGGCGGCGCTGCGCGAGCGGCCTTTGCCCATGGCCAGCAAATAAAAACCAAAGTAAGCGTCGCCCATGGCCTCAGCGCCCGGCGTGCCGGCCATGGGCTCGGCAATCAGCAAGGTGCCGTCGGCGGGCAGGGCGGCGCGAGCCGCTTTCAAGATCATCAAAACGCGTTCGTCGCTGTGGTCAAACAGCACGCGCACCAAGGTGACGATGTCGGCACCCTGCGGCAAAGCGTCGTCAAAGAAGCTGCCGCCAAACGCGCTGGCGCGGTGACTGAGTCCGGCCTCTTTCAGGCTGATGCGTGCGCGTTCGGCAACGGCCGGCAGGTCGAACATCATCAAGCCCAAATGCGGCGCGGCCGCAGCCACGGCTTTCAAGAAGGTGCCTTCGCCGCCGCCCACGTCCAGCAACACGCGGTGCTTGGTGAGCGGGTAACTTGACAGCACCTGTTCGGCAATGAGCGGCTGTGACGCCGACATCAAAGCCGAGTATTCGCTGACCTTTTCTGCGCCCAAATTTGCAACGAATGCGCCGGGTTTGTCGTAGGCGGCATACGGCCAATACGCCGCCAACGCGGTTGATTTGGCTTGGCCGCGCAACAGGGCCACCGGATCCGCCAAGTCAACGTACAGGGTGGCGTGGTGTTCGACCATGGCGCTGATGGCGGTGTCGCCCACCATGGGAGCGCCCAATGCACCCAGGCCGTAGCGGCCGCCGCTGCGGTGCTCCACCAATTGCAGTGACACGGCAGCAGCCAACAAGCGCTCGGCGGCGTCTTCGGTCAGTGACAAACGACCGGCCAGAACGGCGACCGTTTGCGGGCCTTCTGCCAACACCGCAAACAAGTTCAAGCGCACACAGGCCAGCAGAACCTGCGAATAAACAAAGCCCGCCACCAAATCAAACAGGCCGCGAGCGCGACGCTGGGCGATGGGGCGGGTCAAAGGAAAGGAAGCCGCCCAACGCTGAAAGCCGCGGCTGGCAACTTTGCTGTCACGCCACGCCAAGAAGCGATCAGTGAGGCGGTCAAACAAGCCGCTGGGCAGCTCGGGCGGCCGGTCTGGCGTCATGGCGACGATGGCGCTTGAAGGAGTCACGACGCGGCTGACTTCTGAAGCCGCGCGTCAGGCCAAGGCTTGGCTGACTTCTTTTGCACGGGCGTCTTTCAGCACCGCTTCCGACAATTCTTTCGGGATCAAACGCTCGGCTTCCATGCGTACCAAGGCGCGCAACTGGGCTTCACCGCGGCATGACGGAATCGCGTCGATGGCACCTTGCACGAGGGAATTGAAGTGCGCAATCGCCCCTTCCAAACCCAGTTCGCGGGCCGAGCTGGGGCGGCACAGCGCCGCGTCTTGGCCGGTGGGCTTGCCGATCACCGACGGGTCGGCGGCCACATCGCGGATGTCGTCGGCCACTTGGTAGGCCTCGCCCAGCCATTCGCCCAGCGCACGCCAAGGTTCAGCCGGCGCACCGGCAGCCAATGCACCCGACACGGTGGCAGCGGTGAACAAGGCACCGGTTTTGGCGCGTTGGTAGTCGGCCAGCGACACGCGCGGCTCGCATTCCCAGGCTTGTCCGGCAACGATGCCAAACGGCATGCCCACGCCCTGGGCAATGGTGCCCAGCAAAGCGGGCAGTCGCAGCGGCGATTTACCGGCAGCGGCACCCAAAGTTTGGAAGGCCAGCACGATGAGCGCGTCACCGGCCAGCACCGCCAAACTTTCGCCGTAGGCAAAGTGCACCGAGGCGCGGCCGCGGCGGGTGGCGGCGTCGTCAAAGCAAGGCAGGTCGTCGTGGACGAGCGAGGCGCAGTGCAGAAGCTCGATGGCGCTGGCAGCGGCTTCGCTCAGCTCTGGGTCGTCGTTTCCGCAGGCGGCAGCCACGGCCAAACACAGTTGAGGTCGCACCCGCGCACCGCCTGGGAACACCGCGTGGCGGATGGCTCCGGCCAATTTGGGCGGGCAACCCTGGGCTTCACCGGTGGCCACAGCGGCGGCCAAAGACTGCTCAATTCGGGTGATGGCTTTCATGTGCGTACCTCGTGACGTGCGACAAACGGCGGCGTTGAAAACAGAGTGTCAAGTAAACGTGACACTTATGAATGTCACGGACTTTAGACACAATGTTCTTGCGCGTCAACACGGGCCAAGGGGTATTTGCCCTTGGCGTGGCACAGTGGCGAAGTGAGTTCCGTTGATGCGGTCGTCAATCAGCGCAGCCAGTGCGGCGGCTGGCAACTCGGTTTGACCAATTTGTGCCGAGCATCCAACCGGCCGCCTGCCGTCAGCCGTCCATGCGGTCTGTCGGTCTGCGTCAGCAATGGCCGCGACTGTGCTCATGGCTGAAGCTTTGTGCCAGTGCTTTGTACTGCCCGGCCAACGCGATCCCTGCTGCGTTGTCTCCCGCAGGCTCAAACGGCTGGGCGGTGTAGCTGCTGATCAGCAAACCTCGGTCGCCCGCGTAGGTGCCGTAGGCGTCGGTGCGCAGCTCGAACCCCAGGCCGCGGAAGCTGCCTCGGTGGTTGTCTGCCTGATGAATCAAATGCCCCAGGTTCAGCTGCGTCGCGTACAGCGTGGTGGCCAGTTGCACCCGCGCTTGCTGGTCGGTGTCGTCGAAGACGAGTTGGTTGTGGCCCGAGCTCTCGAATTCCTTGGTTTTCCAGCCCGACATGGCCGCCGCATTGGCGTGCCCTGCCGCATCGGGGCTGGCCCCGTGCCAAGCCGGGGCGTGGCCGCCGGTGAGGTTGCCCTGCGCGCTGGGCTGGTGGTCGCTGGACTGGGTGAACACGTCTGCGTTTGCGGTGTTGGCTTTGTTTGATTTGCTGTTGGCCTTGCCCCCCGGCGTGGGCGGTGTG